>MGQA01000020.1:3863-23156 GCA_001797665.1 Deltaproteobacteria bacterium GWF2_42_12 | reverse complement strand
ACGCCGGGTGTGGAAAGAGAAGCGTTATAGGGGAAGAAAAATTGAAGGCGCATAAAACTGTAGGACTCGAAGCATCTATTGATGATTTGCAGCTTAATAGCACAGTTGATTTACGCGTGGTAGGTAATCTCGTTAATATTCCGTTCAAACAAGGTATTTTTGACCTGATTGTGTGCAGGAATGTTGTTGAGCATTTGGAGAGGCCGCAAGAGGTGTTTATCGAATTCAATAGGCTTTTGAAGAGCGGAGGTTTATTGATGGTGCGAACCCCAAACAAATTTAATCCTATTATGTTTCTAAGCGCAATTCTGCCGCTAAATGTGAGGACGTGGATTAAAAAGAACCTGTTTTATGATACGGAGGGCGATACCTTTCCTACATATTATCGGTGTAATTCTATGGGTAGGATGAATAAGACCCTTAAGCGCTGCGGATTTCAAAGAACATCTACGGCATATGATGGTCTAATGACATATTTTAATTTTTCAAAGATATTGGTAACGACTATCACGATTTATGAACGCATAACTGATTTGAGGCCGCTGAATATATTCAAAATGTGGCTTATCGCATCGTTTAGAAAGGTATAGATATATCCTTATGGGAGCAGAAAAAATTATAATTATCGGCTTAGATGGAGCTACCTTCGACGTTATCAAACCATTGATAGCAGAGGGGAGGCTTCCTAACGTAAAACGCTTAATGGATAATGGTGTATGGGGTGAGCTTACATCTACAATACATCCCATCACGCCTCAGGCATGGACTACATTTCTTACGGGTACAAATGCAGGAAAACATGGCATCTACGATTTCACGAGACGCAGGAAAGATTCATATACAATAGAATTTGTGAATGCAAGTTACAGGCGCGGCGAGAGCATCTTTAATATCCTGGGGATGGCAGGGAAAAGAGTTGGCGCTGTAGCTATACCATTTACTTTTCCGCCTGAGAGGGTGAATGGCTTCATGCTTTCAGGTATGGATGCCCCTTCAGAGGATGAAAGGAGCGTATTTCCTCCGCACATATTTAACGATATAAAGAGGAATATAGGCAAGTATTATATCCATCTCGGCTCACCGGTAGGTAGAAGATACGATCTGGCAGGTTATCTGAATGATCTGGCAAAAGAGGATAAGAACAGGACTGATGTTAGTCTGTTTTTGATGAAGAAACATCCGTGTGAGCTATTTATGGCCGTCTACAATAATATTGATAGGGCGCAACACCAGTTTTTTACAGAAGAGCGGTTTGACGGTGTGAGTGGTATAGAGATTATCAATAGAATATATGAGCAGGCGGACAAAGAGATAGGGCGGCTGCTTAGTGAAATAGATGATGGCACTACTGTAATAATTATGTCCGACCATGGCGCTGGGCCTATCAAGAAATTCTTTTCCCTGAATCTCTGGCTTAATAAGAATGGTTTCTTAGAGTATAGCGGAAAAGATTCTTTGCGTATGCAGTTATTGGGGAAGGGGCGCACTGCCTGTAAACGTCTGCTTCCAAGGTGGGCAAAAAACTTCATTAAGGTCAATATGCCAGGAGCAAGAGATAATCTTGAGTCAATGCTTTATTTCTCAGATATCAACTGGCGACAGACAAAGGCATACAGTATGGGGATGTATGGCAATATCTGGATCAATCTTAAAGGACGGGAGCCGGAGGGTGTTGTTGAACGCAAGGATTATGAAGCCATAAGGGATGAAATAATAGGAAAACTTACGATTCTAAGGGACCCGGAGACCGGAGAATCCGTCATAGAGAAGATTTATAGACGGGAAGAACTTTACAGGGGGGAGTTTGTAGATAACGCGCCTGATCTCATTATAGGATGGAAAGATTATTCGTACTACACCTCTATTGTTCAAGGAAAAGAACAAGGGGATTATTTTAAACCAGTGCCAAATATTGACAGTTCGGACTATAAACACGTCGGGACGCATCGCGTAAACGGCATTTTTATAGCATCAGGCAAAAACGTGAAAAAAGGCGAAGCTGTATCTGGGATAAGGATTGAAGATATAGCGCCCACTGTTCTTTTTCTTTTTGACCAGCCTGTGCCGACTGTTATGGATGGCAGGGTTCTACACGAGATTTTGGAAGACGGGTCATATGGCAATAATAAACCAACTTATATTGAATTGCAGGGAAAAAAAGCCGGAGAAGAATTTAATTACAGCGACACAGAGGCAAACTCTGTAAGGGAGAGACTGAAGGCGCTCGGTTATTTATAATAAAAAAACTCAAAGGATACTTTTATGAAAGTTATGATAAGTTACCCGCCGTTGAAGGGGAGCGGCAGCCCCATGCTTACTCAGAACAGGCAGTTTCAGTGGTATCATGTCCCTTCCTTCATATACCCTCTTGTGCCGGCAATGGCCGCAACACTTCTTAAAAATAACGGGTTTGATGTTATATGGAATGACTGTATTGCCGAGCGCCGAAACAAGGATGATTTTTTTAAGATAATAGATGCTGAGCGGCCCGACATTATAGCGTTTGAAACAAAGACCCCGGTAGTAAAACAGCATTGGGCAATAATAGATCATATCAAGACAAAGTATCCCTCGTGCGAAACCGTACTGATGGGAGATCATGTGACAGCGTTGCCGCAGGAGTCTATGGCTATGTCAAAGGTAGACTATGTTATTACTGGAGGCGATTACGATTTCCTGCTGCTTGGCATTGCCATGTGGAAAAGAAACCGCACAGCCTTGCCTGCGGGTATCTGGTACAGGGAAGACGAAGATATACGAAATACAGGGCAGTTTGATCTAAGCGGTGACCTCAACACCCTTCCTTTCATAGACAGAAGACTTACAAAGGCGCATCTTTATGGCGAAAAGTGGAAAAAGAGAAGCCCATTTTTCTATACACTTGCTGGACGAGACTGCCCGTGGGCGAAATGCACCTTCTGTGCATGGACAACTACATTTCCGAAATTCCGGGTAAGGACCCCCGAAAGCGTATTGAACGAGATTGGAATCCTGATAAGTGATTACGGCGTGAAGGAGATATTCGATGATACGGGGACATTTCCGTCCGGTGGCTGGCTGCGAAAGTTTTGCGAGGGCATGATCGAGCGTGGGTATAATAAAGAAATCCTCTTTTCATGCAACATGCGCTACGGATATTTGAACTCTGAGTTGCTTGGCATGATGAAAAAGGCCGGTTTCAGGAAATTAAAGATGGGGTTAGAATCAGCCAATCAAAAGACTCTGGATATACTCAAAAAAGGTGTAAAAGTTGAGCAAATTATAACTGAAAGCAAGTTAATAAGCAGGGCGGATATCGATATACAACTTACGGTTATGGTCGGTTATCCATGGGAGACAAGAGATGATGTTCAGAGGACGTTGGACCTTGCCGGAATATTAATGCGGAGCGGCAGCGCTGAAATGCTGCAGGCAACAGTGGTTGTTCCATATCCTGGCACGCCCTTGTATCAATCGGCCATTGAGCAGGGTTGGTTTAGCATTGACCCCTCTGATTATGGCCGTTATGACATGAGAGAGCCTATTTTAAAGACGCCGGATATGTCATCTGAAGATGTCATGAAGATGTGCCGTGGCCTGTATCAGAGATTTTTGACCCCGAGGTATATCTTAAGACACGTAGGTAAAATAAGGGGGTGGGAGGACATGAGCTATGTTGCGAGGGGCGCAAAGGCTGTCATAGGGCATCTCCTCGACTTTAAGAAGAGGAGACAGGGAGAGCATAATCTGTGACAACAGATCGAAAAACCATCGGATTTTTAGGCATAACCTTGGATTCTTTAAACACTGACGAAATCCTTGAAAGGATATTGGAGTTTGTTGCTATAGGAAGGCCGCACAAGGTGATGTATCTGAATGCTGACTGTTTTGTAAAAGCAATGAAAGACAGAGAGTATTGCGAGATACTTAATAAAGCAGATATGCTGTATTCTGACGGAATTAGCATTGTAATAGGCGCAAAGATATTTGGTTTTCACCTTCCGGGAAGATCAACCGCAGCCGATTTTATGCCGGCCTTTTGCAGGAAATTTGCCGAACGTAAGTATAGCATTTTCTTGCTTGGAGGGGGTGATGGAGTTGCCGCGACTGCTGCAACGAGGCTTAAAGCCATGTATCCAAATATTTTGATAGCCGGTACGCATCATGGGTACTTTAGAAAAGAAGAATGTCAAAATGTTCTAAATATAATAGAAGCGGCGAAACCCCATATATTATTGGTTGGATTCGGCGCTCCTTATCAGGAGATATGGATTGAGAAGAACTTTCATCAGATTGATGTACCGGTAGTTTGGGGAGTAGGGGGACTTTTTGATTATTTGTCGGGACGGTTGAGAAGGGGACCTAAAATTTTGGTAGATAACGGTTTTGAATGGTTGTGCAGGCTTTGCATCGAGCCGAAAAGACTTTGGCGCCGCTATCTTATTGGCAACAGCGAATTTATATATTATCTTTTGAGACAGAGTCTGGGCGCACAAGTGCAAGAGGCTAAGAATAAAAAGCAGATGTCTACATTAGGAAAATAAAAGGCTTTGATCATGACAATACATCTATTTTCTTCTATTGAGATCATTATACTAACCTCTATTTTATATCTTTATTTTCTTGCTATATTTAGCATCCTGTCGAAAAGACAACGTCGAGTGAAATTCGAGCCGTTGCACAGGTTCGGTATCATAGTCCCTGCGCATAATGAGGAGAAGGTGATAGCGAAAACCCTTCATAGCCTCAAAGATATGGATTATCCGCATGGGTTATACGAAATAATTGTGATTGCCGATGACTGCACAGATAATACCGCAAAGATTGTGCGGGAAATGGGAATGTGTTGTATGGAACGGTTCGACAATAGTAAAAGGGGTAAGGGGTATGCCCTACAATGGGCATTCCGCAATATAAAATTGGCAAAGTATGACGCCTTTGTGGTTATTGATGCAGACACGGTTGTTATGGCGGATTTCTTAAAGATCATGAATAATAGGCTCTGCAATGGAGATAAAGTCATACAGGGATATTATGATGTCCTGAACCCTGAAAGATCGCCGTCGGCGAGCCTTTCTTATTTAGGGTTTGCCTTGAGCCGCAATCTTAGATATGCAGGCAGAACGAGCTTGGGCTGGACTACCAATCTTCTGGGCAATGGGATGTGTTTTTCAAGAGATGTTATAGAAAGGTTTGGGTGGGGAGGGTTTTCGATTGTTGAAGATATTGAGTATGAGATGTTTTTGCTCCTATGTGGCATACGGGTTGCCTTTGCATCTGATGCAAAAATTTACGCTGAGATACCTGAAACATTCGCAGAATCCAGAATTCAGCGGTCTCGGTGGGATATTGGAAAATTTCAAATACTCAGAAGGTTTTTTTTGAAATTGCTGATAAAGGGAGTTAAAGAGAAGGATATGGCCTATTTCGATGCCTTGATGGAGCTTCTTATACCGCCGTATGCGCTATTTCTTATACTAACAATCTTCTTCTTCCTTATGTTTATGGCAACGAACTACAATGGCATTGATATACATTTTTATATATGGGCCATTATTTTTTTAGCCCTGTTCCTCTATACACTTGCAGGATTGATTATGGCAAGGGCAAGCCGGCATGTGTACATAAATTTGATTTACGCGCCTCTATTCATACTCTGGCGTACGTTTATTGTCATACATGGTTTCTTTGGAAAGGGAAGAATTGAATGGATAAAAACAGAGCGGTCATAAGACATTTCTTTCCAAGATATGAAAACAGAGGTCATTTATACGATAAAATATCTTACCGGCACCAGCTTTAGAACCAAGTACCTTTTCTTCAGGAGGCAGTGGATGAAAAGTTTTGGGACGTGGGTGCCGAGACAACTGTGGATAGGCATTACTAATAGATGTCTGTGTAATTGCGTTCACTGTCTTGTAGGGCCGAGCCTCAATAAAAACGGTAAGACAGAGTTTACAACAGCAGAATATAGAAGACTCATTGATGAGGGTTGCAGCCTCGGATTTATGGAAGCTGTATATTTTGGCGGCGAGCCTTTGTTGAGAAATGACATTGTAGAACTTGTAGATTATGCAAATACAAAGGGGCTCTTAGCATCCCTATTTACAAACGGAGTGATGTTAAGCAAAGAGATGGCGGATAGACTGAAAGGGGCCGGCCTCAACATGTGTAATGTGTCATTAGACAGCGCTAACCCTGCGACGCATGACAGACTACGCGGTTTAAATGGGTGTTTCAATAAGGCTGTTAAGGGTATCCGTTATATAGTGGCAAATGAGATTAAGTGTTCAATATGGACTTACGCTTCAAAGGAAGACATAAGGAGCGGTCTGATTGATTTAAGAAATCTTATTCTGCTCGGTAAAGAATTGCGCGTGGATAAAATTAACATACTTTTTCCAATGGCATCTGGAAACTGGTTGTGCAGTTGGAGCGAGATGCTAACTGCGGAAGAGCGGGGGAATGTGCGCGCATTGCATGCCCCGCCATTTGTGAATTTTGAATTTCCTGATGAGGGCGACCATTGCTCTGCCGGCAAGGTATTCATATACATCAGCCCGGAAGGGGATGTTTATCCCTGCCCGGCATTAAGTCACTGCGTATTGGGCAATATACGTTCCCAACAACTTAACAGCATTTTAAGAAATTTAATCAACAACAATGCCGCGGGAAGCCAATCAACATGCTCCGGGGAGTGTTGGATTAATAAAAGGAATTCTGATGACAGGAAGTTTTGGAGCAAATCTATTTAAATTCGGGAGGCATCTTATGCACTTTAACGTAAGGGTTGTTTTAACAACCATCATAATGATTGTAATGTTATGGGGAGCGTTATGTAATGAAGAGGCATGGTCTGCCGCCGGAGATGGTAAAAATGTTAACCTTGTATCCCGTATGTTGTTTGGCCCTACGATGACTATTTTTGCAGACAGTAATTATCGTTATGCCGGCGCTGGCGGCGCCCTTCTGATATTAAAGGAGAGATGGCCAAATAGCCCCCTTATAGGTTATTACTACACCCCTGGATTAATACATGACATTGTAGTTGAGGGAAATATGGCTTATATAGCAGATGGGGAAGGAGGTCTCAGAATAATTGACGTATCAATTCCTGCCTCTCCGGTTGAAAGAGGGAAGTTTATTTTAAATACGGCAGAAGAGGCCCTTGATGTATATATCTCCGGGAATCATGCATATCTGGCTTATGGGAGCGATGGGCTGAGGATACTTGATATCTCCAATCCAAATTCTCCTTATGAAATTGGGGCGTATATCCCACCCGCAAAAGTGGTGGGCGTCGCTGTCTCTCAGCCCTATGCATATATTATTTTGGGGACAGGACATCTACTTATTGTAAATATTTCTAATCCCTCGCTTCCCAGTCTTACAGGCTATTACAAGACGCCGGGCGCCGGATACGATGTGGATGTATCCGGAACTTACGCATATATCGCTGATGGGGCAAGCGGCCTGAGAATTATTGATGTTTCGAATCCTTCTAAGCCGTTTGAGGCAGGTTTTTTTGATACACCAGGTGTTGCAGAGGAAACGAGGATATTATGGCCGTATGCATATGTAGCCGATGGCGCTGAGGGGCTTTGCATCGTTGATATATCTCAGCCTTCATCTCCGCGGGAACTTGGCAGACTTGATGTCAATGTTACAGCCCATTCGCTCGCTGTTTTAGGGGATTTTGCGTATATAGCTGATGATGTCGGCGGAATAAAAAAGATTAATGTAACAGACCCAACTTTACCGCAATATGCCGGGATGTATGAGACTGGCTCTTATGCAGATACTATCTTTGTTACAGATAACCACGCATATGTGGCTAATATGGAAGGAGGGCTGCGCATATTTGACATTTCAAATCCGACTCAACCGGTTGAGATGGGGAGGTATAATACTAATGGGCGGTCGCACGGGGTCTACGTTGTCCCGCCATATGCTTATGTTGCAGACAAGGAGGCCGGGCTGAGAATCATAGATGTAAGCTCTTCATCTTCGCCGGTAGAAGTAGGTTTCTTAGATACACCCGGAATTGCTAATGATATATACGTTTCCGGCAGCTATGCATATGTTGGTGACTGGAATGGAGGGCTAAGAATAATTGATGTCTCCAATCCTTATGCACCTTTGGAGGTCGGGAAATTTAACCCGTCAGGAAATATCATTCATGGTGTTTATGTATCAGGTATTTATGCCTATGTAGGTGCGTATGGCGGTGGTTTTGCCATTTTGAATATATCTAACCCGGCTAAGCCATTGCTCTTAAGTTATGTTGATACGCCCGGAGAAACGCATACCATTCAGGTTATAGGTAATCTTTTATATCTGGCAGATGGGCCAAATGGCCTAAGGATATTTGATGTTTCCAATCCGCAGCAGCCTTTGGAAGTTGGATCATATAAGACAGGCGCATATGTTCATGGAGTCTATGTCGAAGGGGACATGGCCTATTTAGCAAATGAAGGAAGCGGCCTCTTGGTTTTAAATATCTCGAATATAGGCAGCCCATTTCCAGTTGCTTACTATAAAACAGGAGACGCAGCACATTCAGTGCAAAAATATGGGGGGTATATTTATCTGACTGACGAATTAGACGGAGTCTACGTCTTTCAGTAAGATGCGAATTTTTGAGAACAGGCTCAGCCATGAATATTTTACGATGCCCTCTACAATACAACAATGAGAGATTAAACTTAATTCTATCGAAGTTAAGATGCATATTTTTGTCTTGTGAGAATTATATTTGATATTAAAATTTTATTAAAGGATAGCTTTAAGTATTTAATATAACATCTTGTTTGATTGGGCTAAAAAATATGAAACAAAATAGATGCGTTTTGGTAGGGCGAATGTTTAAGACGTACAGTATATTCGTTCAGCTTTTTGTCATGTTTTATTTGTCTTTGAATTATACATTTGCGTCCGACAGCTTTGATTATCAGCCTAAACTTACCGTCTACCCGTCTGTACCGGAGCCAGGGCAAAAAGTTGCGTTGCGCGTCAATCTTACTTCCTCATCGCTGCAAACACATGGGATGCCAATTAAGGTTTCCGATGTATTTGGGAAAGAGATAGCTTCAAAAGATATCCCTGCCGGTTTTCCTCTGCCGCTCAATCAGATAGATATTCCCTTTTATGCGCCTCCTTATCCGGGTAAATACAGCTACAATGTAAAGGTTGCTGTTGGAGATAGAGAGAGGTTTGTCAACATTCCAGTAAGTTCTATTCCAGTAACATCAGTGACTGTTACCGAGCTTGCTGTGCTTTTCAGGGATAATGGGCTTGGCATTAACTTTGAGCTTAAAAATAACGGCAATCAAGACCTTAATAATATTAAGGTCTCTGCGGTTCTGAATCCATCACTTGAGCGGTTTTATGGAAAGGATATGTCGGAGTCAGCAGTCGGCGAAATGTATGTGCAGTTGCTTGGACGAGATAACACGATGAAAGTTGAAATGCAAACCGACCTCAGAGGCCGGCAATTGCTGTATGACAAAGAAAAAAATAGATTTACACTGGCTATTTTGATATCGGGCATTGGGGGGCTGATCTATTCAAAGGTAGAGCAGTTTGAGATAAAAAATGACACACCTATGCCAATCCCTCTGCACAGTCTGCCAGCCCATACCTTCTATACGGAGAATGCTAAAGATGTATTTCCAGTTGGTTCGCCATTATATCAGGAATTGAGCCTTTACCGACAGCAGCTTATAGATGGTTCATACAATGAAGATTATCCTCCTGATTTGGTCTACGGTGAAACATGGCCGTTTCTCTATATCCATCACTTCCTTGATTACGACAATCATCCGTTCTACTCTGGTTTGTCAGGCACTGGGCTTTATATTCCCTTGATTACCAGTAATTATGTGGAAAGCGCCTATGAAAAGGCAATGGCCTACTGGGAAGGGTGGACATCTGATGGCGAATACCATCCAGGGGCTGTGGAATTGTATCTTGGCATAGGACTGCCTTATCCGGATAAGATTACAGCCTATGAATATGTAGGAAGAATAGCCCATCTGATTGAAGATATGCTCACCCCTGCCCATGTGCACAGTGATATGCACGGAATACCCTTTGATGACGATGAATTTGAGGAGGTGTATGAACCTGGCATAGACCCTAATACAGGCAGACCCAGATATGAAAAATACGATGAAAAGAGCGCAGTGTGGGCATATTGGGGCGGTTATATAGGAAATCGGAATTTTACGGATTTTGCAGAACTATTTACAAAGATAAACAATCACACAGACTATTTCCCAAGTGATGAGGTTGAGGGTGATGATGCCAACTTTTCCAATCCATGGAACATACCAAAGTTATACAGGACTAATATTATTTACTACGATTTTTTTGGGTTTGACCATTACAAACTGCCCGGTATGCAGAATCTGTCAGATTGGGTATCACCCTTGAATGTCATGAGTGTGGCTGCGATATATAAATTTTTCTGGGATAATACGCATTAAAAAAAGGGGGGTGCAATATGTGCACAAGAGTGACAAAAGCGGTATTTTTATTTCTACTAGTTTTGGGGTTGTTGGTATTTGCTGGTGCAAAATCTGGACAGGCTCAACCCCATGACAGGCCGGAGTATGTACCTGATGAGGTCCTTGTCAAGTTTAAGGACGGTGTAAGTCCGGATAAAATAGATGCGGTTGTTATGCGTGCCAATGGAAGGGTTTTAAAGAAGTTTCGACTTGCAGATGTATGGCATCTTAAGGGGTCTGCTGAGTTTGCCATAGGAATTGTAAACTTTTTGAAAGGACTGCCTGAGGTTGAGTATGCAGAACCTAATTATCTTCGTTATATCAATGCTGCACCGAATGACCCAAGATACTCTGAAATGTGGGGGTTGAACAATACCGGACAGAGTGGTGGAACCCCTGATTCTGACATAGATGCGCCTGAGGCATGGGATGCTGTTACAGGCAGTGCGAATGTAGTTGTGGCAGATATAGATACCGGTATTGATAAAAATCATGAGGATCTGACGGATAATATCTGGGTAAACCCCAATGAAATAGCAGGTAATGGAATAGATGACGATGGCAACGGCTATACCGATGATGTGAATGGGTGGGATTTTGCAAGGGATGACAACAACCCCAATGAGGAAGCTGTATGCGGCGGACACGGGACACACACGGCAGGGACAATCGGCGCCGAAGGAAATAACGGGATTGGGGTAACAGGCGTTAACTGGAACGTGAAGATTATGCCGCTTAAGGTATTTAAGACTTATTTTTCTATCTTCTGTTCAGCTACAACCGCCGACATTATCAATGCAATAGATTACGCTGCAATGATGGGTGTGAGGGTGTCAAATAACAGTTACGGCGGCGGCCCATACAGTCAGGCAGAATATGATGCAATAAGGGCTTCTAAAAGCGTATTCGTTGCAGCCGCTGGAAATGACAACGTCAATACTGATACTACACCCAACTATCCCTCTGCCTACAATCTGAGCAATATAATCGCAGTTGCAGCTACAGACCATGCTGATACGAGGGCTTGGTTTTCCAACTATGGCACTGCAACAGTGGATCTGGCTGCTCCGGGAGTTTCTATACTCAGTACTACGCCAAACGACACCTACAGTTTTTTTGATGGGACGTCTATGGCAACACCTCATGTTGCGGGCGCAGCTGCTCTGCTTATGGGATATAACCCAAGTCTGACAAACAATGAAATAAAATGGAGGATATTAAAGGGTGCTGATTATAAGGGATTGCCTGTGCTTACAGGCGGCAGGCTAAACATCAATAATGCGATTCTGTTGCCGTCTCCGCAGGTGACTATAGAGGTGACTCCTACAGGTTCTACCACAGTTCCGAGAGGCGGTGTCATAGCGTATAACGTCTCTATTCAAAATACGCAGTTAACTGCTAAAACAGTCAGCGCAGCGGTTGTAGCTGTGTTTCCAAACGGCAGCGAGGCTGCCATAATAGGCGGTAGCCTTACTTTAATTGGAAACGGGGTTTTCACGCAGGATTATTCTATAACAGTGCCTTCGAATATTGCGCTCGGAGAATATCAACTTGTCGGCAGGGTGTCGGTTCCGTCTGCAAGTTTTGATGAGGATATCGTGATTTATACAATAGTGCCATGAGATGTAAAGAATGAGTCAGAAGATGATTAAAAAGGAAAATACCCCAAAATATGTTCAAAGATAATCTGAAAAACTTTCTGAAGCATGGGCTGATGTTAGGTCTATATGGCGTAAGTGCTATACTTCCTAAACGACGCACCCCGGTTATCATATATCATTCTGTTGATGAAAGTGGTTCCTGTATCTCCATAGGGAAGGATGTTTTCGAGAATCAGATGGCACTTATAAAAGAGGGCGGGTATAGAACATTAACATTCAGCGAGATAGCAGATATATGGAAAAATGGCAAAGCCGAACCTGAAAAGGCTGTTGTTCTAACCTTTGATGACGGTTTCCGGAATAATTATGATGTGGCATTTCCAATTCTTAGAAAAAACGGATTTACTGCGACCATTTTTTTGGCAACGGATTATATTGGAAAGAGATGCACGTGGGATAAGAGATCGGATATACCGGACTTTCCAATGCTTACATGGGAGATGATAACGGAAATGGGCGGCTATGGCATTGATTTTCAGCCTCATACAGCAACGCATCCACATCTACCTTTAATATCTAATAATAGAATAAGAGATGAGATCAAGAGGAGCCGTTCTACTATAGAAGATAAATTAGATAAGAGATGTGACATATTCTGCTATCCCTATGGCGAGTTTGATGAAAGGGTTATACGAGTTCTCAAAGAAGAAGGTTTCATTGGAGCTGTTGCAGTAAATCCTGACAAAGAAAATCTATATACAATAAGGCGAGTGGGAAGTATGCATCTGACTACCCAGTTAGCTTTTAACGTAGCGTTGAAAGAAGGATTTTCTTTATATTACTCATGCAAAGAATTAGTAAGGAAGATAACCATGACTTGATACTAAAAACCTCTAAATTTATTAAATTGACGGAAAACCCAGAACTTTTAAAGTCGGTAATTAGTATCCGTCATGTGCTTAGCCCGAAGCTCCAGCCTTTAGGCTGGTGAGGGGTTCACTTTAGGAGAGGGCATGATTTTTAAAAAAGGTGGTTGTAGAAAATTTGGCACAAAATACGGTTTTTGGTATCTGTTATTAGTTATCTTGATATTTGATGGGTGTGCTATAACATGGAACGGTCACTATGTAAATATTGAGGATCTAAGTAAATTTCAAATCGGCAAGACCACAAAGGAAGAGGTGGAAAAAAATCTTGGTGAGCCAGAGGATATTCTGAATAAGCCCTATGAAAAAATCACGATATATGTATATAAATCCACAGTTAATACTTTTGTTGGACTTCCTATACCAGGTTTTACTATTGGGCGTGCGAAACAGACCGGTTTTTTGCTGCATATTATTTTCAAAGACGGTGTGTATACTGGATATGATTTTACGCAGATGAAGCAAAGATTGTTGTTCTAGTTTTATTAAGCCGATAAAATATCAGACTTCTGTCTAGTGATGTATAGGCAATCCGAAATGGCTCAATTGAGAATTGTAACCAAAGAAACCGCCGACTCCTGTCGGCGGAGGTTCATTTGATTTTTGTAGCACAATAAGTATTGATTTTCATTGCATGTTTTACAATGATATTAGTCTTTCAGGTAGTTCTGAAGATAGATTTTCGTTGCTTTTGCTTATAATTAAGGATAGCGATGGGCTAATAGCTACATAACTTATAAAGACAAGAAGTCTCATCCAAACTATTATTTTAACCTGAATTGTTTTATAGAGGGATTGCCTATGAAATTGAGGAACTGTATAAGTAAAAATATCAAGGTTATGATTGTTACTCAGCATGCCATCCTTGGTGACGGGATAAAGAAAATCCTGCAAAATTCAAAGGAAATAACAGTACTTGGAAGTAGTGCAGAAGTTGCAGAAGCTTTAAGTATTATCAAGGATTGTAAAACTGATGTTATGTTAATAGATTTGGATATGTTTAAACAGGAACATATGAAATTTTTTAATTATTTAAAGACCAATCAAATATCGGTAAAAATCCTTCTTTTGGTAGACCAATTTGAAGAGCAGACTATATTAGGGTTACTCTCATCAGGTATTTATGGATATTTGACAAAATGGACATCATCCGATGACATGATTAAAGCTATCAAGATAGTAAATGATGGAGAGATGTGGGTTGGAAGACAAGTAATATCCAACTTAATTAACAGATCACTACATGTTGAGATTTGTGAAGAAAGACTGAGCAGCAGGGAAGAGGAAATCGCCCAATTTATAGCTCAGGGATATAGGAATAAAGAGATTGCAGCTAAACTCTTTATATGCGAAAAGACTGTTAAGTGTCATGTTACAAATATCTTTAAAAAGATGGGTGTTAATAGCCGCTTGAAAGTTGCCCTCCAACTAGTTAGCCAGATACCACAAAACATCAGAAAATAGTCCTAAGCCCTTATTCCTAATGAAAAATAGACTAAAGACCAATTGCCAACATACCGGCAGATGGATATAGTGTCACTTAGGTTAGGGAAGATAAATCCAAAAAGGGAGGGTAGAATTATGGTAAAGAAAACAGGTTTGTTGGGAGTGCTGTTATTTTTGCTAGTTACACTTATACCAGCGTTCGCCACAGCAGCTGCACCAGAGGCTGTTACAGTTACACTTTGTGATAACTTTGGCAGGGAATGGGATGTCACCTATGATAGTACAAATGCGACACTCAGGGGATGCAGGGATAAAAACAATGAGCTTGGTTGTGGTTGTATGGCAGCGTATGGGCTCTTAGGTGGCGGTAAATTTAATTTTGCAGTGCTCGATACCACATCCGATTTGTGTTTGGCAACATACTGGGAAGGAAGTTGGGGGATGGGTGGCGGTAGTGGAAATGTCTGGAATGAAAGTGGCTACTTTGGTACGTTTACGCTCTCGGTATGCGCCGGAGCTGCTGGTACTGCTGGTGATGGTAAAGACCCATCACTGCGATAGGGTTGTCTAATGTTGGAACGGTTTGTCTTCCCTGACCTTATTCACCGTACTAACAGTTTGCTGAAAAACTCTTATTTACTGATACAAAAAAACTCATATATTAATATATCCGATGTGGGTTCTATCTTTGTCGGCTGGTCCTGGTGCTTGTTCAGGTACGGGGACATGCACGGTTACCATGAATGCGGCAAAGTCTGTGACAGCCACATTCAACCTGGTGCTCCCCAATGTAACTGTAACTCTTGTTCCTGATTCAACATCAGTATCCCTTGGTGGCACTCTTGGAGATACGGTCAAACTGACTAACAATACCTTCTTTTCCCAGGCCTTCCAGTACTGGACATATATGACATTACCTAACGGGAGCTGGTATCCGGTAACAGGAGAGTTATTTGGTCCATACACTGTAACCCTATCCGCGGGCCAGACCGGTAGTGCTTACCTGACCTACGGAATACCAGCCATAGCGCCTCTTGGTACCTATACTTACTATGGCAATGTGGGGCCATATCCTGTGGTGTGGGATTCTGATAGCTTTACCTTTACTGTAACTTCAACCGCCAGCATAGGAACCCGACAGAACTGGGAGCTTTTAGAGAATAATCTGACGAAGTAGTGATCTTGCTAACAGAGGGAGGGGCTGCTTAAGATAGGTAGTCCGTCCCTTTCTGTTTTAATAGGGTAAATCATGCACCAATAGATTAGGTCTTGCAATATACTATAAATTATCTAATTCTGGGATTTATGCATAAAGATTTATTAGTAGCAGAGAATAGGAATAGTTCCAGCTTAGACCCTCGTTAACTCCCCTACAGCAAGAAAAAGCTCAAGACAAAAAACTCAAGAAGATTATTGACTTATATTTCTTAATAGAATAAACTATTTAGTCTATTTTAATGCCCTTGACTTAGCTGTAAGCTGTACAGAATATACGATAGGAGCTTGATAAATATGTCATTTAACAATAAGAATCCTCAATGTATGATAATCGGCTTGGATGGTGTATCCCAGACCCTGCTTTCCCATTATATAGAAAAAGATTATCTTCCGAATCTGAAGCAGATTTTATCCAAGGGATACAATCTGCACCAGATGGATGCCTCTATTCCTGACGTGTCTTCCACATCGTGGACGTCATTTATGACCGGCGTGAATCCGGGCGAGCATGGGATATTTGGTTTTATGGACCTTCGTCCGAACAGTTATAGTATGTTCTTTCCCAATTCAAAGGATGTCCAGAGCCCAGCGGTCTGGGATATAGTCGGCCAGACCACAAATGGTAGAGGTTCAACACTGCATGAGCGATTCAGAGATAAGCTGAAAAGGCCGCTCAGGTCTATTGTAATGAATATCCCGCAGACCTATCCTGCCCTGGCGCTTAACGGCATTCTTACCGCAGGGTTTGTATGCCCTGATTTAAAGAAAGGCACACGCCCTGATACAGCATATAACTATCTGAATTCCATTGGCTATCTTTCAGATGTGGATTCCAGTAAGGCAGTAAATCACCGTGATGCCTTTTTTGAAGAGATTTTTCTGGCGCTTGAAAAACGGGCTCAAGCATACGAATATTTCTTTAAGAACGAGCCATGGGATATGTTTCTACAGCTGGTTCAGGCTTGTAGCCTGAACCACAAATTTATGGTTCAATCTTCAAGATTGAACCAGCATGAGGACAAAAGGGGGATTAGAGGTTAGAGGTTAGCCGATTGAGAGAAGAGGGTTCGAGGGCGATGACAAGGATTTGAACATGCAGTTATAGTGAAGGCAATAAATAACTTGACATTTTTTCCTGTCATTCCCGAGGTTTTAATCGGGAATCCAGCATTAAAAACATGGATGCCCGATAGAAACATTCGGGCATGACATAAATAGAGTAACAGCAATTTATTTATTGCCGTTAGTATAGCACATTATCCAGTTGAGGAATTAAAAAAAGTGATATCAGGGATTATCAGCAAAAGACTTGATATTAAAAGATACCGGCTTTTCTTTTTTGGCTCAAGGGGAGCTGCTCAAGGCAGTTACCGCTCTGACATTGATATTGGTATAGAAGGGGATAATGGAATTCCGTATGAAGTAATGTATGAGATTAGAGAAGACCTTGAAAACCTGCCGATACTTTACAAGCTTGAAATCGTTGATTTTAAAAAAGTCTCGCCAGATTTTAAAAAGGTAGCGCTTCAAAATATCGAGGATATTTCTTAATGTCTCAACATCAGTAGTGTCCGGTTAAAACAACATAGTTTGCAACCTGAATACGCTGAAAAAGCCATGAAAATTGTCATAAACGTCATTCCCGAGGCCTTTATCGGGAATCCAGTGTCTTTAAAAGATGCCGGAAACCACCTGGATTCCCGCTTTCGCGGGAATGACGGATTCGACTTGATGCCGTAGAATCAGGTTGTTTCAAGGGATTCAACTTTTTTAATTTAACCGGACACTAATGTCTCAACATGACAAAACTTGAAGCAATCACAGGACAGTCGGGTGGGTTTTACCTACGAAATAAAATTAATGAGGTCGGCTGTTTTCCAGACCTTGATTCCTTTGAGGTTTTCAAAATGTTTGTCATTAGACCATATACCGTCATTCTCAACAGCAAGGGCAAGAGCGACAAATGGTATGTCAAACGGGTCAATATGACCGATAAGTTTATCAGCTTTTGTCAGATAAGGTTTTATTTTGGATATCGGGGTGATTGATATGTTTTCCAATAGGACTGACAGCACAATGTCAATTTCTTCTACGCTCAACCCGCTCCGTTTGGAGATTTCCCCTTTGTGGGCATCTACCTCTTCAAGGGCGTATTCAGGCAACAGGAATTCAAGGGAAGGGAACAAAAGTATCTCTCTGGTAACGGAATCCTTGAGTAATGCGGATATCAAGACATTGGTATCTATGACAAATTTCATCAGGCCTTCTGGTATTTATTCAGCAGGTTAGCCTTTATCGCATGGTCAATGGCATTGATGTCTTGCTCCGTGAGGCGGCTTTTAGAGGTTATGGTATCAAGCAGTTTGATCTTTTTGGCATAGCTCCAGAGGGTATCGCTTATGATCTTGTTCCAATTTATTTCGGAGTGCTTTGACATGATCTCTTTGAGATCTATAGGAATTTCAACAGCAAACTTTGGCATAACAACCTCCTTATATTTTTATAGATATTATAGGGAGTTTAGCAGATAAAGGGTATGCAGTCAAACATTACATTTGCTGGTGTAAAACAAAAAAAGCAAAAGATTGAATTATGCTTTAGGATATAATAAAGTATCAAACTTCTGATATTTTCACCTTTTTGTAAGGACAGATGCACATGCCAATGAATGTAAATTCCAAATGTCTTGTAATCGGGCTTGACGGCGTATCACAGACGCTGCTTAAAGATTATATGGGAAAGGGTTATCTCCCAAATTTAAAAGAAATCTTGTTAAGGGAATACAGATTAAATCAAATGGATGCCTCAATACCGGATGTTTCATCTACATCATGGACATCTTTTATGACCGGCGTGAATCCGGGCGAGCATGGGATATTTGGCTTTATGGACCTGATTCCTAACACTTACAAGATGTTTTTTCCCAACTCCCGTGATGTTAAAGGGCCTGCGGTCTGGGATATGCTTGGCGGAACTGTGAATGGCAGGACTTCTACATTATATGAAAGTTACAGGGATAAACTTAATAAGCCGCTCAGGTCCATTGTCCTGAATATCCCGCAAACCTATCCTGCTATGGCGCTGAACGGAATACTGACAGCAGGGTTTGTATGTCCTGATTTGAAAAAAGGCACACACCCTGATACAGCATATAATTATCTGAATTCCATTGGCTATCTTTCAGATGTTGATTCAAGTAAGGCAGTAAATCACCGTGATACCTTTTTTGAAGAGATCTTTCTTGCTTTGGAAAAACGGGCGCAGGCTTATGAATATTTTTTAAAGAATGAATCATGGGATATGTTTATCGGTGTTATTACTGAAACAGACCGTTTGCACCACTTTTTCTTTGATGCCGCGCGAGATATAACGCATCCAAACCATGAAGTTTTCATATCTTTTTACAAGGCGATGGATGAAATTATAGGAAGGCTATTTAACCTTTTTATGGAACAGACCAATGGCAAAGGGCTGTTTATGACCATGTCAGACCATGGTTTCACAGAATTGAGGCAAGAGGTTTATATTAACTCCTTCTTAAAAGAAAAAGGATTTTTAAGAATAAATAATCAGAAGGAGTATTTTGAGCAGGTGGATTCAGGAACAATAGCTTTT
>MGQA01000020.1:0-3798 GCA_001797665.1 Deltaproteobacteria bacterium GWF2_42_12 | reverse complement strand
CAGGAGTTGCGAAACGCATTTAAATCGCTTGCTGATACTGATGGTAATCCTGTAATAAAAGCGGTTTATGAGACAAGCAAACTCTATCACGGGCCGTTAAAAGAAAAAGGGCCTGACCTTGTATGCGTTGCCAATGACGGATATGATTTGAAAAGCACATTTAAGAAAGATGGGGTTTTTGGCAAAGGGGTTTTTAGAGGCATGCACACGCAGTATGATGCCCATTGTATCTTGCCAAACAGCATAGAGATAGGGCAGCGTCTTCACATAGAGAATATAGCAGGGATTGTATTGGATTATTTTACCAAATGAGCCTCTTGCAAAACTGTTTGTCATCCCCGAATGCCTTAATCGGGGATATGGTTTTTCAAGCATTTATAACCAGATTCCCGCTCAAAAACTCCGCGGGAATGACAGAATTGGGACTTTTGCAAGAGGCTCAAGTAATGAAAGGGGAGTAATTATGGACCATTTGACAATTCTGGAAAACAAAAGTATTTTCATCATCAGGGAGGCCTATGCCAAGTTCAGGAATATTGCAATGCTCTGGTCTGTAGGCAAGGATTCTACAACATTGCTCTGGCTCTGCCGCAAGGCGTTTTTTGGCAAGATTCCATTCCCTGTTATTCACATAGATACAACCTATAAATTTCCTGAGATGTACAGATTCAGGGACGAATATGCAAAGAAGTTAGGGCTGGAGCTCATAATCGGAAGGAATGAGGGACAGGTAGAGGCAGAGATGGGGCCGACTAAAGGGTCTAAGCTTGACTGCTGCAATGAGCTAAAGACAAATGCCCTTAAACAAACAATTGCGAAGCATGGTTTTAAGGCCCTTCTGCTGGGCATCCGAAGAGATGAACATGGCATACGTGCAAAAGAGCGGGTCTTTTCACCGAGGGATGAGAACTTTAAATGGAACTATGAGGACCAGCCTGCGGAGCTGTGGGACCAGTATAAATCAACTACTGAGGATGATAATCACTTCAGGATTCACCCAATACTGCATATGACAGAGCTGGATATCTGGAGTTACATAAAAAGAGAAAACATTCCTATAACAGGGCTTTACTTGAGCAGGGAAGGTAAACGTTATCGCTCTATCGGATGCGTGCCGTGCTGTAGTCCTATAGAATCCACTGCTTCAAATATTGACGAGATTATAGAGGAACTTAAAGCCACAAAAACCTCTGAGCGCGCAGGCAGGGCGCAGGATAAGGAAGATGCATATACTATGCAAAAGCTCCGCTCGCTTGGGTACATGTAGGGAAGTGGAAGATGAAAATACAGAGAAATCCTAAAAAACATCTTTAGCCAATGGAGTGGCAATTACACAGAAGATTTTTCATCCCTTATCATCTCTTATTTTTCTTGACATGATGGTGGTCAATATACAGGATAGTTTTCGTGTTCTATTTTACAAATAATAACGGAGGTGGGAAGATGAAGATAAAAACAAGGAATTATTTATGGATTACCATTTTCTGTTTTATATTGGCAGGCTTCGTAGAAACAGGCTATGTCACGGCGCAGGATAAACCACCATCCCCACCGCCCATTAATAAACAAATCATTAAATCTACAGGGGGTTCAGGCATAGATAAACCGCCCACACCCCCTCCGCAGGGTGTAGAGACCGACCAGAGCTTGCCATCAGGCAGCGGTGATATGTTTCCGCCAACCAATCCTCTCGTCACAGAGCAAAACGCAGAAGTTGGAGAGAGCACCGCCGATTCTGTAAATATCCCTTCGTCTCATGGTAGGACAAAGGGAGAAATTCAAAAAGATTCTCCAGCCAATGCGCCAAAACCCACGTATGAGATAAAGCAGAAGGAAGGCGGTTCTCCATCTCATAAGCCCATACCCAAAAAGTCTATTTCAAGATAGCGTCTTTCTCGTGCAAAACTGAATTGCCTTGTGGGAGATTAGGGTATTGAAGAAATAATACTGCTCATTATTTTTATGTTGATATTAACAGCAGATATACGCATATCCATTAGGTTTTAAAGGATTATCATTTTGCAAATAACTTCGACATTATTGGTAATCTGTTATATAGCATTGACTTTCATGGCGCAAATTTCAAGTGCCTATGGGAAAGATGCTGGTGAACAATTTGATTGTGGTCGCTCTTTCTGTGGATGTTGGAAAGATGTAGAGATTCAATACCGAACAATAATAGTGTCTCAGGAATTGATTCCTCAACCAAATATCAAGGTCAGTTGTCCAGGAAAAGGCATCCTTGGTATCAGCGACGAATCAGGGAAAGCAGCTTTTACTTTAAAAACAGCCGTATCCCCAGGTTGTGGACTTTTGTGTGGAGAACTTTTATTTGAAAAAGAGAGTTCTACAAGTTATGAAGCATGGGAAATTAGTATTGATTCTTCAGACAAACAGGTCATCCTTGGAAGTCAGTATTTGAAAGAAGGTGGAAGAAAAAATGGTGAGAATGATGGTATGTGGCGAGAATGGTGCCGAAGTAGACAATGGGGCGTAAGCGGCCAATTGAGAGTTTCAGGAAATTACAACAAGGGCTTGAAAAATGGAGAATGGATTGAATGGCACTGTGCAGGAGGGAATAAGAAGTCTCAAGGAAAATATGAATATGATAAGAAAGAAGGGATTTGGCAGGAATGGTATGAGAATGGACAATATAGATCCAAAGGTGAGTGGCGTAATGATGGGATGAGCGGGTACTGGATTTTTTGGCATCCTAATGGACAGAAATCCAGGGAAGGAGAATGGCGTGACAATAAGCCATATGGTACCCAAACCCATTATGACTCGATGACTGGGGAAAAATATTTTACTGATTCAAATGGACACAAAATAACAAATTCAAAGGTAAAGCTTGAGGTTAAAAAGAAACTGCCGGTGCCTCCGCCAATCCTTGTTCCATTACCTATAGGGCAGGAACGGTAAAACGGCTGTTTTATGCAAATTGATTCTGAAAACGCTAAGGAAAATTATTACAAACACAAAAACAGGGGTGTTTATGTTTATAAAACATAAAACAATTTTTTCGTTGTTAGTAGGTAGGTTGGGTTGGGTTTATCAATACTTTGCAATGGATTGTTGGGTTTCGTGTTGCTCAACCCAACCTACAAACTGTACAAGCCAGACGCAAAAAGTATCTGCGATTGAAATGGTAAAAACTGTGAAGATAACATAAGGATGCCTTGAGATGGATAGAGGACACAGCTTTTGTAAATTGTCTATACTTGCCGTACTGGCAATATTTATATTTGGCGGTAGAGATATATCCTTTGCCGCAGTCCCAAATCCTCCAACACTCATCTCTCCTGCCAACGGCTCAAATGCAGGCGAAACAGTAGTCCAGTTTTGATGGACTCAAGTAACTGATGCCACCAACTATTATCTTCAAGTAGCTACGGATGCAGGGTTTACCAGTATTATCTTTGGTCAGTGGATTGGCAATTATATATAAAAAACATATATAAAAAACATTTGACTTGCATTGCCAGATTAGATAATAAGGTTATGACTTATACTGTTAATAGGATTTATTGAATTGTATTACGAGGAGGTAAAAACTATGAAGGCAGAAAAAAGAAATCATTTATGGCTTGCAATAATCTGTTTTATATTGGCAGGCCTGCTTGGAACAGGCTATGCCAAGCAAGGCTGGGCGCAGGACAAACCTCCTACCCCTCCGCCTGTTAACCAACAAGCCATTAAATCCACAGGGGTACCCAGGATGGATAAACCGCTAACACCTCCTCCGCAGGATGTAGAGAGCAGTCAGAGCTTTCCAGCAGACAGCGCTGATATAGCTCC
>MGQA01000019.1:23991-24136 GCA_001797665.1 Deltaproteobacteria bacterium GWF2_42_12 | reverse complement strand
GTCCGGAATGTCATCTGAGTAAAAGCGGAGAGTTTGATCTAAGGGCTGATGATATTGCTTCCGGCAAACTCAGGATGAAAAAATCCCAAAAGGCTTTTGAACCAGAGCCGTTATCTGGTAAAAAGGGTTTCATCAACTTGAGTCT
>MGQA01000019.1:23652-23942 GCA_001797665.1 Deltaproteobacteria bacterium GWF2_42_12 | reverse complement strand
TCAACCGGCGCAAGTTGGAATAACCCTAAAATAGCAGACGAGGGTTTTGCTGATAGAGTTGCGGTTCAACTCAACAGGACACAGGATTTCTTTAAAAGATACGGATGTTTTATAGCCTGCCATAGTGACTTAAATTCTATGCCTGCTAGCCCATCAAAGGATGAAGTTAGAAAGCACCCGTATTATAGCTCTCTCAAAAGGGAGGATGTAAGGCTTTATGCTTATTACGCGAGAGATAATGGATGGGCAGCTATGAAGGGTGATGATGAATTGAAAAGACTTTTAAAAGA
>MGQA01000019.1:0-23630 GCA_001797665.1 Deltaproteobacteria bacterium GWF2_42_12 | reverse complement strand
GAAATAGAATTTAAAGGCAATAATGCGGAAGTCGAAGATGGCTGGATATTTAATGACAGGAGAGCTGATGATAAAGCGGATGTAAAATCTGATGCCAAATGGGGTGATGGTAAATACGCTGTGGTTCTGAAAAGGAAGTTAAATACAGGCGACTCCCAGGATGTTCAACTCAAGGAAGATGAGAAATTTGCTATCGGTGTAGCAATCCATGACAATAAGGCGAACCATAGAAAACACTATATATCCTTTCCATTGACTATAGGTCTGGGGGTTAAAGGGGATATTAAGGCAGAGAAGGTGAAGTGAGGGTTTATTATAAAGTAAAACAGAGTTTATAAAATCAAAGAGCAATCAAGAGGAGGAAACATGAAGCGAGCAAGGTTCTTAGTTTTTATTGCAATTGTGGTTGTCAGTGTAAGTATTTTGTTTTCAGTGGAATCAGAGGCTCTGCCGGTTTTTGCACGTCAGATAGGAAGGGACTGCACCTTCTGCCATATTGCGTTTCCTAAACTTAATGAGACAGGTCGTACATTCCGCAGTAATGGCTATCGCTTTGCCGAAGAGGGAGAGTGGAAGGATGTTAAAGACTGGACCACCATACCAGTTTCCATGGAAGTTGAGGCTGAGGGTATATATAATAAAGATAAAAAATCTGGCGTTGAAACTACTACATCGGATATGAAGATAGAAGAGGTCGAGATATCTATGGGAGGGCCAATGGGGAAGACAGGAGCTATCTCTGTCCTTGGAATGGTGGGTATTGAGGAAGCAAGTATTGGTAGCTATGAAGTGGATATCCCCAGTGCCTTTGTTCAGGTCAATGACCTTGTGGGATCAACAGGCAGTGGCATGTTAAACCTTAAGGCAGGCATATGGGAAGTTGCAATGCCTTTTCTCTCTTCATGGCAAAAGGTAATTAAGAACAGGTATTTAGCTGAAAAGACCCTCGGTGTATTTACTCCAGGGCAGACTGCCGTTGAATTGAATGGCTCAATTGTAGCGCCAGAGGAGTCTGCCGTGCCTACACACCGCTACAATATTGGTCTTACAAGAGAGAATATAAATAATGATGATAAACTTAAGGGTTATTACGCAAGCTACAGCATGACAATGATGGAACATTATAATCTTGGTTTTATATACCGTTCCGGGAGAGAAACGAGCGGAACTCAGGATGTAGATGTGAGTAAATTTGGCATTGCTGGCGAGGTAGAGATGGGGCCAGCTCTCTTTACTGTGGGATACTTTGATTCAGATTCTGATAGCGGCACTGATTTAGGAAATTATTTGGCAGAGATTCTATTTATGCCTGTTCCGAAGGTAATTTTTGGTGTGCGGTATGATGTTGTAAAAGAAAAAGGCAAGGAAGATGCAAAGGCTGCAACTCTTACAGGTAGATATAATTTGCTCAGCAATGTCTTTACGCAGCTTGAATATCGTAAACTTGAAGATGATAGCCATATTACCGGTACCAATGAAGATGAGGACAGGTTTAGATTATTTTTAGTTGCGTTGTTTTAACTGCCGCTCAGCGGAGCTCACCGTATCCTCCCCCTGTCCCCCTGTGGGGACAGATTTCAAATCTGTCCCCAGAAAAGGGGGATAAAGGGCTCGTCTCAAAAATTGTCTGCTGTCCCCGATAGATCCAATCAGGGACAACTTGTCGGTTTCCCCAAAAATCAATGTCTATTCGGGCGAGGGGTAAAACTGCTTTTGTTGCTTATTTAACCCCCTCTACCGCTATTCCACTGTCTTTCAACAATCTTGCTGTTATGCCTGTGCCTTTAACTAATTTGCCGTTTCTATAAATAAACTGCGCGCCGCAGGAAGGGCTTTTTTCTTTGAGAACAGCCTTTTTGATTTTAAAGCGTTTTGCGATTTTGAGAACCTCTTTTGCGCCCTTGATAAACTCCTTTGTCACATCTCTGCATTTTTCATCAACGACCCTTTCTAATCTTCCTTTGCTCGTTTTTCCTGAGTCTAATTCCCCCATCCCCCCTTTAGAAACTTGTGCTCGAATGATTTTATCGGGGAAGGGGGGCAAGGGGGGATTAGATATTCCACATATCTCAGCCCTGGGCCTCGGTGTTGGTAGTCCGCCAAGCTGTTCAGGACATACAGGGATTAAGATTTTATCAGAATATTTCTTGATTATATCTTTACGAAGGGCGTGTGTTCCATCATAGCGGGATTTTATCCCTAAAAGGCAGGCGCTGATGAGGACAGGGCTTTTCATTATCATTTAAAAATCTTTACAGGTGGATTTTCCAGCACACCTTCTACTTTTGGCGAGTCTTTTATCATTACCTTTCTATCTTTTATCTCAACCCGGTTTTCGGCAAAGAACTGGATTGCCTGAGGATATATCCTGTGCTCTTCTTTTAAAATCCTCTCGGCCAGGGTCTTCTCTGTGTCATTCTCGTGAACAGGCACAACCGCCTGAATCACAATAGGGCCAGTATCAACGCCTTCGTCAACAATATGCACCGAGCATCCAGAGAATTTTACGCCATATTCAACAGCCTTTTTCTGGACGCGGAGCCCTGGGAATGCAGGCAGAAGGGCTGGATGTATATTCAAAATCTTCAAGGGAAAGGCTCTGATAAACGCTGGGGTCAAAAGCCTCATAAAACCCGCCAGAGCAATAAGGTCTACAGAATGGGATTTCAGTATCTCTACAAGGTGTTTATCACTTTCCTCTCTGGATGGAAAATGGCTATCCTGAATAATAAATGTTGGTATGTGGTATTTCTTTGCCCGTTCAATGGCAAAAGCATCAGGATTATTGCTTATGACAATCTTTATTTTGGCATCAAGCCTTTTTGCCTCAATAGTGTCTATGATGGCCTGAAGATTTGTGCCGCTACCTGATACAAGTATGCCAAGGTTAATCATCTTTCTTAAATTTATCTCGTATCTTATTAATTTATATTATTATTACTGAAGATTCGCCTTTATTTTTCTTTGCTACTTCTCCAATCAAATAAGCCTTTTCCCTTAAGCCTTTTAATCTGCTTATTACTTTATTAGTATCACCCTTTGATACTACGATTACCATGCCAATCCCGCAGTTGAATGTCCTGAACATCTCTGTTTCTGAGAACCTTCCTCCATTTTGGATAAATTTGAATATAAAAGGCACTTCCCATTTATTTTTATAAATTACTGCCTTATAGTTATCAGGCAGTATCCTTGGTATATTTTCAATGAAACCGCCGCCGGTAATGTGCGCAATGCCCTTTATGATAAATCTTTTCTTAAGGGCATTTATTGTCTTTACATAAATCCTTGTTGGGGTCAGCAGCTCTTCACCGAGGCTCTTTTTAAATCCTGCTATCCTGCTCTCAGGCTTTAGTTGCAGTTCGTCAAACAAGACCTTTCTTGCCAGAGAATAGCCATTGCTGTGGAGTCCGCTCGACGCAATGCCTATGATGCTGTCGCCTGGCTTTATGGACGAGCCACTTATTATCCTTTTTCTTTCAACGACACCTACGGCAAAGCCTGCAAGGTCATATTCATTCTGATTGTAGATGCCTGGCATCTCTGCTGTCTCACCGCCTATGAGCGCGCAGCCGGCCATTTCACAGCCATTTACTATCCCTTTAATTACTTCTCTCGCTGTATTAATATTAAGTTTACCTGTTGCAAAATAGTCCAGAAAAAAAAGTGGTTGTGCGCCGCTGGTAATAATATCATTCACACTCATAGCAACAAGGTCTATACCAATTGTATCGTGCATGTCCATCATGAATGCTAATTTGAGTTTTGTTCCAACACCGTCAGTGGCAGAAACAAGCACAGGGTCTCTATAGCCCTTAAACTTACCTGAAAACAGGGCGCCGAAACCTCCTATTCCGCTTATTATCTCTGGCCTTGAGGTCTTTTTGGCAAGTCTTTTTATATTCTCCACAAGCCTATCGCCTGCATCTATGTCAACACCCGCATCTTTATATGTAATTTCCGCTTTCATATGGGAATAAAGGTTAATGCATGTTGGGTTTAAAGTCAATTTATTTTCAGAAGTTGCCTGCCTTTGTCCCGAAAACCCCTCATATTCACATTACCGTAGCGTTGCCCTTTATGGGCAACGGTTTTTCGTTGGGGATAAACCCCAACGCTACAAAAATCCAATTTTCATGACCCTTTGGCACGCTAAGCGTGCCTTATTAAGCCCCCGCCTTGGGAGCGCTAAGGCAGGCTCGTGTGGGTTTCGCCTGAAAACTACGCAAAAAATTTTCAATTTTGATGAGAAAGGAAAGGATTATATAAAGAGATTTTCATTTATCTAAAAAGGAGGCTCGTTCTTAATAATAACCTCGAATATGCTTTAGCGAGCTGGGGTAAAGGTGGGGTGGTTACTATATTGTGTTATCTAAAAACCGTACTTGGTTGCCACTTAAAAATGTATGTCAACTGATCACAGCGATTAGCAAAGGGTTACACAGATTATTAACTCAATATCTTTGAGCGGTGTAACCTGATTGTAATCTGTATAATCAAATTGATGATGAATTTATCAGCATTAACTATTTACCTCCAAATAATCACAAGTATTATGTCAATCAAAATAAGTATTACAATAGTGAATTCCAGGATATGTCCACGCTTTGTTGTGATTTCATTATAGAGCATTCGGTATGTATTGGTAACAATCTGGAGCTTCTCCTTTATACTCTCCTCCCAGTCCCTGCTCCTGAATATCGTCATTGCTGTTCTGTATATCTTCGCATAGTAAATATCCTCTGTAACCTTGAGCGCATTGTCAACCCTTTCAGTAACCTTTGTAAGCTCTGTAACAGTCTCTGTGATCTTCCTCACAAGTCTTTCATAATTTCTTAATTTAAATATTGAAACGCCTCCACGCTCAGGGAGTTCGCTGTAAATTCTGTCTAACTCCTTGTCAATTACATGGTCGTAATATCTAAGCTCAAGTATCTGGGCATTTGCAAACTCTAATATGTCAAGGATATCAGAGCTGCCTGATGGGTCTATGATAAATGCATTGTCAAGGTGGAGTATTACAATATCATTCGTATAATAGCTAAAGCTGTATTTAAGGGTCTCTTCTTTCATGTGCTGGCTTATCTGTCCTGACTCATAAAGAAGGAGACGTGAAGGGTCGTAGTGTTTCATAAACTCTGAAGATTCTATTTCCCTGTCAAGCCTTTCTATGAAGAATATCGTGTAATCCTCTATAAAGCCCTCTTTGATTGCATGATTTACGAAGGCATTGCCAAATGTATTTAGCAGATATTGGGCATATTCCTTTGCCTTTTCATTTATGGATTCATCAATATCCAACTCCTTTACCACAACCTCCAGTTCTGTAAATGTGGTGTCATGAGGAATCGGGATGTCAAAGGCGAGGGATAGAACGCCAAAGTCATAAGTTTTTGCGACAACATTTATGTTAACGTCTTGACCAAAGAGGCTTTTTGTAAAACTTTTCAATTCAATGGACAGAGGCGGATTTGCAAACTCAATGGCTTTCACATACGGCTCCCTTGAAAGGCGAAGCCTTTTTGTTGCCTCACCAGCGCTTGTTTCTAAGAGGGAGAGGTTGATTTCAGAGGCTATGTCAAACAGCCTGTAGATTATGATTTTGCCTTTTTTAATATTTACGTCTACCATGGCATAAGAGAGTAGCAAAAAATCTCGATATCATCAAGCATTTGTAGTTAATATTGCCAAATAAGTATCCTCCGGCAAAGCCGGAGGTTTTATGATTGCTGCCCCCTCAAAGGGGGCTAATCGCAATCTGTTAAAATCAAAACCATCGAATCGTCATTCCCGCAGAGCCTGCCCTCGAATGTATCTATCGGGGGTATTTAGCGGGAATCTATATTTTATGACTGGATGCCTCCCCGAATGTTTCTATCGGGGATAGAACCATTCGGGCATGACAACAGTGAGAACCGAAATATTTATAGCGGAACAAAGCACAATCCTGTAAATGTCAAACTCTGCGAGTCCCCCAGCAAAGCTGGGGGTTTACCTATTGTTAAAATTATAATTTGTTTTGAATAAGCTGTTTTTTTATGATAAAAAGCATAAAAAGCATTTACCCAGAGAGAGGGAGTTGGGCATGCATTAAATTTCTATAGGTGAGTATATGAACAAAATAGGCATAATTGCAAAGCTCGATAAACCAGAGGCAATTAAGGTCGGTCAAAATATTGTAGAATGGCTTGGCAAAAGGAAAATAGAGCTTTATCTTGACGCTGAGTTTGGCAATATCCTGGGACAGGGCAAAGGTTATTCAAGGGATAAACTTACTTCCCTTGTAGAACTTATCATTGTGCTTGGAGGAGATGGCACAATGCTTTCTGTAGCGCGGACTGTCGGAGAAAAAAAGATTCCTATACTCGGAATTAACCTTGGAGGACTCGGTTTTCTTACGGCAATTAAAATAAACGAGATTTACCCTGTCTTGGAAAAAGTTATAAAGGATGATTTTGAGACAGAAGAGAGGATGATGCTCTCTGTTCAGATACATAAAGATGGTAAAAAGACTTCAACATATTCCGTGCTTAATGATGTTGTTATAAAGGGAACTCTGGCAAGGCTTATTAACCTTGAGGCGCGAATAAATAAAGAGTATGTCACAACCTACAGAGCAGATGGCCTTATTATCTCGACGCCAACTGGTTCAACTGCTTATTCTCTTTCTGCCGGCGGGCCGATTCTATATCCAACTATCCATTCTATTATTGTAGCGCCGATATGCCCATTTACTCTTACAAACCGTCCTGTTGTTATACCTGACTGGATGACAGTAGAGGTATTGATTAAGCCCGGTCAGCGCGACGTGCTTTTGACCTTGGATGGTCAAGTTGATGTTCAACTTGGGGGAGGGGATATTATAGAGGTAAAAAGGTCTGATGCATGCCTATATCTCGTAAAATGTCCTGGTAAGAGCTATTTTGACATCTTGAGGGAGAGGCTCATGTGGGGAGGAAAATGAAAAGAGATTACACAGATTATAGAGGCAGATTGCACAGATTAAAAATAAATCTGTGTAATCGTTTTCAAAATCTGTGTAATCATTATGCCTATGTTACTCCAGCTTAACATAAAAGACTTCGCAATCATTGATGATCTGCAGCTATCATTTGGAAAGGGCCTGAATATCCTCACAGGCGAGACAGGCGCTGGAAAGTCAATTATTGTTGATGCAGTCAAGCTGATTCTCGGAGACAGGGCTTCTCAGGATGATATAAGGTCTTCAAAGGAGGAGGCGGTTGTTGAAGCCATGTTTGATGCCGCGCCTCTTGATATAGCAGGGATGCTTGAGTCAGCAGGTCTTCCCAGTGAAGAAAATCTTATCATAAAACGGGTTATAAACCGTGCAGGCAAAAATAAAATATTCATAAACAGCAGTATGGCCAATCTTTCCTCACTTGAGGATATAGGTAGCCGTATTATAGACATCTACGGACAGCACGACCACCAGTCTTTAACAAAATCTGAGGAGCATATAGATATACTTGATGCCTTTGCAGGGCTTATGGCTTTACGGGATGATATTGCAAAGGCCTACAGGGAATTTTATTCAATAAAATCAGAACTGGATAATCTCACAACAGATAGTGAGAGGCTCCTTGAGAGACAGGATTTTTTAAACTTTCAATCTAAGGAGATAGGCGAGGCCGGGCTTAAGGCAGGCGAAGACGAGGAGCTTAAAAAAGAAAAGGAAAAACTCGCCAATGCAGAAAAACTCTTTGAGGCAACCAATTCAGGCTATGATTTATTATATGCATCCAGTGGCTCAATGCTTGAGAGGCTGTCGCAGATATTGAATAAACTTAAAGAAGCCTCTAAATTCGATGAAGAACTAAAACCTGTCATAGAGAATATGGAGTCTTCTGTATGCCAGCTTGAGGATGCTGCAACATCGCTGAGGGATTATACACAGGGGATAAGCTTTGAGCCTGAAAGGCTTGAGGAGGTTGACAACAGGCTTGACCTCATAAATAAACTCAAAAAGAAATACGGTGCTACCATTGAGGCTATTTTAAAGAAAAAAGAAGAAGTAGATAGGGAACTGGATAATGTCATCCATCATGATGAGAGGATTACAGAACTTAAAGAGGCATCTCTGAAGGCAAAGGAAAATGCCTTGAAGTTATCCAAAAAACTTTCAGAAAAAAGAATAGACTCAGCAAAACTCATCAAAAAGAAGATAGAGACAGAGCTTTCTGACCTCAATATGAAAAAGACTATTTTTGAGGTGCGTATAGAAAAGAATAAAGATATTAACGGAGAGGTTGTATTAGGCGAGAAGGGGATAGACAGGGTTGAGTTTTTCATATCCCCAAATGTTGGCGAGGAGCCAAAGCCCTTATCAAAAATTGCATCAGGCGGAGAATTGTCAAGAATCATGCTTGCCATTAAGCGGATAACAACAACCGGCAAAATACCAGTCCTGATTTTTGATGAGGTGGATGCAGGCATAGGCGGCGGCACAGCAGAGGTCGTCGGCAGGAAATTAAAGGAGGTTTCAAAAAACCATCAGGTGCTTTGCATTACCCATCTCCCGCAGATTGCTGCTTATGCAGATACACATTATTCTGTTTCAAAAGAGGTGCGTGGAGGGAGGACAGTCGCAGGAGTTAAAGAGCTTAAGGCCGATGAAAGGGTTGCAGAGCTTTCGCGTATGCTCGGCGGCGTAAAGATTACGAGCAAGACAAAGGAACACGCAATAGAGATGCTGGAGAATGCAAGGGGAGGGGTGTAACCGGGGGGGATATACGGTTTATTATCGTGTCATGCGCTTTTCTGTCTTTGCCGTTTCCTGTAAAAAGTAATAAACTCATTTGGAGAAAGAACCTTAATCCCCTGACACAGTTTGATGGGAAAATGGAGTTTATTTCCTGTAACAATACATGCTGCCTGTCCTGCAATGGCTACTTCCAGGAATGGCTCATCATCATGGTCTGGTAGAGAGTGAGGCAGAGGCAATGAAGCTATTGTTTCTCCGCTGTGTTCAATATATTCCATGAGAGCAGCAACATTGTCTTTGTTGAACCTGAACTTTGGTCGGTGAAGGACCTCGTTATATTCGGCTACAATACGGGCGTCAAGACACAAGGTCAGTTTACCGGATGAAACCATTCGCACAATTTCAGCGCATTGACCGAACGGTGACAAAAGACCGGCAACAAGAACATTGGTATCAACAACAACTTTCATTTAACCCGCTTTTTACGGACTGCTTTGATTTCAGTGTCAACTTCATCCATAGTAATTCTGCCAGTCCGCTGCTCCACTGAGCGGCGCTGAAGACTTGCTACCGCTTCAACTGCACGCGCCTGCCGGAATGCTGCAAGCGATTCTTCAAGGTTTGATTCGCTTATAGCCGCAAGAATGGCTATGGGCCGCCCGTTGCTGGTAACAATCATTTCCCTTTCATCAGAAAGGGCCTTCCAGAGCTGGGCAGACTTGCCTCGCAAATCACGGACGCTTACAAATTTCATAATTTTATCCTCCAATCGTGTATAATATTGTATACACAATTGTCACTCAATTGTCAATCTAAAAAGTGAGCACGTAAAAAATCAATGTCTATTTGGGCGAGCATTGATGACTAATCTGTAATGACAAGAAAGTAGACCTGACCCCCAACAGACCCCCAACAGCAGAACAGCAGTACAACAGCAGTAAGACCTTATTGCTTGATTTGCTTGAGTCTGGAAGGACGCATGGCAAAAATCGTTTTTTACTGTTTTTGCCAAGAGGGATAGTTTTTGCTTATTGACATGCTTTTTCATAGATGACATAAAGAGAGTTTTTCAACAGCCCCTCTGTCTCTATTTTTTTCTTATGCTGAATAGGATAAACGCCAGCAATCCTGTCACTGTCCCGTATAAAAATGTTGCCTCAGGGCCGATTTTATCCCACAATGCGCCGGCAATGATGCTTGCCGGCAAAAGCGCAAACCCAACTGACATATGATAGATTCCGAATGCAGTTGCCTTTCTTTCTGGCGGCGCTATGCTTGCGAGATACGCCCTTTGCGTCCCTTCGCTCATACCTTTGAATAGTCCATATAAAATAAAAAGGCCAAGTATCTGGGCTTGATTGGCAACAAAGGCAAGGCCTGCATAAATACCCGCGTAGAATAAAAAGCTAAAGAGTATCATCCTTTTCATGCCTATCTTATCCGCCAACATACCAAGAGGAGTCGAGGATAAAGAATAAACAAGGTTGAAGATGAGATAAATAATCGGAATAAATTCTTTTGGCACGCCTACATTTTCAGCCCTGAGTATAAGGAATGCGTCGCTTGAGTTGCCTATAGAGAAGATAAAGATTACAAGGATATAAAATCTGAAATTACCGTTAAAGTCCTTTATTGTAAGTTTTGGAATGGCTGCGGCTTCTCTTTTATGCGCCTTCTCTGTTATGAAAAATATTATTAAAAGGACTGAGATTATCCCGGGAATAACTGACAGCCAGAACACAAGCCTGAAATTATTCAAATACAATGCGAGCACTAAAAACGCTATTGCAGGGCCTATGACTGCGCCGATGGTATCCATGCTCCGGTGAAAGCCGAATGCCTTGCCGAGATTGTTGTTTTCAACGGAATCTGCTATGATTGCATCCCTCGGCGCTGTGCGGACTCCTTTGCCGAACCTGTCCACAAATCTTGCTGTCAGAACCTCGCCCCAGTTTACTGCGGTTGCCATTATGGGTCTGCTCAGGACTGACACGCCGTATCCAATGCCCATCAGGAATTTTCGTTTGCCCATTTTATCAGAGAGCCAGCCAGAAAAGACCTTTAAGACGCTGGCTGTTGATTCTGCAATCCCTTCAATGATGCCTACAGTTGCCTTGCTTGCGCCCAGAACCGTTGTAAGGAATATAGGCAGAATGGGATATATCATCTCAGATGATATATCCATAAATAGGCTTACGAGTCCCGCAGCAAATACATTTCGAGGGAAGCTGAATAATTTTCTTTCAGACATGGGATTGGTTTTAACTGATTTTAAACTGCATTGCAAGTGATATGATTCTGCAATGATTATGAGAAATCCCAAAAAAAGCGTTTGATTTTTTGGGGAAACCTGCAAGTTGTCCCCGATTGAATCTATCGGGGACAGTGGCCATCCCTGATAAAAGCACTCAGGGACATGTTTTTGCGACGAGCCCTCCCCCTTTGAGGCTGTGTCATAATGTCATTGCGAGAGAGCGCAGCGACCGAAGCAATCTGCAACTTATTGAAAAACAAGAGATTGCCACGCTCCCTTCGGTCGCTCGCAATGACAAAAAGAGGATTATGACACAGCCTCTTTGTCCCCCTGTGGGGACAGATTTCAAATCTGTCCCCAGAAAAGGGGGACAAAGGGGGAGGATACAGTGAGGAGCAAAAATGCGCCGATAACGAAGTATGGCAGGCATCCGCCTAAGGGGGACGCCAGTTTGTAAAATAGCGAGGTTTTCAATCGCTATTTTACAGAGAAATCCTTAAACTTGACAACAATAATAGATTGGTTAGAATGTCTTTGCCTTCCTCTATCTTGAAACAGTATGAAGATGCCTTTCTTGAAAATATCTTCCTTTAGTTATCTTTTCTTCTTCATTACAGCGATGTGTGGATTTATATACGAGATAATATGGATGCATCTCTTTTCTCTCGTGTTAGGGAATAACATCTATACACAGGTAGCTGTGCTTATCATATTTATTATTGGCGTGGCGCTTGGCGCATTAATTTCCAGTAGAGTTGCGGATAGGTTGGTCAAGCCGATGAGAAGTTATGCTTTTTTGACATTAATAATGTCTTTTCTCGCATTCCTGTCGCCTTGGGTTATTTCTGCCACTGAACCCATATTCAGAATTATCTACCAGAATTATCAGTCATATTCCTATCAAGTAAATGCCTTGATGTTTATTCTGTGTAGTTTAGTTCTCATATTTCCTGCGGCTCTTTTGGGCGCAACCATGCCAATTCTTGTGAGTTCTTCTGTTGGCGATAGCAAAGGGGCTGGTTTTAGGGCAGGCGAGTTCTATTCAATAGGCGGCTTTGGCGCATCACTGGGCGCTATATTGGCCGGCTTTATCCTTTTGCCATATCTTGGTTATAACACTACACTGGATATCATCGTGAGCATTAATATCCTTGTGTCCATCGCAGCGTATTTAATAGGCATAAAGGAAGGGCCAAGGATTCTTGAAAAACCTAAAGACATGCCTGATAAACCCAATAACAGACATAGAAAGATTATTATTGCCATTCTCTTCTTCTCTGCATTCTGCGGAGTTGTCTATCAGGTTGCGATGACAAGGATATTGATTTTGATTTTTGATACAACCATATATTCTGTAACTGTCATTTTAGCCTCATACATCTTTGCAATTGCCTCAGGATGTATGATTTCTTTGCCCCTTAAAAATATCTTAAGAGATCGTTTTCTCCTGCTTTCTATTGCGCAGATACTATTTAGTGTTTCACTGCTAATAGTTGCCGCCTTTGTTGGCGAGTTGCCTGCGTATATTGAAAAGTTTTCATTATTGTCCCCTAATAGTTTTATTAAATACCGGCTCGTGCAGTTTGTTTTGGTTCTCATGATGTTTTTACTCTCAGCTTCTTATATTGGTTTTATCTTTACATTGGGAGGGAGGGTCTTCATGAAAAATCCAGGGGCAGCAGGTTATGATATTAATAGAGTATATATAGTAAATGTGGCAGGGGTTGTCATAGGGCTTTTAACAGTTGTGTTTGTCTTTATACCTAAGTTTGGCATTATGAATACGATTCTAATGATAGCAGCCATTAGCATGCTCATAGGGGTTGTTATAATCTTTTATACCAGGCTTTCTGTATTAAAGAGACTTGCTGTATCTTCAGCAGTGATTATAATATTACCGCCTCTCTTCCTGATTATTCCGTCATGGGATAACAATCTGATGGTCAATAGCCTTATTCTCCGCAAGAATAATGTTTATGGGAATGAAGCTGATTTTTTAGGAAGCAAAGCGTCGCCAAAAGAATATATGGCGACTATCTATTATAAAGAAGGCGCTGTATCAACAGTATCTGTAACAAAAAGAGATGATGGCGTCCTTTCATTAAAGATAGATGGCAGTGAAGTAGCGACAACAGGCGCAAGCCTGATAACTCAGGAGCTTTTGGCGCATATAGCGCTTATGCTTCACAAAGACCCCAAAGACATCTTATTGATAGGCCTTGGCAGCGGCGCTTCTCTTGAGGCAGTTGTTAGCCATTCGGTAGAGAGGATAGACTGTGTTGAGGTGTCAAAAGAGGTTATTGAGGCAACACAATTCTTCAGAGATGTTAATAAAGAGGCTATACTGGATTGGCGTGTAAAGCTTCTACCAGTGGATGGCAGGGCCCACATAGAGCTTTCTGGCTTAAAATACGATGTTATTATAGCAACACCTGCCGAGCCATGGATTTATGGGACTTCAGGTTTCTTCACAAGGGAATACTTTAACTCTGCTCGAATGGGCCTTAGAGACGATGGTCTCATGGTGCAGTGGGTAAATGGCAACAGACTTTCTGAGAAAGATTTTCGGACTATTGTGCGAACATTTCTTGAGGCATTTCCATACGCCTCCTTATGGGAGGTTGACAGGGTTGGGGGTGATTACCTATTGCTTGGTTCAACTAAGAAATTGTCTTTTGACTATCAGAAGATGAAGGAGAGGCTTAACATAGAGCTGGTCATGCATGGTCTCGAAAAGGTTGGTGTTACAAGTTTGGCAACTATTTTTAAATACTTTACTATGGATGATGACAACATGAGGGAATATTCCTGGGATGCGGCAATAAATAGTGACGACAATTCATATCTGGAATTCTCGTCTGCAAGAGAGATATTAAAGAAAATAAGACCGATTAAACATAAAATAAATGATTACAGGTCTCCTCCTCTTTCACTTCTATCAAATATAAACAGAGATGAGATTGAAAATATCAATAAAGTATATATGGCGGGCAGCTATAAAAGAAACGCTGAAGAAATTATTGAGACTGGCGGCGATATAGACAAGGCAATTAAGGAGTTGGAGAGGGCAATGACGCTGGTTCCAGATAACAGGGATACAGCATGGTCAATTTCAAAGATTTATCTAACTATTGCCAGGATATACGCTGAGCGCAGCTTGGATGAGGCCATTAAATTGTATAAAAAGGCTTTAGAGTTATATCCAGCATATAGTGAGACATGGTACTTTATTGGAAGCGCTTATTATAGCAAGGGCATGTATAACGAGGCAGTTAGGTCTCTGAAGGAGGCTGCGAGTCTTTCTCCCATGAGTCCGCATATCCATAAAGCCCTATCATTTGCGTATAAAAAAAGCGGCGAGGAGGGGCTTGCGGCAAAGGAATATGAGGCTGCTATAAAGTTGATGCGAAGTGTGGAGAATATCTCTCAATAATTTTTATGCGAATGTTTTTAAGGAGATATATATTTATTCTCTTTTCGTTGGTAATTTTATCATGTTCACAGGGGGAAAATTATCCAGGCAAAGGACCCTGGACTATTGTAGGCAGGATGAATGTCCCAAGAATGGCATTTGCCGCAATTGCGGTTGGTGAAAATATATATGTTATCGGCGGCACTAATGATAGAGGTTATATATCTGACTGTGAATGGGTAAAGGTCAGCCCTGATGGCGCCGTGACTAATTGGAAAAAAGTCTATTCTTTAACGGCGCCAAGGGGATTTGTTGCAGTAGCGAGCTACAACGGGTATGTATACGCAATTGGGGGCGCTAATGGCGAGCATGGAAGCAATCTTTTAAATACTATTGAGAGGGCAAAGATAAACCCTGACGGAAGCCTAGGCCGCTGGGAATTGGAGAAAAATACGATGTTTTCAAGCCGTCGTGGGGGGACTGCATTTGCAGCGAATGGCTACATATTTGCAATAGGTGGTTATAATGGCGAATTTCTTGATACAGTTGAAAAGGCAAAGATAAACCCGGATGGAAGTCTTGGTAAATGGGAGCTCAGGATACCAACGCTGCAGGACAGACGGTATATCCATAGTTCTATTTATACAGGAGGATATATCTATGTTATGGGTGGACATGACAGGGGTTCGGGCGGCGCCCTTAATAGCGTAGAGTATGCAAAAGTTAAAAATGACGGTGGGTTAGAAGAATTCGTTAAGGCTTTACCTTCGATTGGAGCGCGATATGGCGCAGGCGTTGTTGTGATGAATGATTTTATCTATCTTATCGGCGGTTATGATGGAAGGGCTATAAATTCTGTTGAGCGCGCCGCATTAAATCCTTATGGAGCGATAAACGTATGGGAATCTGTCTCAAGTCTATCTATACCAAGAAACAGCCCTGGCATTGTTGCATATAAAAATAATATTTATGTTATTGGCGGGTCTGATGATAAAGGAAGGTATCTCAGCAGCATAGAGGCAGTTAAAATCAACGATAAAAATGAGATTAGGTCTTGGAAGAGATAAGGGGACAAGTAATAATGCCGACCACAAGGGTCGGCGCTACGGACTTCACCCCCTTTAGAAAAGGGGGGATGGGGGGATTTGAAGCATTGGGTTTTTCCGTAACAAAAATCGTAGCGCGGGGGTTTATCCCCCGCTGAATTATCTTGAATAAAGATATGCATAAATTTCATAAAAAGATTCGATTAGACAGAAATTTATATACCGAAGAGGGCGCCATATCTTCAATCACTATTTGCACTAAAGATAAGCTTCCATATTTTCAGAAAAACGAGTTAGCTAAGTCCTGTATAGAGCAACTTAAAGCGGACACCCAATTACATAATGTACCTGTATATGCATATTGTTTCATGCCCGACCACTTACACCTCATAATAGCCCCAAGTGCTGAAAAAGATATTGTGGAATTCGTGGGAGAGTACAAAGGGAGGACAACAAGAATAGGGTGGAAGTTTGATATAAATGGAAAATTATGGCAGACAAGTTTCTATGACCATTTCATAAGAAAAGAAGAAACTGTAAAGGATGTAGTAATGTATGTCTTGAACAATCCTGTAAGGAAAGGACTGGTTTTGGAATGGAAAGATTATCCTTATTCTGGATCGTTGATATTTGAGTTGTAGCGCGGGGGTTTATCCCCCGCTGGTTTATTGTTTGAATGGATATTTTAAAATGAAATCAGAGAAACGATTCATAGCATTCATGCTGCTGACAGCCGTAGTTTCTTTTCTTGCCTATATAAACACAATTTCCTATCCATTTGTCTTTAACACCATAAGTCTTATCCAGGAAAATGAGGCAATAAAGAGTTTAAAAAATATTCCGTATTTTTTCCAGAAGCCTGAGCCTTTATATTCACCAATTTCAACTGCTACATTTGCTGTTGACTATTCCCTGTACGGCCTCAACGCAAGCGGTTTTCGCATAACAAATATTATCCTCCATACAATTGCAACTGTGCTTGTAGGGATTTTCTCCTTAGCCTTCCTTGACAGAAAGGGGGCAGTATTCTCAGCGCTTATCTTTGCTGTGCACCCAATTCATACAGAGGCAGTGGCAGGTATAGCAGGCAGGGGAGAGGCGCTGGCCACAATATTTGCAATAATTTCTTTTAAACTTTTTTTGCGAAGCGGAGAGAGACTGTCATACATCGCATCCATCTTTGCATTTCTCCTTGCGCTTGCTTCATCAAAAACTTCTGTAATACTACCGCTTCTCCTTATAATCTATTCGCTTTATTTTACTGATAGAAAGGCGGCTCTCCGTGTCATTCCACATTTTATAATCTCTGTCTTTTATTTGATGCTGTATTTTATGCTCAATCAAGGCTCTTATTTAAAAGATGTGTCTTTGTATACCCATCTTCTTACATCCATAAAAATCCTGGGTATATATTTTAAGCTTATATTTCTTCCCATCGGACTCAATGCATGGTACGATTTTCCAGCGCCAGATAAGCTTCTTACATTCTGGACAGTTTTTGCATTACAGGTTTTTGCCGTGATTCTGATACTTGCCTTCTTCTCCTACAGATTTTCACCACGTATATCCTTTATCGCAATTTTTATCTTTTTAACGCTCATTCCATCAATACACATCCTTCCTGAGAGGGTGCTTGCAAAAGAGTATTACCTCTATCTGCCGTCAATTAGTTTCAGTCTTCTTGTTGGCATGTTATTTGAGAGGATTGGACAGAAGTCCATGAGAATGGCTGGTTCGTTATTCATGATTCCACTTATTTTATTTTCTATTCTTGTGTTTCAAAGGAATACAGTATGGAGAGATAACTTCGTGCTTATAAAAGATATAGCATCAAAATCGCCTGAAAGCGCTGTTATCCATTACAATATGGGAGTAACTTACGACGATAAGGGTATGTTCAATGACGCCATTAAAGAATATGAGCTTTCAATAAAACTCAACCCTCAATTGCCAGACCCTTATTACAATATTGCGTGCATATACTCAAAGCAGGGCAATGTAGAAGATGCCCTGAAGGCGCTTAAATGGGCATTGGCACATGGTTTTAATCCCGAACTTCTTAAGACCGACCCTGACCTTGATCCAATAAGAAAGGAGCCGGGTTTTATTGAGCTTGTGGAAAGAATGAAAAAAAGTGGCGAATTTTATCACTGATTTTACCGATAAATATACGGGCTGTTGCCCAAATCATAAATGTCATTCCTCCTCACCCTCGAGGCTGTGTCATAATCCTCTTTTTGTCATTGCGAGCGACCGAAGGGAGCGTGGCAATCCGACCCGAAAGGTCGTTGCGAGGGCAAAGCCCGTGGCAATCTCGAGAGTTCCCTCTCCGCCTCAGGCGGATCGGGACAAGGCTTCGGTCGCTGCGCTCCCGCGCAATGACATTATGACACAGCCTCCTCATGGAGGGGGATAAAGGGGGAGGGCGGGAATCCAGTTCTTATAAATTCAACAAGTTATATATGCGTCCCCGAATGTTTCTGTCGGGGACAGAGGCATTCGGGCATGACAAATTATTGAAAAACGAACTTTTTTATTCTTCCAGTAGTAAGTCTTTCATTGTAAAATGACAACATAATAGATTAAATGAAAAAAAATTATTCTTTTCTCCTACAGATAATAGTTCTTGCGGCCTTCTTTCTCTCCGGTTTAAGCGCACTCGTCTATGAGGTTGTCTGGATGAGGATGCTCACCCTTACATTCGGCACAACTGTTTTTGCCGTGAGCGCAGTGCTTTCGGCATTCATGGCAGGGCTTGCCATTGGCAGTTATTCATTAGGAAGTGTTGTTGACCGCGCAAAAAACCCTCTAAAATTATATATCCTTTTAGAGCTTGGCATAGGGATTTACGGATTTTTTACGCCTCTTCTTTTCAAACACCTTGATAAAATCTATCTGCCGTTTGTCAACATTATGCCCGAAAGTTTTTATCTGCTTAGCATAGTACGTTTCTTCCTTGCATTCAGCGTGATACTGGTCGGCACAGCGCTTATGGGAGGCACTCTGCCTGCCCTCTCAAAATTTTATATCAAATCCATAGAAGACGCAGGCAAAGGCGCCGGGCGGTTATACGGCATCAATACTATCGGCGCGGTTTTTGGTTCAATTTTAGCTGGGTTTGCGCTTATTCCATACATTGGCGTCAAAGAAACCCTTTATACAGCCGTTGTCGTCAATTTATTGATTGCAGGATTTCTGCTCATTCTTCTTTCCAAATTTAAGAACTATACTGTTGTTTCTGTTGTCAGAAAAAAGAATATATCGCCGCAAGCAAGCATAACATCACAGCAGAAATTTGTCTTAGCCGCCTTTGCCCTTTCAGGTTTTACCGCGCTTGCTTATGAGGTTGTCTGGACAAGGGCGCTCTCTCTCATCATAGGCAGCTCTGTTTATGCCTTCACCACCATGCTTTTTACTTTCTTATTGGGCATAGCATTGGGCAGTTTTATAATGTCGGCCTTGATGGAAAAGGCGAGGGGAAGGGAATATTTGCTCTTTGCAATTATAGAGGCGGGAATAGCCCTTGCTGTTCTTTTTGTCGCGGCATTTACCGGAAAGCTTCCCATGCTTTTTTTCTGGATGGCGCAGGTCGTTCCAAAGAACTTCTTCGGCATTCAGGTTGTTCAGATCGGAATATCATTTATCATGATGCTGCCTGCCACATTGCTGATGGGGGCCCTGTTTCCGCTTGTGTTAAAGATGTATGCTGATGCCATTGATAAAGTCGGCAGAGAGATCGCCCATGTTTATGCCTCAAATACCGTGGGTACAATCCTCGGCGCCTTTTCTGCGGGATTTATCTTTATCCCGCTATTCGGCTCTGAAACCACCCTGAAGGCATTAACATGTGTGAATGTGCTTATAGCGGCCTTTTTCTTCCTGAATTATGCTGAGTTGAGCGTAAGGAATAAGAAGGCGTTTGCAGGTTCTATTGCGGCACTCTTTCTTATCATTAATCTGATAATCCCAAAATGGAACCCAATGCACATGAACAGCAATCTTCCGAATTTTATCAAGATAATAGCAGAGAAGCCGTCTCTCTTTATTGACAGATTCCTAAAGGGGAGCGAGCCTGTTTATGTCAATGAGGACGTGTGGGGCAACATCCTTGTATATAAATTCTTTGATGGAAGCATCAATCTTAATGTCAATGGACACGGGGAAGGCGGAACATATAAAATGGATATGCCGGTGCAAATTGAACTGGCGGCGCTGCCTTCACTGTTGCATCCGAATCCGGAGAAGGCGCTGCTTGTCGGCCTTGGCGCAGGGATTACGCTGGGAGCGCTTGAGCAAATGCAGGGCATAAAAGAAATAGACTGTGTGGAAATATCAGGCGGCGTTGTAAAGGCAAACAGCTATTTTGCTCCATACAATAATAATGCGCTTTCAGACAAAAGACTAAATCTTGTCATTGACGACGCGAGGCACTATCTCAACAGAACTGAAAAGAAATATGACCTGATAATTAATGGACCGTCCTATTCATGGATTTCCGGCGCCTCCAATATCTTTACCTTGGAATATCTTAAGCTTGCGCGTGAACATCTCAACAATGACGGCATTATGGCAATGTGGTTTCACCTCTATAATATGATGCCCTCAGGCATAGAGAGCTTTTTAAGGACAGTAAGCGAGGTATTTCCTCAGACAACCGTATGGTTTTCAAGTTCTGGAGGGGAGTTTATTATAATCGGCTCAAACAAGAAGATATCTGTTGACTATGCCAGGCTTGTAAGCCGCTTAAACGATTCAAATGTAAAAAGTGAATTAGGCAGGGTAAATCTTTTGCAGCCGGAATCTATTATCGGGTCATATCTTATGGGAGAGGATTTGCTTGCTCGACGTGTTAAAAATGCGCCTCTAAATACGGATAATCGTCCATATCTCGAATTTTTCATACCGAGACACCTTTATCAATGGGATATTCTCAATAATGTAAAAAGCCTTATTGGAGAGAGGATGGCAGTAACCGTGCCGATAGAGGGAGCATCATACAGGCAAGGCATTTTGACATATTACCCTTACATAGGTATAAAATCATCTTCTCAAGGATGGCAGTCTGAATCATCATATTTAAACATTTTTAGTTTTTTCAGCCCTCAAGGCAGCGAGAGAGAAATGTCCACAAGGGAAAGCATCCCGCGCATAACATTCCGGACAGATGCTTTCATCTTTGAGCTGAGGGCGATAGCGGTGCAGGGCATGATTTCTGACCTCAAGACAACATTGAGAGATGCTACAGGAAATTTAGACCAAGATTTCAAAAGAGGCAGCTTTGACGGTAATGCGCTTATGTGGACTGAATTAAAGCAGGGAAATGGCAGCGCCTATTTTATGACATGGTCCTGTAAACAGAATAAGATGCAATATCTTGGAAGGGTTTATGCGCCTTCAGGCAAGCTGTCAAAATTTGACAGTGCTCTCTTTGAAATAGATAAGAGGCTTGATTGCTACATGCCTTAGTTTCTGTTAGTATTTTTGTATCCTGAGGCTATGCCATAATGTCATTCTGAGTCCGCTTGACAATATGGGCGTTCAGACAACTAACTGGTTTTTAGGGTTATGACACAGCCTGTGCGTGGGAGAGGAAACTAAAACAGCCACCTATCCCCTGATGGGGAGGCTGTGTCATAATCCTCTTTTTGTCATTGCGAGCGACCGAAGGGAGCGTGGCAATCTCTTGTTTTTCAATAAGTTGCAGATTGCTTCGGTCGCTGCGCTCCCTCGCAATGACATTATGACACAGCCTCGGGGAGAGGGAAGGGTGAGGGGGATTTTTAATGCTATTTTCAGGACAAACCCACACGAGCTTTCGGCTCACAAAGGGGAATGAAACATGTCCCCGAATGCTTATATCGGGGAATAATCCCCCCATCCCCCCTTTAGAGGCTGTGTCGCAATGCCCATTTTGTCATTGCGAGCGACCGCAGGGAGCGTGGCAATCTTTTTATTTTCAATATGTTATGAGATTGCTTCAGTCGCTTTGCTCCCTCGCAATGACATTGCGACACAGCCTCTTAGAAAAGGGGGGCAAGGGGGGATTTGAGGGAATTTCTGGACAAAAGATATTTCCATATATAGTTTGTCTTCTTGTTATAATTTCAGGATGTGCAGGGTATTATGCTAAAAAAGCGGATGTCCATAATAAGCTCGGGATAGAATACGTTGTCAAGAAAGATTACGATAACGCCATAGCTGAATTAAACAAGGCAATTGAACTAAATCCTAAAAAGATAGAAATCTACTACAACCTCGGCGTTGTTTATACATATAAAGATGAAACATCAAAAGAGGGTGAAGAGGCATATCTGAAGGCTGTTGAATATTCTGACAATGCCTCTGATTCTGGGCATAAGAGAGTCCTGCCATATGCGTATTATAACCTTGCCTGCATTTATGCGCTCAGGGGAGACAAAGACAAGGCGTTTGCATATCTCGAAAAGGCAGCGTCCTTTGGGAGCGTAGTCTATCATTCTATGCAAAGAGATAAGGAGATGGATAGTTTAAGAGATGACCCGCGATTTAAAGAGCTTCTTGATAGGGCGCGTAAGGATGGGAAATAGTAAATCCCATTGGCGGCTTTCTCTAACGGGGGGTTACTTTTCAAATAATTGTTCAACCGGTATCTGCAAACCCTTTATAAGCCTTGTTGTTAAAACCTCTTTGTCTGAAAAAACCTTGAATGTCTCATAGCCCCTTTTTCCCAACACCAGCGCCTCAATAGTCCTTTTTTGAGGCTCTACCAGCCAGTATTCCTTAACGCCATTTTTTGCATAAAGTTTTTTCTTTATGGTCTTATCCCTCTGCGCGCTGGATGGCGAAAGTATCTCAATGATAAGGTCTGGGGCGCCTTTTATATTCTCTTCTTTGATTATATTTTTATTTTCATTTGATATGAATATGATGTCAGGCTGAACAATATCTGTCTCAGAGAAAACAACATCTATTGGCGCATCAAATACCTCGCCTAATTTCCTTTCTTCAACGAATCGTGATAACATTTCTTCCAATTTTCTTGAAATCCTCTGGTGCGTAGTTGTAGGCGCTGGAACCATATAGAGCTCTCCTTCCACAATTTCATACCGCTTGCCTTCCGGCATAAGGACATAGTCTTCGTATGTAAATTTTAGGTTTGTATTAAGCATAATTTTCCGCCCCTTTTTGTTTTACTATATACCTGCACAAAGGGTTTGTCAATTCTAAAGCTCTACCGTAAAATAGCGATTGAAAACCTCGCTATTTTACAAACTGGCGATTTGCCTGCCATACTTCGTTGTCGGCACATTTTTGCTCTTCACCGTATTGGTCACATACGGCTCATCGCAAAAATGGACTCCGCCTCGTCTGGCAGTCAACTTGCCAGTTTCCCCAAAAATCAATGTCTATTTTTGGGCTCTAACAGGTTGTGGAAAAACTCTTTGTCATCTATGAAAAAGCATGTCCGAGGTTTCCCCACTTACTACGAGGCTGTATCGCAATGTCATTGCGAGGGAGCGAAGCGACCGAAGCAATCTCATAACATATTGAAAATAAAAAGATTGCCACGCTCCCTGCGGTCGCTCGCAATGACAAAATGGGCATTGCGACACAGCCTCTACCTGCGAGGACAAGTTTATCCCCGATTAAAGCACTCGGGGACGAATCCAGCTTTTGTAACCCCCGATTGAATCTGTCGGGGGCAACAAGTTATGGATTCCCGCTCCCTGCTTAAAGCATGCTGGGACAAGCTTCGCGGGAATGACAACTTTTTGGTTCAATTAGGACTTTTTCTACAGCCTGCTAACGGTAAAAGCTCCAACGATGCCACTGCACCTGCTCCGTAAGTCTTCCTATTTTCTCTCAACAAAAAGGGGGAGAGCCTCTCCCGCCTTTGCCTTGAAAATGCTTCTTATTCACATTACCGTAGCATTGCCCCGGGTGCCCTCTGGGCGCGGCAACCGTTTTTCATTGGGGATAAATTCCGAAGCCTCGGGATAAACCCTCGTGATGCAATTTTATGCTAATGCGGGGGATAAACCCCCTCGCTACGATTATTAAACACAATCAATTATTATGGCAAAATCTTTGTAGCGCCGACCCTTGTGGTCGGCTGTTTTCAGTGAGGGATAAGTCCCGCTCTACGATTATGGGAAAAATAGAAAATATGGAGGTTGAACCAATATTCCCAAGTATTCCCAAGGAACAGAAACTGTA
>MGQA01000018.1 GCA_001797665.1 Deltaproteobacteria bacterium GWF2_42_12 | reverse complement strand
ATTATCCCCAGATTGCGAAAAAATGCTTAAAGATTTTTTTAAAAAATTGAGGATGCAATCTATCACAAGCATAAAATCCCATAGACTAAATATGAAGGATGAATGGTGAATTAAAATCAGCTCATGAGGCAACCTCTGCTGTTAAAGGAAGGTATAGATAGTTCCCAAATCTTAAGCCCAATACTACATTTGTGTGGGAAGGCGTCTTAACCGACTATTTCTTAACAACATACTCTACATATTGATAAGTCAAGCCTGAAATATCCTGTGCATTCTTTATCAGATTCTCTTCATTTTCTCCCTTAGCCATCACACATAGCAAGTAGGAGTGCTGAGGGTAATATATTATTCCACAATCATGGAACTCCACATCTTGCCCCGTACCCCACTCACCGAACTTGTGGGCTATACGTACATTGGCAGGAATTCCAGCCACCAATCCCTTTTTAAAATCCACCTCTGCAAGCAATTTGAGGGCACTATTAGCCATATCTCTGTTTAGGTATGAAGCATTATATAGGGCAGTAAAAAACTCAGCATAATCTCTCACATTTATAGAAACATGTTGTTCTAATTTAATATTATGATGCAGTAATATATCATTAAATGCTTTAAAAAAAGAGGTGCCGTTATCTAAATAAAATAACTGGCGTGCAGCCTTATTATCAGAATAGACAATTGCCCTATAGAGTAACTCTTCAATTGTATATGTTTTACCTATTTCTATCTCTTTTACAGGCTTTATGTATTGACTATCAACAAATTCTTCGTCCCTTACAAATTGCACCCTCTTTTTAAATAGTTGAGGATCTGTTTCAGCTTTTTTTAAGTATCCCGTGAGCAACGGAACTTTTAATAAGCTTCCGGGGCTGAATTTCTCTCTTTCATTAATACTAAACCACGAGCAATTATTTAAATCTTTGAAATAAACGGCGCTACTCTTTATAATATTAGCTTTAACCCCTTCCTTTATAAATCCTTCCATATGTTGCTTAAACGATACTAACTCCTTTGTATCAAAACCTACGTCTCCTTTACAATCACTAAAGGGGTTAACAAACAGAAGCTGTCTATTTTCTATCCCCCCCTTTTCCAGAAGCAAATTCTTATGGTAGTCGCTGATTGATAAAAGAGAGAGTACTATGATTGCGAGAAAAAAGAGGACATGATTTAACCACCATATTTTTTGCTGATGCAGTCTTAGTTTAATTCCTATATTATTAGCCTTAACTCGCATAAATCATCTCCTACATTATATTCTTTGTAGCAATCTTTGTGCCAACAACATAAGATGATAACTACCTGATAAATCTGGGTTCTTAGTGATATAAACAAAAATGAATTTACATGAAATTATAAAATAGGTTAAAATTATGAAAATTTTTCATAATATGCACGCCCCGCATTCAATAAGTTTTACATACTCAGATTTTCTACGAGATATCAAAATATTATTTAGATTCGCTTCGCTCACTGCATGATTTGGCCAAAACCTGCCCTTGAAAGATTTTATCAAGGGATTGCGTTTGCCCCCTCACCCTTCCCTCTCCCCTACGGGGAGAGGATTAAGGTGAGGGGGATCGGAAATCAACCAGTTGCTAACCAAGGCATTCTTTACTATAATGCTGCTCAAAATGTTCCAGATGAAAGGCTGATAAATTAATTTATGAGATTCCACGTTTCGCTCGTAACAGGCTTCGGCAACACCGCAGGTGGGCATTTTTCAGCAGAATTATGAAACTCAATAAAAAACACATCCTAAGCTGGGCCCTCTTTGACTTTGCCAATTCAAGCTACTCTGCTGTCATAGCATCTGTTGTCTTTCCTGTCTATTATGTAAATGTCATTGTTGGAAATAATAATGGCTTGGGTGATCTATGGTGGGGAAGGGCTATATCGGCGAGCATGGCAATTGTTGCTCTCTCCTCCCCTTTCTTGGGCGGCATTGCAGACTACAGCGGCTTAAGAAAGAGGCTTTTCTTTATTTATACGCTTCTCAGTGTCGTGGCTATAGCAAGCCTGACGACACTTGAAAAGGGAAAACTCTTTGAAGGATTTCTGCTTATAGTAATAGCCAATATCGGGATGGAGGGTGGGCTTGTCTTTTACAACTCATTTCTCCCCAGGATTGCTCCCCAACAATTCCACGGCCGAGTATCTTCCTGGGGATTTGGAACTGGATATGCAGGCTCTATCCTCTCTCTGCTCATTGCTTTACCTTTAGTAAAAACAGGGCAATTTGAGGCAACCTGGCTTATGGTAGCAGCCTTTTTTATGATTTTTTCCATGCCTGCCTTTCTCTTTTTGCCAGGAGATATAAAAGGAAACTCCTCTATGATTCGGGCAGGGATTACCGGTTTCAGGTATACAATCAAGACATTGAAAGAAATATGGGTAAGAAAAGAGCCAAGAAAGTTCTTAATCTCTTATCTCATATATGAAGATGGCGTGAATACAGTAATTGTATTCTCCGGCATCTTCGCAGCCACTACCCTTGGATTTAAACCACAGGAGTTGATTTTTCTTTATTTAATCGTTCAAACCTCTGCGCTTATCGGCGCATTTGTTATGGCAAAGCCGACTGATATCTGGGGGCCTAAAAAGGTCGTTACAACCGCCCTTTTTATGTGGACATTAGTTGCCACTACAGCTTTCTTTATCCAGACAAAAGCACATTTCTGGATTCTGGCATCTGTTGCAGGGCTCAGTCTTGGCACTGTCCAGGCGGCCTCACGGGCATTTTATACGCAGTTTGTGCCTAAAGGAAGAGAGGCTGAATATTTTGGCGTTTATTCCCTTGTCGGCAAGTCATCTGCAATCTTAGGCCCCCTTGTGTTTGGCTATGTATCTACTACCTCTGGCAGCCAGAGACCTGCTATACTTTCTGTAGCTGCCTTCTTCTTTATCGGTCTTATGATTCTTAGAACTGTGCGAGGAGGCGGACCAAATGCCTGATTGGATTAATATACCGAGTGCAATAGATGAGACGTCAAAAAAGAATCCGGACAAAATTGCCCTTGAGATGGCCTTGCTCAGCGCTGCAGGAGACAGGCGCTACACCTACAGGGATATTATTTCTTCAGCAAAATCTATCGCCTCATTTTTATCTTCAAAAAATATCAAACATGGCGACAGAGTAGCCATATTTTCTGAGGGAAGGCCGGAATGGGGGATAGCATATCTCGGAATTTCGTTCAGAGGCGCTACTGCCGTGCCGATAGATATTCAACTAAGCCCGGATGAGGTAAAAAATCTTTTACGACATTCAGAGAGCAAGGCAATCTTTGTGTCAGAAAAAGGCTTAAAGGATTTTAACTCCCCCTACGCCCCTTTAGTAAAGGGGGGTGAAGGGGGGTTGGCTCTTGAGGTTATAAATATTGATAGTCAAGAATTTAAGGAAATTGCTAAGCATCCACATCTTGATTCTTTCCCTTCTGCAAACCCTGATGATATAGCATCGCTTCTCTACACATCCGGCACTACCGGCATCCCCAAAGGCGTGATGTTAACGCACAGGAATCTCCTCTCCAATGCCCGTAGCATCATCGAGGCGAAAATCATTAATAAAAATGAGTGCATCTTATCCATCCTTCCGCTCCATCATTCATACCCATTTATGACTAATTTCCTCGCTCCAATGCTCATCGGCGGAAGGGTTGTATATCTTGACAGCCTCAAAGGCCCTGATATCCTTAAGACCATAGTAGAAAAAGGCGTAACCCTTCTCATCGGAGTCCCTCAGCTCTTTGCCATGCTCAGGCGTGGAATAATGAGCAAATTGAGCGAACTCCCAGCACTTATCAGTAAAATATTTTTCCTTCTCATGCGCTTCTCAGGATTTACAAGAAATATATCTGGAATCAACTTAGGCAAAATAATCTTCTCATCTGTTCATAAAAAATTTGGCAAACAGCTTAGATTTTTTGCGAGCGGCGGCGCAAAGCTCGACCCTGAGGTATGCAGGGACTTAACGAGCCTCGGTTTTACTGTTGTTGAAGGCTATGGCCTTACTGAGACATCCCCTGTGATAAGTTTTAATCCCCTGAAAAGGACAAAGATAGGCTCTGTTGGAAAGCCATTACCAGAAGTAGAAGTAAAAATCGATAATCCTGATAAAGACGGCGCAGGCGAGATAATCGTGCGAGGCCCCAATGTTATGAAGGGATATTACAAAAATCCTGAGGAGACTGCGAAGGTTCTGAAGGATGGCTGGCTTTATACCGGAGACCTCGGATACATGGATAAGGAGGGCTATCTCTCTATTACCGGCAGGGCAAAGGAGGTTATTGTACTCTCATCAGGCAAAAATATCTATCCTGAAGAGATTGAGAAGCATTACCTCCAGAGCCCTCTTATTAAAGAGATATGCGTCCTGGGCATGGAAAAACGGCCTGGCATTGCAGATGAACTCAAGGCTGTAATCGTGCCGAATACTGATTACATGAAAGAACAGAATATTGCAAATTTCCATGAGGCAGTAAAATGGGAATTGAATAGATTATCATTACAGCTTCCTACTTATAAACGCATCATGGGATATGAGGTATCTCAATCTTCCCTTCCGAGGACTACCATGGGAAAACTCAAGAGATATGCAGTGAAGGAGATTTTATTGGCAGAGTCTCACAAGGAAGAGGGTAAGGCGCCTGAAGAAGATGCCTTTGTTTTAGAAAGCCCTTCAGGAAAAAAGATTATAGCGCAGCTCTATAATCTTACGGATAAGAGGCCCGTAAGATTAGACCACAACCTTGAGCTTGACCTCAGCATTGACTCCCTTAAACGGGTAGAGTTAGTTGTTGCAATAGGCGATGCCTTTTCTATGGAACTGCCTGACACCTTTGGCACTGATATCTATACGGTAAGGGATTTGATAACGAAGATAGAGGAATTTCAAAACTTGTCCCTGCAGGCTTTAAGCAGGGAAGGATTGGGAAAAGATGTTACATCAACAGTCTCCAAAGGGTGGCAGGAGATTTTAAAGACCGAGCCATCAACAGAAGATATAAAATCAGCAGGCCTGCATAATGAATTGTTTGCAAGGATACTTATTAAATCCGGGCTTGGACTGTTAAAACTTCTGGGAAAGACCTTGTTCAAGCTGGAGATTAAGGGTGTTGAAAATATACCGAAGCCTCCTTACATAATTACACCTAACCATGTCAGTCACCTTGACGGTTTTGTAATAGCAGCAGCCGTTCCCTTTGAACTATTCATGGATTTATACTTTCTTGGCTTTGAGAAATACTTCACACACTGGCTAACCTCACCCCTCAGCCATATACTCCATGTAATTCCCATAGACCCTGATAGATATCTGAAAAGGGCATTCCAGATGTCTGGCTATGTAATAAAAAATGGCAAATCCATCTGTATCTTTCCTGAGGGTGGTAGGGCGATTGATGGAAACATTCAACCTTTTAAAAAGGGTGTGGGGATACTTTCCAGAGAGCTAACTGTCCCTTTAGTGCCGACATTTATCAAAGGCACATACGAAGCCCTCCCAAGAGGCGCTGCATTGCCGAAATTAAAAAAGATAAGCATCACCTTTGGAAAACCCATTTATGCAAATGCAATAGACTTTTTTCAAAGACCGCAAAATATGGATGATTATGAGTGGATCGTTGCGAAGCTGAAGGATGCCATTTCGGAGATGGAGAAAGCAGGAGGCTGATGTTGAGACCGATGTTTTGAAGAACCCCAGTATACATGGCGAGGATTCTCCCTGGTAAGGTTGCGGAGTATTACTTCCGCTCCAGGTGTCTGTGTGCGTGGAGTCTTACTTATGGAGCGAGCCGACCGTGTCGGCGTAAAAACGGCAACATGGTTGCCTTGCTCCAAATTTTCCGCTCCAGCAATACTCCGCAACCTTGACCTTAACTTGAGCATCTATCTTGTCTTTTGCCTTGCTTTTTTGACAGAGGAAAGTATAAGATACTCAAAAATCAAAAAAATGATTACACAGATTTTGAAGAAAGATTGCACTGATTAAAACTAAGCTTTTGCTCCGAAAATAGCCCATCTCTCTTCTCCTCTCCCCCTAACAGGGGGAGAGGGTAGGGTGAGGGGAGCCTCAATTTTTATCCGCTTTGTGCCCCGCTTAGCGGGGTGTGAGCTAACGGCAAATGAGGGTTTTGTCTGAATCTGTGTAATCTATTTTATAATCTGTGTAATCAGCTATAAGTGGGAGGTTGAATGACCACGATTATTGATGTTGTAGCACGAGAAATAATTGATTCCAGGGGCAATCCTACTGTTGAGGCTGAGGTTATACTGGAAGACGGCTCTATGGGAAGGGCTGCTGTGCCTTCAGGCGCATCCACCGGTGCACATGAGGCTGTAGAGCTCAGGGACGGAGATAAAAAGAGGTATCTTGGCAAAGGGGTATTAAAGGCAGTAGCAAATGTAAATGATAAGATAGGCCCTGAGATAGTTGGCATGGATGCCCTGGACCAGGTTCTCATAGACAGGACAATGATTGAGCTTGATGGCACTGACAATAAAGGCAAGCTCGGCGCAAATGCAATACTCGCTGTATCGCTTGCAACTGCAAAGGCTGCCAGCACCTCCCTCTGCATTCCACTTTACGGGTACATAGGCGGTGTCAATGCAAATACCCTGCCTGTACCCATGATGAATATCATAAACGGCGGCGCTCACGCTGACAACAGTCTTGACCTCCAGGAATTTATGATTATGCCTGTGAGCACTGAAGATTTTAATAATGCAATACGGATGGGGGTTGAGATATTCCATCATCTTAAGGCCATCTTAAAAAAGAAAGGACTCAACACTGCTGTTGGCGATGAAGGCGGATTTGCGCCTTCGTTAAAGACAAATGAAGAGGCTATTGAACTTATCATGGCAGCTATAAATGCAGCAGGGTATAAGCCGGGCAAAGATGTACTGATTGCCCTCGATGCAGCATCAAGCGAATTTTATGACACTTCCAAGAAAGTCTATAATTTAAAAGGCGAAGGGAAAAGCCTCTCCTCTGAAAAGATGATTGATTATTATGAAAGGCTCATTAAGGCATATCCGATTATCTCTATCGAGGACGGACTTTCAGAGAATGACTGGAAGGGCTGGAAGGGGCTGACAGAAAGGCTCGGCAAAAAGGTTCAGCTCGTGGGTGACGACCTCTTTGTCACCAATACAAAGATTCTTGCAAAAGGCATAGCTGAAGGCATCGCTAATGCAATCCTCATCAAGGTAAATCAGATAGGAACGCTCACCGAAACCCTGGAGGCAATTGAGATGGCAAAGAAGGCAGGGTATACAGCGATTATATCCCACCGGAGCGGCGAGACAGAGGATGCAACAATAGCAGACATAGCAGTTGCCACCAACGTAGGCCAGATAAAGACAGGCTCTGCATCGAGGACAGACCGCATTGCGAAATACAACCAGATCCTCCGCATTGAAGAAGAACTTGGAGAAACTGCCCAGTTTTTGGGGAAGGAAGTATTTTATAATCTGAGGGCTTAGTAAAATTTTCATCTGCACTTATACTGGGGACAGATTTGAAATCTGTCCCCAGTATGTAAACCACCCCTCACCTCTCTCCTCTCCCCTGAGGGGAGAGGGTGGGTGAGGGGGGCAATAATTGTGCAAACCAACCTTTACCAACTCATTATCAGCAGACTCGATGGCGAAAAGGTCTCTTCCTTACCTTATCAGGAAAAGGTCTTTGAACTCGTCAGAAAAGGCATTGCCGGCTTCATACTCTTTGGCGGGGAAAAGGAAGAAGTAAAGTCCTTTATTGATAAGCTCCAGGCTATCTCCGAGGTTCCCTTATTTATTGCATCAGATATAGAGCGTGGTGTGGGTCAGCAAGTCAAAGGCTATACTGAATTCCCTTGCCAGATGGCTGTGAGGGCAGCCATCAGGAAAGATAGCCAAAAGGATGTTTCACTCCTCCATGATATTATACAGGCAATAGCTCTTGAAGCAATAGATGTAGGAATAAACATGCCCCTCATCCCTGTCCTTGATGTAAATCAGAGACCTGACAACCCCATTATATGCACTAGGGCGTTTTCAGATAATCCTGAAGATGTCTCATGGTTTGGTTCAGCATATATCAAGGTTCTGGAGGGTTCAGGGCTAATAAGTTGTGCCAAGCACTTTCCCGGCCATGGCGACACATCCATAGATTCCCACATCGCCCTGCCTGTAATTTCCAAATCATATAAAGACCTGATGAATGTAGATATCATGCCGTTTCAAGAGGCGGTTAAAGCAGGGGTAAGCAGCATAATGACAGGGCACCTCCTTGTGCCAGCCATTGATTCAATGCCTGCAACTCTGTCAGAAAAGATGATTAAAGGGATACTAAGGGACAAACTTGGACTTGGCTTTGACAGCTTGGTTATCACAGATGCATTGAATATGGCCGCGCTAAGCGGCATTGATAATCTCCATGCAAAGTGTCTAAAGGCAGGGGTTGATGTGCTCCTCCATCCGGCAGATGCTGATGCGGCTGTCAAAGAGCTTGAAAACTCCCTCAAAACAAAAGAGATTGATGAGGCATGTATTGATAGAGCAATAAAACGTATCCGAAAAGTAAAATCAAGGCTTCCGCATATCAGGAATGATGTAGGGGAGAGGCTTGTCCCCTCCCGACTTGATTATCATCTTCATAAAACCTTTTCAATACAGGTCACTGATGCATCAATAACTCTTGTAAAAGGGACCGGGATGCTGTCAATCACAGATGCCCATGTAGTTCTTGCAGGAGAGACCAAGTTCCATAAACTTTCTCTGTGGAAAAGTCATTTCAGGAACGTCTCTAACATCTCTGAGAATTCCCCCTCACCTTTATCCTCTCCCCTCTTGGGAGAGGAAGTAAACAAGTCCCCTCTCCCCTCTGGGGAGAGGGATAGGGTGAGGGGATTTCCAGATGAGGTAACCATAATCGCTATATTCTCCGAGATTTCCGCATGGAGGGGGAGTTCAGGTATTGGAGATAAAGAACGGCAAAAGATTCATGAACTCATGGGAAGGACAGAGAAGTCAATTATAATTTCCTTTGGAAGCCCTTATATCCTATCTCATTTCAAAGATGCTGATATGCTGATTGCGGCCTATGGGAGTTCTGAGCAAGTTCAGAGGGCTGTCATAAAGGGGCTGAAGGG
>MGQA01000017.1 GCA_001797665.1 Deltaproteobacteria bacterium GWF2_42_12 | reverse complement strand
TCGGTGTAAATATCACAATACCTCATAAGGAATCTGTAATAAGATTTCTTGATGATATTTCAGAAGAGGCAAGGCTTGTTGGCGCTGTAAACACAATAGTCTATAAAGACCGTAAACTCGTAGGATACAACACTGATGGCAGTGGTTATATGGCCTCATTGAAAGAGGAATTAGGTTTTAATCCTAAAAGTAAGAGGATTATAATTATAGGGGCCGGCGGGGCTGCAAGAGGAATTCTGGCAGCGCTGGCCACACAAAAACCAAAGTCAATCACCGTTGCAAATAGGACGCTTTCACGGGCTGTTTCGCTCATCAAAACATTTAAAGGAAAATTCCGTGACACAAGATTTGAAGCCATTGACCTTGATAATAATATGCTCAAAATGTCTTTTAATAGCGTCGATTTGCTTATAAATACAACATCTGTTGGAATGAAACAGAGCAAAGCCCTGAAAATCCCTTTAGAGACACTGCCAAAGATAGCGATAGTATCTGATATTATCTACAATCCTTTAGAAACCCTTTTACTTAAAAAGGCAAAAAAAATCGGATTAACTACGCATGGTGGATTGGGTATGCTCGTCCACCAGGGAGCCAGAAGTTTTAAACTCTGGACAGGAATGGATGCGCCAATGAATGTGATGAGAAAGGCAGCATTGAAGGCATTAAAGATGGAGGTGGGCAGTAGAAAGTAGGAAGTAGGGAAAACCTTCACCACAACCCACTTCCCACCTCCCACACCCTAAGATATGAAAGCTATATTCATCGCAGATGCACATCTGAGAGGTCTGGACGACCCAAATCAAAAAACCCTATGCTCCTTTCTGGAAACCCTGAAAGATATTGATAAGCTCTTTATTCTTGGTGACCTTTTTGAGTTCTGGACAGGATATAATCAAATACTGGAACATCATTACTCGCCCATATTAAATCAATTTAAAAAACTTAAGAAGTCTGGCACAGAAGTAATTTATATCGAAGGCAATCACGATTTTTCCGTAGCGCCGTTTTTTAAAGAAATATTAGGCGGTGAGGTATATCCTGATTCAGCAGATATAAATTTAGATGGAAAAAGATTCTTTTTGGCGCATGGCGATATTGTTGAGCATAGCATCGGTCATAAAGTGTGGCGAAGTTTTTTAAGAAGCTCTTTTCTTCGCATGCTCATTAGAATCACCCCGCCTTCCTTTGTCTGGAGGGTTGCAATGCGGCTGGCAAAAACAAGCCGTAGCAACTATAGCAGAGGTATTATGGTTGATAATCTTCAGAGGGACTTTGCAAAGAAAAAGATAAAAGATGGTTTTGATTTTGTAGTTCTTGCCCACTCCCACTTCCCAGAGGTCTTAGAAGAAACAACAGATGATAAAAAAAGCATCTATGCCAATCCCGGAGATTGGATAAAGGAGTTTAGTTATCTGGTTTATCAAGACGGGAAAATAAGATTAGAAAGATACAGCAGCAATAAATAGACTACTTGTCTTCTTTTGTAAACAGAATAAACGCCATGGCAGGCCTTTTTGACGCCTCCCTCATGGCAAAGTGGATGCCGTCCAGAGACCAGCCTTCTTTTATCCACTTATTTATAGCGGCCTCCAGTTCTTCGTCAGTTACTGTGTTTAATTCAACTACCTTGTAGGTTAACATCGGATAAAGCCAATCCTTTCAATGCGAGAGTATTCCTCATATTACATAAAACTCTAAATGAGGTCAATGGGCATATGTTTTAAAGATAAACCAGTTCTTATCATTCGTATGAATCATGGCATACTGGCCCTTTGCCTTTTTGCCATGAAGGATGAACACCAATTTATTCTTCTCCCTTGACTCAAGCTCATATTCGCCGTTATCCCATATCTCAACAGTTCCTGCGCCGTATTGCCCTTCAGGTATAATACCTTCAAAGTCAATATAATCAAGCTGGTGGTCCTCCACAGCAATAGCAAGCCTCTTTATCCCAGTCTCTTCCGACACGCCTTTGGGAACAGCCCAGCTTTTCAGAACGCCATCCATCTCCAGGCGGAAGTCAAAATGCAGATGCGTGGCTTTATGTTTATGGATGACGAAACGGGGCATAGGTTATGGCTAATATACATAGACGTTACGAAAAGGGCAAGGCTGAAAAGGCTGGGCAAAGTGCATGTGTTAATGATTTGTCGCCTCAAAGGTAAAAAACAGTGTCGCCTTTTTGCATATATAATTATAGCTATAATTCTATCCTTGACAATACATCATAATTGATGTATTTTAAAAACATTAATGCTCCGCATTGTTTTCTATACTACTGAAGGAGATGATTCTCCTATTGATGATTTTCTGGATAAACTGGATGTCAAATCCAGGGCAAAAGTTGAGGCGTATCTATCCCTGTTGGCAGAACATGGGCCAAATCTGAAGCGACCTTACGCAGACCATGTTCGTGGAAAGATACGGGAATTAAGGATACATTACAGTTCAAATCAATACCGGATACTATACTTTTTCTACCAGAAGGATTCCATTGTGCTTGTCCATGCCTTTGCGAAAAAGACTATGCAGCTTAAGGCAGGGGATATAGAATTGGCGGAACGCAGAATGCATGACTGGATAAAACGTAATCCTATAGAGGAGTAACTATGAAGAAGAAAAAAATACGGACATTTCAAGAACGGCTTGCCGAAGACCTGAAAAACCCGGAGTTCAGACGCCATTACAAGGAGGAAAAAATCGCACTGGCGCTGGCATACAAAATCCATACGCTCCGGGAAGAAAAGCGCCTGAGCCAGAAAGGTTTGGCAAAGCTGATGGGGACAAGCCAACAGGCGGTTTCCCGGCTGGAAAGCGGCGAATATGAAGGGTTGACACTCAAAACTTTGGAAAAGATTGCGCGGGCAACCGGAACATACCTGAAAATTGAGTTTCTGCCGGCCTGACAGATTGCATTTCTGTCAATACCATCTCCTATTCCGTAAATTGCCATTTTAAAGCCTCAGCAAAGGTAGAAAATAGTTCTGTCACCTTTTTCTTTTGAGGCTGCAAAAAGGCTGGGCATTTCATATCAGGCATACCAGAGGCTTGAAAACCCCAACAAGTGCAATCCAACCATAAAAACCCTTGAAAAGGTTGCAAAAATTTTTGGAAAACATCTGCACCTTGAGTTTGCTTGACTGCTTTCCAGTTTATGAGGCACTGTTTACTTCACAAAAACAGTTTAATGGTCGCCTTGTCACCTTTTTTGTCTCTTGCTTATATATTAAAAAGCAAGATTCTGTTGAATCTCTATTGCTTGAGGGTTTTGTAGGTCAACGAGCTTTCTTAATAAATTCTTGAATGCCTCATAAGTCACGCTATTGCCTCTAATTTTGTCTTTATGCCTTTTCCATGCCAGAAATGGGGTCAGGTCTTTATTTTTGACATTCCTTATTTGTTTGTTTTCTATTCTGCCAATGTCAAGATTCAAGACCTGACCCCATAGTTCACACCAGGATGTCTGTAATGACCTTTTCCTCTCCCTTTAAAGTTCCTTTTACCTTAAGGTCATTGAGTTTTTCAGAGAGTATATTTTCTATTTGTTTTAGAGGCATGACAGCCCCTGCCAAACGTTCATAAGTCTTTGACTTATTAACTTTTTGGTATTTATGATTTTTCTACATACCTGATTTTGCTGCCATAATAGCAGGTTTTTGTAAGGCTTGACAAGGTTTTACTTATGGATTAGGAAAGATAGGCGTATCGTCGTCTGGAACACTGGATATGTGAGCTTTACTAATTGATAATATGGATAATATGGGGGGGCGGTTGTCCCTATGTTACCTAAACGGAATTATGAAGAAGAAATAGGCAAATGACAAGAAAGTAGACCTGACCCTCTTGCCTCTGAAAATGCCTACTTATCCATCAGACATCAGGCTGACATCGTCAATGCGGAAAATATGTCAATTGTTAAGTCTGACCCCACCGCTGCCCCAACTAAGAATGTGCTTGACTCATGATGTTTCACCAATGATATTTTTTAATTTGTGCTGACCTGCTGTTATTGAGCCACCATCTCAAATCAAACCAAAACACTAATGCAATTATTATGACCGCAAAAAAAGTAGTGATATATGTTTTATTGTCTTCGCTAAGCCAATTTGTGTAGTTAATTGATGTCAAAAATGACATTAATAAAGTTGAGTATAGCATATGCTTCCAAGAACTTTTCTGAAATGAATTGATTTCATAATGCAGTGCCTCTGCAAAATCATTTTCTTCTTCAGAATAATGTTCTCTAAACAATTGCTCTGCTTCTTTTTTATTAAATCCATAAATTGTATTTGCATATGCCAATATCCCAATCGCACTGATAATGGCCAGAACTCCAGAAAACCAAGTAATACTTTTCGGAACCACTAATGCCAACCAAACCTGCATGATTGCAAAAGCTATCGGTATAAGAGTATCTGGTATGCCGAGCCGCCATACAGAAAACTGATTGTGTACAACATATCTATGCCACAATAGCGCAATCAAGAGCGCTACAACAAAACACTTAAGATATATAAGACAGGTTAGTTGTTTTGTCGAAGATAAAACATAGAATAATGCCCCTAAAGCTACGCCCTGTGTCACACTGCACAGCGTATTATATGCGCTGGAGACATAAGGGGAAAGAGGTTCATGCAAATCTTTTTCTTTCATTTTTTTATGCTGCTGTCTTTTGAAAAAGGAAACCTTTTTAGGAAAGTAGACTTTCTCTTTTGGCCAATACATCAAACAAGTGAACTTTGGTGCAACCTTTTAATTTGCTGGTTTTAGATTAGACGATCCCTTAACAAACATAAGAGAGTTCTGAATGACCTTTTTGGCTCCTGCTTCGGCCAACTTCTTTGCAGAATAAGCCCCACTTTCCGCAAGCGCCTTCATAAATGCCTTTTGAAATTCAGGGGAGTTGATGGTTTTATCCATCAAACCATAGAGTCCTGAACCTCCAATAAGATGGGTTGTCCTGTTTTCAATCCAACTTGAAATACCGCCCATTTTCAGCAATGTTTTGACAAAGGCTTTGGCTATAAGATTCTTTTTGGCCTCATCCATGCCTTCAAGCCCATAGTCCATGGCAAAATCTGTCAGAAGGAAAACATAGTCAGCGACTTCGTAGCATTTGGGACCGCACATAAGACCCCATCCGTATTTAGATGCCTCTGCAGGCCCTCTGTATGCTGCTTCCAGAATTTGTGCGGTCATTGAAATGCTTCCGCTGAAGACTTCTTCCGAGGCCTTAAAAAGGTTTTGCGATTCTATATAGTGCCTTATAGCAAGGTCTGCATATTTTTGGGCATTTTTTAAATCACCTTTCTTAAGGAATTTATCAGCCGAGGCAAAGGCGTCGCTGGCACGTCCGCGCATGTTAAGTCCGAATAAATACAGGGACGAATAATCATCATATTTTCCTGTAATCTTAAGGGTAACGAGTTCTCTCCAGTCACGCTTAGGTGGAGGAATCTGGGAAACGAGCTTCCATTGGTCTGTGATGAATGTTTTGAGTTTTTGTAATTCCTCATCTTTTGATTGTGTGTCTGGGATAGATAGGGTCGAATGAGATATGGCTTGTCCCTGTCCGCTTCGAACGCATCGGACATAGATGTCGAAGGACTTCCCGATGAGGTCGACAGAGCCACCGCTGAAACCCACATACCACGCATAGGACGAAAGGCCCGCACTTGTAGTAGACGACCAGTAGAAGAACGAATTGGCATTCGGGAAATAGGTTTTATTTATTGTAGGTTCTTCTTTAACATCTATTATTGATTTAAGTTCCTCTATATTTGGCAATCGCCAGTCATTATATCCTGCAAGGGAAAGATTTTCACAATAGGCAATTGCAGAATCCCAATTCACCTTCTTATTCTCCCCCTGCTGCCACATAAGTCCTGTTCCTTGACTAACTGTTCCATTTCCATTATCTGTAAATTTCCTCATCTCTTCTAATGCTGCTTTAGTATAGTAAACCTCCCCTGATTTCTCATCCTTCAGCCCTGCCTTAGTTATTTCAAAATAGATAACCTCATCACCAATCACTGCACGCAACTTATCCCCCTTAAATCCATACTTGGCAACAGTTGTTTTTCCACCTCCAGTCATCTCCAATTCATCCCCCGAAATAACCTCTATAGCCGCTCTATCCAACGAACGGTAAACCTCACCTTTCTTCAGCGACTTTGCCTCTGCTGCATTTTCAAGAAAAATGGCAATCAAAAGAAACAATAATGCAAAATAACCTTTTTTCATACTCGTCCCCCCTTGTTTCCTTGTCATTAATTATTTACCCTGGAAAAACATCCCATCAGTAACTTCTAAATTATAACCGACAAAACCTCCCTTGGTACGAATGGTGTCGTATCCGTTCAGGAAAATAGGTATTTCAACGGTCTTAACAGGTTTGTATGTATTGCGATAATCAGGGTCTTCTGCATAGGCTGTAAGTACAACCTTGTAATTGCCCGGTTTTGGCAAACGAAATTCCGTGTGCTGATCCTGTTTCAGCATATCGGTTGAGATAGGATAAGTGATTTTAACCCTGTATGTTGATTTATTATCAACAAGAACCAATAAGGAGGCCTCTTCTTGTTTGACTGTTTGAATCTCTACAGGGATATTTACCTGAAGCCCCTCACATCCCGATAGGAAGGTCAGAGATAAAATTCCACTGAGAAGCAAAGCGTAAAAACCTTTACCTGAGAGTTTCATGGCAGTTCACCAAGTATGGAGTTGAATAGGGCCGGGATATTATTAAACAAAAAAAGGGCAGGCCATGTTTCTGGCCTACCCTTTTGATTAAATAATTTTGTCTTTAGAAAGGATGTTAGACTGACTGACTGAGCAATGTTCGTGCCATAGTAGCCTCCTGTTAGAAAAGGCTAAAAAATGTTAAAGACCTAAATATATAACTGCCTTTTTACACTATTTTAGGATTTCTGTCAACTTTTTTATCATGTTTTTTTTATCATGTTCCAGTTGGTATGTTATAAAAATACTATTAAAGATATGTGCAATTACACGGTGGAGAGAATTATTTTACTTCTCCATATCAAAATCAACCCTGATTTTGAAGAATCTGACTGTCGGCAGGTTTCGGACATCTTTTACGCCTGTCTTTTTTGAAATCTCTTTCAGTTTATTTTCAATCTTTTCCATTGACTCGGCGATATTTGAGAAACATACTCGCTTTTATGCAGCCTGTAATGAAATTTTCCGAACATGCAATATCTCTTTGCTGTCCATCAATCTAATATCAGTATGGCTCAGCGTAATTACTGCAATTGTTCGTCCATCGGCTGATACAAATTCAACTTCATAGGCCTTGCCATCACCATAACAGTGCACAACTGTGCCTATATCTCCTTTCATCAGACAGTATTCTTCAATGTCGTGCATTAGAACCACTGTATCTAATTCTCTAATCATAGTTTAAACCTCCTTTCAAACTGGATATGTTGTTACAAAACGCGGGTGGGTTTGCCCTTTATCAATAATCCAGATTGTCCGCACCTTGACGGTTTCACCTGCTGGTGTCTGAATCAACCCATCTATAATATATTTTACACCATGCATTGATGATACTGCTTCTTTCACATCTTCCCCATGGGCAATGCTTAATAACCCTTGTTTTAACAGACCAATATTTGTCTCGTTAAAGCCCAATGAACGCAATAATTTAGCCTTTGACTTTCCAATAGGATGTGTTTCTGAAAGCAAATAATCCTTAATCTTTAAAATAGGTATATATGCCTTTTCTTTGTGAGGAAGCTTCATTTATTCCTCTGAAACAGATTATACAGTATGCTTATAAACTCAAAAGACATAAGTCCATTGTCGGCTCGCTTGGTAAAATATTGATTTATTTTATAGCACCTTGAGGCTATAAAAACAAGGCGGATTTGAAGGGGCGGGAAAGTCTTTGTTGATGGAAAAGCAGAGGGGCAGCACCCCTCACCCTCCCCTCTCCCGTCCGCCAAGGCGGAGGAGAGGGAAATGCTACTAAAATTCTCTACTGACGGCGAAGTAAAAAGCTCCAGATGCAAGGCGGAGCAAGCCCCCGATTGAAACTGTCGGGGGGAGGCATACTGGGGACAGATTTCAAATCTGTCCCCAAGTTGAACGCGGAAGCCGCAGCGCCACGCTAAGCGTGGCTAAGTTCCGCTAAGCGGAACGACAACGCCGCAGATGGGCTTTTTAGAAAGCCGTCACTTCTCCATATCAAAATCAACTCTGATTTTGAAGAATCTCACTGTTGGCAAATTTCTTACATCTTTTATACCGCTCTTCTTTGAAATTTCTTTCAGCTTGTTTTCAATCTCTTCCATTGACTCGTCTATAAAAGTAAACCAGATATTGTATTCATTATCCCTTTCATAGTTGTGGGTTACGCCGGAATAGGAGTTGACAATATCCACAAAGTCTTTGATCTTTTCAGGCGGAACCTTGGCAGCGCACAGAGAGCTTACAAAACCGAGCTTTCGCGGGTCAAATGTAGCGCCAATCCTGCGGATGATGCCTTCTTTTTTCAGATTCCCAAGCCGAGTAATCACTTCTGTTTCAGAGATGCCGACCTCATTGCCAATTGCCTCGTATGGCTTCTGGACAATAGGGAACTTTGTCTGAATGATGTTGAGTATTTTTTTATCTACGGCATCCATCTGTTTTTACCTCTTTCTTGCCGGCTGTCGGTGGATTCTATATCCCGATTCCGATAGCACGATAATGAGTGATGTTGCATCTTCAAATGATTCTTTTTCTTGCGCGAGGAGTTTGATAATATCCTTTACCACCCGGTCAATGTTGATGAGCCGATAGCGAAGCAAGATTACTTTTCCGCGCCCCCATAGCGTTCCAAATTCAATAAGGCATCCAAAATCCTTATCGCCGGAAAGCAGTATCAAGCAATGCTTTTTTGCGTAGTCCAAAATTGTCTTATCATCGCATCCAGCAAATCCGATATCAGGAACAAAAACAATATCATAACCTGCCTTGCGCACCCCGCGTATAATGCCAGTGTGAACATTTTCATCTGCAAGGAGTTTCATGGCTATCTCTGGACAGCAAAGACCCTGACCTCTTCTCCTTGAAATTGTCTGGCCGCAAAATCCAACGCCGCCTTCAAACCCTCTTTCGTCAATGTGGGATAACCGCTGAGTATTTCCTCCTGCGTCATTCCTGAAGCTATATTCTGGAGTATTAAGGCAACGGATATCCTTGTACCGCTGACAATAGGTTTACCGCCGAGGATTTTCGGATTACATACAATCAAACCCTTCTTACGCGCAGCCATATAAGCACCCTCCTTCACATTTGCCGATATTTTTAGGCTGACACTTGCTTTTTTCTATCTTGCTCCTGCTGCCTCCTTTTTCTTATCATGCGCATTCTTTGCCTCTTCGCCCGGCTGGTATGTGCAGAAGGGCTCTTCTTGCATATAATCTCCGGTAAAGGCATAAGCCCTTGCCCGACATCCGCCGCAGACCTTTCTGAATTCGCAGTATCCGCATCTCCCCTTATAATCATCCCATGCCCGCATCTCTTTGAAGACCTTTGATGTCTCCCATATCTTGCTGAAAGGCTCTTTTCTTATATCGCCGCACTCTACATCTAAAAATCCGCATATCTGAACCTTGCCTGTATGGGATACAAATGCAAAGGACTGGCCGCCCATGCAACCTTTGGTCATTGCGTCAAGGCCGTGGGTTTCCGGCTTTACCGTAATCCCCTTTTCCCGTTCGTGCTGTCTGAATATCCGGTAATAATGCGGCGCGCAGGTCGGCTTGAACTGGATAGGCACCTTGTCCCTCATATTGTAAAACCATGTCAGTGTCTTTTCATATTCTTCAGGTGGAATCTCCAGATGCTTTAGTTCTGCGCCCCTTCCTGTAGGGACGAGCAGGAACGGATGATGCGCCTTTGCGCCGAGCTTAATCACCATGTCCAATATCTGCGGAAGCTCATGGAGATTGTGTTTTGTTATGGTGGTGTTGACCTGAAAATCAAGACCTACCTTCTTGGAATTTTCAATGGCCTTCATCACGCTGTCGAATGCGCCTTTGACGCGGCGGAAATTATCGTGGCTTTCAGCATTGAGACCGTCTATGGAGTAGCTTACCCTCTGTATGCCGACCTCTTTCATTTTTCTGGCAGTCTCTTCTGTAACAAGAAAGCCGCACGGCGCCATAACCATCCTGAGGCCAAGTTTTGTACCATGCGCTGCAATCTCCCAAATATCATCCCTCATCATGGGCTCACCGCCGGTAAGGATGATGATAAAACTCGGAAATGCCTTTGCCACATCATCAAGAAACGCAAGACACTCTTCGGTCTTTAATTCATTGGGGTACGGGCCGAACCTTGCTGCTGCCCTGCAGTGGATACAATCAAGATTGCATGACCGCGTTACTTCCCACGCAATCAACTTGGGAAGCCATTTTTTTTCTGCTGTGGGTTTTCCCTCCATCCCCTGCTTAAAACCTGCAGAGGCAGGCCCCGGAACCTGATGGGGATGACCTTTTGGCATTGTGTGCATAATTTTTACCTACCTTCCTATCTACAGCATCATA
>MGQA01000016.1 GCA_001797665.1 Deltaproteobacteria bacterium GWF2_42_12 | reverse complement strand
GGTAACCCGGGTTCGAATCCCGGTGGGGACGCCAGAAATTTAAAGGGATTAATCCCGATACTTCGGGATTAATCCCTTTTTTATATAAATTAAGCTTTAGTTCCGAAAATACATACCAAATCCCATTTTTTGGTAGGGGAGGGGCGCCTGTCCCCGAATGCTTCTATCGGGGATGTCCCCTTCCGTCGGGCGGCCACAAGGGCTTCCCCTACATTTATTTTTCATGTCGCTCTGTGATCCCGCCTAAGGCGGGCTCGTGAGGGTTTACTCAGTAATAATAACGCTATTACAATTCTTATGAAGACTTCAGTAATTAAGGGGTTTGCCAGTTGGCTAACCCCTTTTTTATTAAGGATATTTTTTATCCGTAAAATAGCGATTGAAAACCTCGCTATTTTACAAACTGGCGATTTGCCTGCCATACTTCGTTGTCGGCACATTTTTGCTCTTCACCGTATCCTCCCCCTGTCCCCCTCCATGAGGGGGATAAAGGGGGAGGGCTCATCGCAAAAATGGATTCCGCCTCGTCTGGCAGTCAACTTGCCAGTTTCCCCAAAAATCAATGTCTATTTTTGGGCTTACACATTTGATTGAACTTCGTTTCTAATTGTGCTATAGTTTTAAAAAATAAATATAGGGGGCTTGGTTTCATGACAGATAGTCCGTCAGAAAAAATAGATAATAATGAAATATTTTATGAAAAGGCCATCAAAGAGCTGAAAGACGGGGAGCTTGTTAAAGGGATGGTTGTTTGTATTGCAAGGGATGTGGTTGTTGTTGATATAGGATATAAGTCTGAAGCCCAGATACCTCTCAAAGAATTCTTTGATGGTGATGGCAACCTTAATGTAAAAGTAGGAGATGAGATAGAGGCAATTCTGGAAAATAGCGATGACGATAAAGGTTATGTGACTCTCTCTATAGAAAAGGCAAAAAAGATAAAGGTTTGCAAGGACATAGAGGAATCATATCATGGTGGCAAATCAGTTGAAGGCAAGATAGTTCAGAAGATAAAAGGCGGTTTTGTTGTTGATATCGGCGGTATTACTGCCTTTCTTCCGGGTTCTCAGGTAGATGTCAGGCCTGTCAGCAACCCTGAGCAAGTTATTAATAAACAGTTTAGGTTTAAGGTTTTGCAGTATGACAAACGAAAGCCAAGCATAGTTGTATCAAGAAGGGCTATTCTCGAAGAAGAAAAGGAAAAGATTAAAAAAGAAACACTCCAGGCCCTTGGGGAAGGGAATATTATTGAGGGCATTGTAAAAAATATTACTAATTATGGCGTGTTTGTTGACTTGGGCGGCATTGATGGGTTGTTACATATTACTGATATCTCCTGGGGTAAAATTAAAAACCCAGCAGACATTTTCAAGGTTGGAGATAGGATATCCGTTAAGGTGTTGAAATTTGATAAAGAAGAAAATAAAGTCTCTCTTGGGTTAAAACAGATAAAGCCAAACCCATGGGATTTAGTAAGGGAAAAGTATCAGGTTGGTTCAAGGGTTGCTGGGCGGGTTGTTAAGCTTGTGGATTATGGGGCTTTTGTTGAGCTTGAGGATGGACTTGAAGGGCTGATCCACCTGTCTGAATTGAGCTGGACAAAGATAAAGGATGTGTCTCAGAGGCTGAAAATAGGCGATAATGTAGAGGTAAAGGTACTGGAAGTAGACCCTGGAAACAAGAAGATATCTTTAAGCCTTAAACAACTTACACCAAATCCGTGGGAGATATTAGAAACAAAATATCCTAAAGGAGAACGGGTTAAGGGCATAGTGAAGAACATAGCTGATTTTGGCATCTTTGTAGGGGTAGGAAACGGGATAGATGGATTAGTGCATATTTCCGATATGTCCTGGAAGAAAATAAAGCATCCATCAGAGCTTTTTCATGTCGGCCAGGAGGTAGAGGCTGAGGTTGTAGGCATAGATAAGGAAAAACAACGATTCTCCTTGAGCACGAAAGTGCTTTGCAAGAATCCATGGCATGGAATTGAAGATAAATATCAGCCGGGCAAGTCTGTGAGCGGCAAAGTTACAAACATTGCAAATTTTGGGGCATTTATAGAGCTTGAGGATGGTATAGAAGGTTTAATACACATATCTGAATTGAACAGAGGGAAGAAAAAGGGGATAAATCTGAAAATTGGCGATGTGGTTGAGGCAGAAGTCCTAAATGTAGACCGAGATGACAAAAAGATTGGTCTCGGGCTTAAGGGATTATCAACTGTTGAAAGGAAGGAACAGTCAGTAAGTGCGGTTTAAACCTCCATTTTCTTTCTTAGTTAATAAATTCCTTTTTACCCCGCATTCCCTGTAACGTTATCGTTTTTAGCCGAGGATAAAATCAGGGAAACCATGCCTTTAGGGCAGGAGAGGAGGGTTGCAGTCAAATTGTTTTAAAAAAGCCAAGATTATGGTGAAGAAACATTTAAAATTGGTGTTGAGTATTGCTGGTTTGTTTTTTATATTTTTCTTTGGTCTTCTGCTGCTTTTTACAGCCCTTATAGGCGGAGATGGTTTGTCATTTGGCGATAAAGTAGCTGTAGTGGAGATAGAGGGTGTAATAACAGAATCAAATTCAATAAACAAACAGATTAAGGAATATGGGGAGAGGAAAGATGTAAAGGCAGTAGTTGTAAGAATAGATTCACCAGGCGGTGGGGTAGGTCCCTCGCAGGAAATTTATAGAGAGCTTAAAAAGATAAGTGTCGAAAAAAGGGTGGTAGCCTCAATGGGTTCTGTGGCAGCATCCGGCGGCTATTATGTCGCAGCAGCAGCTGACAAGATTATTGCGAATCCAGGCACAATTACTGGTAGCATCGGCGTTATCATGGAGTTTGCAAATGTGGAAGACCTCCTGAAAAAGATAGGCTTAAAGGGATATGTAATAAAGAGTGGAGAATATAAGGACATTGGCTCGCCTTTAAGAAACATGAAGGAAGATGAGAAAAGGCTTATACAGGGCGTTATAGATGACGTGCATGAGCAATTTATTAATATTGTGGCTGAGAACAGAAAACTGGATATTGGCACTGTAAAAAAACTTGCTGACGGCAGAATATTCTCTGGTTCGCAGGCCAGAGACATGAAATTAGTTGATGAGCTGGGAAACTTTCAGGATGCCATTGATGCAGCAGCTTCTCTGGCTAATATAAAGGGGAAGCCGTTTGTAATTTATCCAGAAAAAAGAGGAGTAAGTTTATGGGATATAGTCTTCGGTGACGCTGCCGGCCAGGTTTTAAAGAAACTTAAGGCCAATTATGATTTAATGTATCTCTTTCCATATAGTATACATAGCAAGTAATGGATTGTAAGGTTTTAATTTAATAAATTACTCCAGACTCTAAACTCAAAACTCTGAATACGGGAGGGATGGAAAATGACAAAAAGCGAATTGATTGAAAAGGTTTCTGGAAAGGTGAAGAATTTCACAAAACGGGATGTGGAAATAATTGTTGATACAATCTTTGAGAATATGACAGGCAGCCTTGCAAAAGGAGAAAAGATTGAGATTAGAGGTTTTGGCAGTTTTAAGGTCAAGGAGCATAAGGCCAGAAAGGGCAGAAATCCAAAGACAGGAGAGAGTATAGACATTCCATCCAAAAAAACCCCGTTTTTCAAGGTTGGTAAGGAATTAAAAGAAAGGGTGAATCAATAGTACACGATGAAGCAGCTCTGGGCCCCATGGCGGGTCGATTATATACTTGGTAATGCCAATAATACCGGGCAAAAACCCACTCAATGTATATTTTGTAAAGAATATAGTAAAGATGATAAAAAAGAATTGGTTCTCTATCGGGGGAGTCTTGCCGGAGTCATGATGAATAAATTCCCTTATAACAACGGCCATTTGCTTGTTTATCCATGGAAACATTCAAGCTTGTTAGAAGATATGGATTCAGCCGAGACCATAGAGGTTTTTAGCCTAATAAAAAACGCTGTTGCTATCCTGAAAAAAGAGATGAGCCCTGGTGGCTTTAATATAGGTATGAATCTCGGTAAGGATGCTGGGGCAGGAATAGATGAACATCTTCATTTTCATGTAGTTCCACGTTGGGGTGGTGATACAAACTTCATGCCAGTTATAAGTGAAGTTAGGGTGATACCAGAACACCTTCAGGCTACCTACGATAAACTTTATCCCCATTTTCAAAGACTGAAAATTATAAGTTAGGCAGCCTGCCTCTATTTGTAAACACCCATTACCTTTTTAATCTCATTCCCTATTGCTTCCCTCAGTTCTTTTGGTTCCAACACCTCTGCCTCTGCCCCAAAAGACAGCGCCCACTTCTTAACATCCCAAAAACCAGATGTCTTCATTTCAAGGATTATTGAGCCGTCCTTTTGTTCTTTAATCTTCTGTTCTTTAGCCCATTGCCGCTCTTTGACATATCTTGCCTGAGCAGCGGAAAACCAGATTTTTGCTTCAATAGGGTCATCGTAAATAATATCAAATGCAGAACTCAGCGCCTCCTCAGGGTCAAAATCATCAGGATATTCAAAATAGTCATTAGTTAATTCCATTGTTTGTATTCGTTCAACAGCCATCATCCTTATATCTCCAAACCTTGTTATTCTTGCAAAGATATAAAGCCCGCCTTTACGCTCAAAAAAATTTAAAGGGTCAATCTTGAATTCCTTAATTTTATTGTCACTAAAAGAATGGTATTTGACATGACAGGTCTTTTTCTGAAGCATTGCCTCTGTCAGAGATTCTATAATCTTTTCCTTTCCTGAATAGTCTTTGGCAAATTTCGAAAATGGGATAAAAAGCGTTTTTATCTTGTCTATCTTGTCGGCAAGCCCATTTGGAGCAAACACGCCTATCTTGTTAAAGGCTGAGTTGATATGTTTTCCAATGTCAGTCCCTTTATAAAGCCGTTCCTCTCCCTTAAGAAAATACAATGATATGATTTCCGGTAAACTCAGATTTATATCCGGAAGTTTTATGTTGGGAAGTTTCTTAAGATTACGTAGCCTCAAGTTTCCAGCGTTTTTTCTTTTCCAGACGGATTTTATCTTCATAGATTGGAAATCCGAACTCCTGTATAAACTCAAGCAGACGATATACCGACCTCCTGTCAATCCCAAGCTCTTCTGACAGTTCATCAATAGTAACCCCCTCTGTCTTGCCAAGCAGGTCAACAGCCCTTAAAAATTTGCCAAGATTTTTGCCCCTCATATTATATCCTTTATATTTGGGTAAAATTGCTTAACAGTTGAATGCAGCCTCTATCCTTTGCCTTCTTATAATACTTGTTGTCCGCAGTAATAAATATCCCGTGTTTATATATGGCAGCGGCATGATAGGCAGCATCATAAAAAGTCACCCTCTTATCATTGACAAGTTCCATGATAAGAGACAACAGGGGTTCAGTAATCTTTATCTCCGTAAATTCATACCCCAGAAATTTTTTCATAATATCTTTTGCAAGGGACGGCTCCCTCCTGCTTATAATGCTGCCCACCTCAAATAACCAGAGAGACGGCAGGATTATATCGCATTTCCCCTCAAGCCATAGAGACAAGATAGAAAGCGCCTTTCCCCTGTGGGCTTCGTCATCCTTCAAAACCCACTTCAAGAGCACGGAGGCATCAGGCACAATGGTTTTCACAGGGTTCTACCGCCTTCGCTCTTTCCTTAATTCTGCCACTATCTCTTTGGCAGAAGCAGGCCGTGTGTGAGAAGAGATTTCCATGAGTTCTTTTGTAATCTTTTTCCTTTTTAACAGCAAGAGTTCCTTTCTAATTGCCTCATTTACAATTCTGCTCCTCTGACCATGAGGCACGAGGTCTTCCAATTTCTTTCTGACCTCTTCATCCACTATAAATAACATCTTCTTTGCAGTTGACATGTTTATCACCCCTTAAATAGATATATATGGACAATATATATCATTTAAAAATATCCGTCAAGGATTTAAAGCCATCCAAAACAGACATTGATGCCGTTCGGCCTTTCATCTGTGTCCACTGATTGAATTAACAGGCTGTTGAAAAAGGCATCAATAGCCTTGATTACACAGATTAGGAAAAACGATTACACAGATATTTCAATGGGTTTTAATCTGTGAAATCTAATCTTTTATCCGTGTAATCGGAGTTTGTTGAGTTTTTCAACAAACTGTTAATACAGATGACTCCTTTATTAAGGAGCGCATGAAATAGTTTGCTTTTTCATCTCCAAAAAGAAATCCCCCACTTTGTCATTCCCGCAAGCATTAAGCGGGAATCCATTACGAAAACTCTGGATGCCCGATAGAACCATTCGGGCATGACAGTCCTTGGAAAACAACGCAAATGCAATCTATAATTATACTCTCATTAATAAGTATGGCCAAAAATGTCGTAGTTGTCTTGTAAGATGCTAACAATAAAATTTTCTCACTTCTAAAATCATCAACTTTATGGTAGGGTAAGATAAATTTTCTATGTCCTACAACGAAGCAGACACACGGGCTAATCTCATTGACACGAAATTACGCGATGCAGGTTGGAATAATAATCTGATTTCCCGCGAGTATCCCATTTCCGCAGGCCGCATTGAGATAATCGGCGAAACACATCGCCGCGCGGCTCCTCAAATGGTTTGATTTAATAGGTTGATAAAACTTATATAGCATAGCTAAACTTTAAATTAAATAATGGCGGTAAATATGGATACTAAAATCATCAAACAATATTTAGATAAGCAAAAAATTAAGGTTGTTGAGACTTGGACTTCCCCCGAATTTTAGGACACTCAGTTAGGTTAGGCTACCATAGATTCCAGCTCAAATGATACTGGGGA
>MGQA01000015.1:5443-15262 GCA_001797665.1 Deltaproteobacteria bacterium GWF2_42_12 | reverse complement strand
CCCTTATCAAAGGGGGTTAGGGGGTTGTTCTTCCTTTTGCTCACTTCAAGATTCTGAAAGGCTTTTTCTTCTTTAAGAAGCTCTATCCGTTCATTACTTGCCTGAAAGTTAAGCTGCAACGGTCTTTCAACTGTAATCTTGTAATAACCAAAATCCTCATTTGAGAATATCTTGTTTTTATCCGATTCCCTGAAGGTTTTATAAATATCTACAATCTCCTCAATCTGTTTCTCTGTTATGTAATGGCGCTTATTGCCGAGGCTCTTACGCATGTCCTCATAATATTCTCTGGCATCTATTAATTGAACCTTGCCTTTTCTCTCTTTTAGTTTGTTATTTGTGACAATCCAGATGTAGGTATAAATCCCTGTGTTATAAAAAAGCTGATCAGGCAGTCCGACTATTGCCTCAAGATAATCATTCTCAATTATCCATTTCCTTATCTCGCTTTCACCGCTTCCTGCGTCTCCTGTAAACAAAGGAGAGCCGTTAAAGACAATGGCTATCCTGCCTCCGCCTTCTTTTACAGGTTTCTTTTTGGAAATCATGTGCTGAAGAAATAATAAAGAGCCGTCGCTTATACGAGGAAGTCCTGCGCCAAACCTGCCCTCAAAACCCATTTCTTCAGATTCCTTTCTGACAGCATCTTCTACCTTTTTCCATTCAACGCCAAATGGAGGATTTGAAAGCATTAAATCAAATGTTTTACCACTGAGTTGATCTTCTGAAAAGCTATTGCCCTTTTTGATGTTATCAGCTTCTTCGCCTTTTATAAGTATGTCAGACTTTGCAATGGCAAAGGTTTTAGGATTGAGTTCCTGTCCAAAGAGAAAGACCTGAGCAGTAGGATTTACATGCTCAAGGATTTCGTCTTTTGCTGTGGTCAACATTCCACCGGTACCATTGGCAGGGTCATAGACAGTTTTGATAATATTTTTCTGTTTTAAACTGCCGTTGCCTGCTATGAGAAGGCGAACCATCAGCCTTATGACTTCACGAGGTGTAAAATGCTCTCCTGCTGTCTCATTAGACTGCTCGCTGAACTTCCTGATAAGTTCCTCAAAGATTGTTCCCATTTCATGATTGGAAACAACATCCGGATGCAAATCCATATCGTTGAATCGCTGGATAATCAGATAGAGCAGGTTTGCCTCATCCAGCTTTTTTATTTCATTGGCAAATTCAAAGTTCTCTAAGATGTTATACATGTTCTGGCTGAACCCATTGATATAGGCACGGAGATTTTTTGCAATATTATTTGGGTCCTGCAAAAGGCTTTTAAAGGTAAATTTGGAGGTATTATAGAATGGATAGCCTGATGCCTTTGTGAGGATTAGGTCTTTACTTTCTATGCCTTTTTCCTTCAGTTCCTGATTCTTTTTTAAGACCTTCTCTTTGGTCGGCTCTAATACATCATCAAGTCTTTTCAGAACAGTTAAGGGAAGAATAACATCCTGAAACTCTGCCTGTTTATAGTCCCCTCGCAATAAATCTGCTATGCTCCAGATGAAATTAACTTTCTCCTGAAAATTATGGTTCATTTTAATATGCCTTTTTCCTTAAAACTCAAGGAATTATTATTGGCTATTATTATATGGTCAAGGACATCAATGCCAATGATTTTACCTGTCTCCAGTATCCTTTTTGTTATGTCTATGTCAGCGTCTGACGGTTCAGGATTGCCAGAGGGATGGTTGTGAACTAAAATTATTGAAGACGCCAAAGATTGAATTGCTTCTTTGAAGACCTCTCGCGGATGAACAAGATTTGCATCTAATGTGCCTGTAGAAATATTACCTATCTTTATAAGATTGTTTCTTGTATCAAGACAGAGAATTAAAAAATGCTCTTTCTTTTTATCTTTAAGTTGTTGCCTTACTACTTTAATAACATCCTGATGGCTTTTAATTTGTATTTGTTCTTCGTCATGCCCATCTTTTCTTCGTGCCAATTCAAATAATGCTTTAATTTGAGATGCCTTGGCTATGCCGATCCCTTTTACACTTGATAATTCTTCTATAGACGCACTAAAAATTCCCATGATATTCCCAAACCTGCTTAAAAGCCGCTGGGCTGTTACCATAACAGACTCACCTTTTATTCCCCTGCCAAGAATTAAGGCAATAAGTTCTTGAGATGATAAGGCTTCTGCTCCGTGCTTCTGAAGCCTTTCCCTCGGTCTTTCCGCCTTTGGTAAGTCGTGGATTGTAAAACTTTTATTTTGTATTTTTTGCATAGGATGTTAACCGCTCAATCTCAGCAAGAAGTTTTTCCTTTTCTAAATTATCTTCTCTCTTTACCGGCATATTTCTATTTAGCCCTTCACTTTCATTTCTCTTTTTCCTGAAGAAATCCAATTCTTTTGCGTTTCGGTTCAGGCGGGGTCATTAACTGACGAATAGCATCAAATATCAGTTTTATTTCATCATCATGCTTTTCTATCTTTCGCTCAAGCTGTGCTAATTTATGGGCAAGCTCTTTATGAGTAGAAAGCATTTCTCGTAACTTAACAAATGCTTTGATTATATTGATGCTTATTTTAACTGCCCTATCGCTCTTTAAAACGCTTGCGAGCATGGCAACGCCATGTTCAGTAAATACATAAGGCAGAGAACTTGAATGTTTCATTGTTTTGAACCGGTGACAAATTGTCACCAGTTGATTCCGTTCTTCAATAGTAAGCTGAAGCATGAATTCCTCAGGAAATCTCTGAATATTGCGTTTAACCTGCCTATTAAGGTGCTTAGTTTCCACTCCATATAGTTCAGCAAGGTCTCTGTCTACCATAACCTTTTGATTCCTTATTAGAAAAATCCTTTGCTCAATGGTTTCCTGGGGTATTATGGCTTTCATAATTTCTCTCCGGCTTGAAATCAAAATTAGCGACTTCGGTTCTATATCAATCCCTTCTCCTTAAAACTGAAAAATCCATTTTTAGTGATGATTATATGGTCTAATACCTCAACTCCTAAAATTTTACCAGCTTCTGTCAATCTTTTTGTTATTATCAAATCATCCTCTGACGGCTCGGAATCTCCTGAGGGATGGTTGTGTGCTAAAACTACTGAGGCTGCACTGTGAGCAATAGCCTCTTTAAAAACCTCCCTCGGATGCACTAAATTGGAATTGAGCGTGCCAATGGAGATAGTAGAAATGCCAATGATTTTATTGCGGGTATTTAGAAGAATGAGCTTAAAATGCTCCTTTGCTTTGCCCTTAATGTTTGCTTGTATAGCCTTAACAACGCTTTGAGGATCTTTTATATCAAAATCTTTCGGCTCCGCTTCTAAATCCTGCCTTTTCCCTAATTCAAAACAGGCTTTAATCTGGACTGCCTTGGCAAAACCAATCCCTTTTATTTGTGACAACTCCTCAATTGTTGCCTGACTTACGGCTTTGATGTTTCCGAAACGTGTTAATAATTCCTGAGCAATATTTATTACGGATTTTTGCGGAATTCCCCTGCCTACAATCAGGGCCAGAAGCTCCTGAGCAGAAAGCGCCTCCGGGCCAAATTTCTCCAGCCTTTCTCGCGGCCTTTCAGGTTTTGGCAGGTCATGAATGGTGAAAGATGTTTTGTTCATTTTAACAAAGGAGCGGGTGAATTTTTAGTATCTGGCAATATAATCCACTATAATGCCAGTCAGGATAAACAGCCCTATCCCCGCATTGGCTATAAAAATCCTAAAGGCTGTTTCTCTTGTTGGAGATTTTTTTAACATAGATACCATATATTCAAGAATAATGCCTGCTGCAAAAAGGATTACAAAATATATACTGCCCATTTTTGCAATCCAGCCGGCTGCTACAAGGATGATGATCACCGCTGCGTAGAATAAATATAGGGCCGTATAGACATGCCCGCCAAAAAAGATTGCCGTGGATTTTACGCCTATCTTTATATCATCTTCCTTATCCATGAGGGCGTAGACGGTATCGTAGGCGGTTGACCAAAAAATATTGGCTGTAAATATGAGAATTGCGGGCAGACTGATTGTATTGTGGACAGCAGACCACGCCATTATTGCGCCCCAGCCGAATGCGATGCCCAGAAAAACCTGTGGCAAGTGGCTGACCCTTTTTACAAAGGGATAGATAGACGCCAATAATATTCCAATTATAGAGAGTGTTATGGTAAGCGGATTCAGAAATAATACAAGTGCAAAGGCCGCGGCCGAAAGCGCAATAAATGTGATGATTGCCTCTTTCAGTTTCAGCCTTCCGTCAGCCAGCGGTCTTGTCTTTGTCCTTTCCACATATTTATCAAAGTTTCTGTCAGCAATGTCATTTATGGCGCAGCCTGCGCTCCGCATGAGGAATGTGCCGAGGATAAAAATACCGAGGAATTTGATGGAAGGCCTGCTGTGTGATGCAATGAATAAAGACCAGAGGGTCGGACATAAGAGCAGGAGTGTTCCGTACTGCTTTGGCAGTCTTATTAAATCGCTTATTGCAAAGAGTTTTTGCGTCAGTGCATGGGTTGCCATTGTAAGTATATTAAATTTTCCTATTGCCTCTTGCCTATAGCCTGTATTTTTACTACACCTTCGCCCCCTTTTTCAAATTCTCTTCAAAATACTGGTTCACATTGTCAAGGGCACAAAAACTACCGCACATGGTGCAGGTGTCAGGCTCTTCCGGATACCGGCTGTTTCTGATTTCCTGCGCCCGCACGCCAAAAAAGCCGTGTTTTTGCTGGTCATCCCACCGCAAGTCCCTCCGCGCCTTTGCCATCTTCATGTCTCTATCCTTTGAGCCAAGTTTTACCATATCGCCGACATGTGCGGCAATCCGTGCAGCGCGCACGCCTTCAATAACATCTTCTTTATTTGGAAGCGCCAGATGTTCAGCCGGGGTTACATAGCATATCAAATCAGCGCCGTATCTTGCGGCCTGCGCTGCGCCTATTGCGGCAGAGATATGGTCGTAGCCTGCGGCAATATCTGTGGTAAGCGGGCCAAGCACATAAAACGGGGCATCGCTGCTCATCCTTTTCTGCAATTTTACATTTGCCTCAATATCATCAAGAGGCAGATGCCCGGGGCCTTCGCACATCATCTGGCAACCCATGTTTTGTCCGATCTCTGCAAGCTCGCAGTTTATCAGAAGTTCCTGAACCTGCGCCCTGTCCAAACTGTCATGCACAGCGCCTGCGCGAAGGCCGTTTCCCAAACTTAACACGCAGTCATACTTTTTCAAGATTTCAACAACCCTGTCAAATTTTTCATAAAGGGGATTTTCCTTGTTATTCTTGAGCATCCAGCCGACCATATACGAGCCGCCGCGGGAGACAAGCCCTCCGTAGCGATAGCCCTGTTTCTTGAGCCTCTCAATGGTAAGCCGGTTTATGCCGCAGTGGACAGCCATAAACGAGATGCCGTCAGCGCACTGTCTTTCCAAAACATCAAACAGAAGTTCCTCTGTCAGTTTATTAGGGTCGTGATATTTTTTGATTGCCTCTGCAAATGCCTGATAAAGAGGAACGCTGCCTACAGACAGGTTTGTTGCCGCCAGCACCTCTTTTCTTATTGCATCTAAATCACCGCCTACAGATAGTTCCATCAATGTATCTGCTCCTGCATCTTCCGCTGCAATCGCCTTTTCAACCTCAGCCTTAACATCAACAATGTCAGAAGATGTGCCTATAGAGGCATTTACCTTTGTCCTCAGGCCCTTGCCGATGCCCACCAGCCTTGCCTTGCGATTGGTGTTATTTGGTATAACCATCTGGCCACAGGCAATCATATCCCTTATATATTCAGGCGGCTTGCCTTCTGATACGGCGACCTCTTTAATCTCTTTTGTGGTAATACCTTTGCGGGCTGATTCGATTTGGGTAAGCATTAAATTCTCCTTTTTTAAAATTGATTACACAGATTTTGGAAAACGATTACACTGATTTTTAATCTGCGCGTTCGCATTCTTGCATAATTTTACGAACCCCTCTACAAATTTTGGATTGCTGGCAAAATGGAGATGGATATAGCTGGCAAGGGTGTTTTTGTAGAGATAGCCTTCAAATCCCCCCTTGCCCCCCTTTGATAAAGGGGGGATGGGGGGATTTTTAGAAAAGGGGGGTGAAGGGGGATTGTGCGTGATGCGGTAAACCCTTTTCACCCTTTGAGGCGGCTCGTCTATTTCAGAATAATGGTATTCATGGCCGCGGATTTTTTGTCCTTTTTTCAAGAACGGACAATTATCAATAACCCTTATCGCTCTGTAGCCCAGCGACTTTCTTTTTTCAAGCATTCGTGAAACCCAGGGAAACACGCCAACCATTTTATACCTTTCCCCTTTCAAATCCTTCACCTGTTTTCCAAGATACATAAGTCCGCCACATTCAGCATAGATTGGGAAGCCTTTTTCTGCAAGGTTTTTTATATGATGCATGAGTGGTTTGTTGGCTTCCAGTTTCTTTGCATAAAGCTCAGGATATCCTCCGCCGAGATATATTCCCTGTATGCCTTCAGGCAGTTTTTTATCTTTGAGTGGACTGAAAAAGACAAGTTCAGTGCCAAATGTTCTTAGTATGTCGAGATTTTCCTGGTAATAGAAACAGAAGGCATTGTCATAGGCAACGGCGATTTTTACATTTCCGATTTCCGATTTCCGATTTCCGATTTTAAATCTTGAACCTTGAACCTTGAATCTTGAATCTATTTTCAATATTCCTTCAACATCCACAAACCTTTCTATTAGTTCTCCAAGTTTTTTTAATCTTACCCCTTGCCCCCCCTGCTTACTGCCTGCAGGGGCAGGCTTGCCCCTTGCCCCCAGTTCTCCTGCCATCACCAATCCCAGGTGTCTTTCAGGCAGACTTATTTCTTCCTTTCTTGGGATATAACCCAACACATTTGCCCTACACCTTGATTCTACTGCCTCTTTAAGCATCTTAAAATGTCTTTCACTTCCAACCCGATTAAATATAACACCAGCTATCTTCACTTTTGGGTCGAATCTTTCATAACCATAAACTAACGCCGCAGCGCTCTGCGCAATTGCCTTTGCATCCACAACCAAAACAACTGGCAGCCCTAAAGTTTTTGCAATATGCGCTGTGCTTCCTTGCTCATCTTTTCCGTCTTTTCCATCAAAAAGCCCCATAACGCCTTCAATGATGCCGACTGTGGATGCAGAAGTTAAGAGGTTAAGAGATTGAGAGGTTGAGATCTTTTTCTCATCTTCTAAACTTCTCATCTTCTCAACTTCTGCATTTGCCATTGCCTTTGCAAATGTCCTCTTAACACCCTCAACCCCCATCATCCATGTATCAAGATTATACGATGGCTTTTGACATACGAACCGGTGATAGCTGGGGTCAATATAGTCAGGCCCGACCTTGAAGGGCTGAACAATATAACCCCTCTTTCTGAGCGCCGCCATAATGCCGATTGAAATGGTAGTTTTGCCGACTCCGCTGTGGGTGCCGGCAATTATGAAGGATTTCATGTCACACCTTAAATCAGTTGATTAGAGAATTAGAGATTGGAGAATTAAGAAAACTAATTCGCTAATTGCTAATTCTCTAATTCAGTGTTTTTTTCAACATCTCCATTGCCTTATCCAACTCCGCATGGCCGCCGAGCAAAACCAATACATCTTCTGCATGTATCTTGGTATCAGCAGACAGAGTAGGTACAGTCTTTCCTCCCCGGACAATCGCAATTATCGTGGCGCCTGTTTTTTTGCGCAAATCCAATTCTGCAAGAGTTTTATCTACTGCGGGTGAAGCATCTGTCACAAGGAATGTTGAAGTGATGCTGGCCTCAAAAAGGCGGGAGAGCTCCATCAGCCTTTCCTTTGGCAAAGATAGACCTCGAAGCATTGCATATCCTTCGTATCTTATGAGATCTATCTGGTTCTGCATAATATTGGTAGGGACATGGTATTCTCCCAGCACCCTCGAGAATATCTCAACCGATGTCTCAAACTCTTCGGCTATTACCTGATTAGCGCCGAGCTTGTATAATGCCTCAACTTCTCCAATGTATCTGGTCCTGACGATTGCATAGATAGACGGATTTAAATCCTTTGCTATCTTTAATGCCATCCGTGTTGCAATGGGGTCTGAAACAGCGAACAGAATTATCCGCGCCTTTTTAATGCCGGCCTTGCGTAGGATTTCTGGTCTGGTTATATCGCCAAAGATAGCCCTATGCTTTTGTTTTTTGGCCTTGATAATTCTGTCTATGTTTATATCAAGGATGATATATTCTATACCCGTTGTCTTGAGTACCGTGGCTGTATTCTGGCCATTTAATCCATAACCAGCAATAATGACATGATTGGAAAGACCCTTTGGAGCAGGTTCCAGAGATGGCATTGCCTTTGCCCCAACAATGTTTGCAAGTCTTGAGGCAATCCTGTGGCTTTTTTGAAACAGCAGCGGCACGGCAAGCATGGTGAGGATAGAGGTGGCAATAAATGTCTGATACATCTCATGATTTAAGAGATTATATTCCGTGCCAACTTTCATGAGCACGAAAGAAAATTCACCGATATTGGAAAGACCGATGCCAGCAATTACAGCAAGGCGTAAGGGGTATTTAAGTAACTGGCCGATACCCAGGACAACGAATGTCTTTAATAGGATAATTAAAAAGGCTATAGGTAAGATGTACGGAAGATTGGAAAGAAAGTAATTAAACTCGAGGAGCATTCCAATGGATATGAAAAAGAGGCTGGAAAAGACATCTCGAAAAGGTAAGAACTCTGCTACAATCTGATGGCTAAATTCTGATTCTGAGATGACAAGGCCGGCAATGAATGCGCCGATTGCCAGAGATAGCCCTGCCTTTGATGTCAGCCATGCAATGCTGAGGCATAAAAATAATGCTGTTATAATAAAGACCTCTCTATTTCTTAATTTGACAACCTCATGCAGAATACGGGGCACAAAAAGATATGCAGCTACAAGGATTAAAACCACGCTCATACCAGCAGCCAGTATACTCTTTGAGACAGTAAGGACTGTTAAATCTTCTACCCTTCCGATATATTGGAGCAGGATAACCATAGGCACAACAGCAATATCCTGAACAATCAGTATCCCCATTAAAAGCCTACCATACGATGAATCTATTTCACCCCTATCACTTAATATCTTAAGCAGTATTGCGGTGCTGCTCTGGGCTATGATAAATCCGAAAAGTATTGCCTGTGGAAGAGGCTGGTTTAGTAGACGTGCAATGATAGTTACAATAAATGATGTAAATATTATCTGGAGTCCGCCGCCAATAAAAGCCTCTCTGCCGATATTGCGTAGCTTTGCAAATGAAAGCTCCAGGCCGATAGTGAAAAGGAGCATTACTACCCCAATCTGTGCCAGAAGCTCTACGGTGCCAATCTCAGTAATTAATTTAAGGCCGTGCGGGCCGATAATAATGCCTGTTGTGAGGAAGCTGACAATAGTTGGTATGCCAAGCCGGTGGAAAATCAGGATGATAGGGATGGATGCCCCTATCAATATAATAATATCTCTGAGTAAAGGAATATCTTCCATATGAGAAAAGTATGTTATAGCTGACAAGAATAATTATAAGTTTTGCTAAAGCAAAACATATAATTTATCAGTGGTCAAGGGAAAGCTTTACCCCAAAAATAGAGATTGATTTTTGGGGGAACTGGCAAGTTGTCCCCGATTGAATCTATCGGGGACAGCGGACAATTTTTGATACGAGTCCTCCACTTTTTATCCCCCTCATGGAGGGGGGCAGGGGGAGGATAACGGTGAGGAACAAAAATTGGGCGATAACGAAGTATGGCAGGCAAATCGCCAGTTTGTACAATAGCGAGGTTTTTAATCGCTATTGTACGGTT
>MGQA01000015.1:0-5374 GCA_001797665.1 Deltaproteobacteria bacterium GWF2_42_12 | reverse complement strand
GCAGGCAAATCGCCAGTTTGTACAATAGCGAGGTTTTTAATCGCTATTGTACGGTTTACCCATTAAAGGATTAGTGATTATTGTTCGTATGAACTTATTTATGTAGAAGGGAATTTTTGTACGGCTGGTTTTTTATAAAAAAAGCTCTAAAGAATTTTTACACCAAGACGGGTTTCAGCGCCAACATCTGTTTTTAATGTCTTACGCCACATTACCTCTGCCCTTGAGTCAATTCCAAGCTCAGGCACATAGATATTTAATATTTTTCCAACAGCTATATTATATGGGCCTTCAAGCGAAACCCCTATTCCGCTCCTTGAAATATCTATTGTCTTGGCTGGCGTTGTTTCATTTCCCAGATTGAGTGAAAAGGTAACTTCTCTATGCACTCGCGGGTGTTGCCTCTTATCAACACCGTGAATAGAAAAAAATTGTCCGCAGTGCGGGCATGGCAGGTAAGCATAAGGGGCCGCTGTAAATGATTCCTTTTTACACTGTGGGCATATAATCTGCTCCGCCATATTTAGCCTACTATAGAGAAGATGCTTAATACACGTCAGAATATAAAACCATTACTTCTAACATCATGATATAGCTTTTACTTCTGAGTAAGCTAAAGATGCAATAATCATGCCAAATCTTCTTATTTATCAATCAGTTAACCAATTATGGTAATGTGTTTTGACTGCTATTAAGTGGCTATTAACATTAAGTAGTTGAAGTCATTAATATTTTGTAATGGTGCAGAAAAACATTGGGTATAATATAGTTTGATATATTTGTTATGAATTATGATTAAAATCATACAAAATAATACGGGTTGTGATAATTTATACTCAATAAAAAGTTTATAGAGTGTAAAATTTTGCAATATGAACCCCGCTGCACTCCACCATGAATAGCAAGGTTAATCTAAACAACATTCCTACCTATTCTAAAGGCTGGTGCGACTCGGTTTAAGAGGATGAAAGGAGCAACAATATATGAAGGTGATTGACACAAAAAGCCAGATAGCATTTACTTCTGAGGCTAAGAATTCTTTTATTATATTTGATTCTGACCAGGCAAGATTGGCCATGTTTTGCTCAGAAGCAGGCCAGGGTGTTAAAAAGTGCAGAAGTAATTCAAGGGTCATTATGACTGTTTTGGAGGGTAAAGGCATATTTTTAACCGATGATAAAGAGGTTGAAGGAGGACCAGGGTCTATCATTATATGGGAACCTGGCGAGTCTCATGGTTATATTGCAAAGACAAGGCTTGTTTTTGTGGCTACTATTGCGCCAAGGCCATAAGTAGATGGTTATTCAAAATCTGAAAAAGAGGTAAACAACAATGAATACTTTAAATCAGGACTATTTAAAGAGGCTAATCAGTGATCATCAGACATTTAGGCAGGTTTTAGAAGAAATTGAGAGACTTATAAACACGCAAGACTTTATAGGAGTCTCAAGTCGCATCAATTCGCTCAAAAAAAATCTTGCTATGCATACAAAGAAAGAGGATGAAAAGCTTTATTTTGAACTCTTTGGTATAGCAAAAAAAGAGAATATGGCATTGATACAATCTACGATAAATACCTTTTCCAATACGATGAGAAGTATTACCTCAAGAATCTTTGGCTTCCTGGACAGATATAGTGATAGCGATAAGATAAAAAACTCGTTTACCACATTTGCAGGCGATTTTGCAAACATCCATAAAGACATCCTGATGAGGCTTGGAAGCGAGGAGAAGGCGCTGTATTCTTTCTATGAAAAGTATTGTTGTTAATTGGTCTTCTTTTCCACGAAAAACTCATTTAAGGTATGCGCCTCTCCTGAATTATTTCGTTTATTTAATGACGATGATTAGCTGATTTAATCTCGGTTCCCCTCCTGCATTTTGCCTTACAAATGTCGTAACTAAATGATATTTATAGTAAAATTCGGCCATCTGAAATAGTTGACCAAACCCTACTTAGTGTGATAAAGTATTGCAACCTAAAGGTTGAGGTTAAGATAACGCAAACCTCAAACTTGGAATGCGAGGGTATATGGATTTTACTATCGCCTCAGGCTGGAAATGGTTTAATGGCAATGAGGCTGTACCATTGCTAAAGAAACATAATTTGTTATCCCACGGCAATATACTCCTGTCCGAAAGTTCATTAACAAATTTTTTAGAGGCAATCAATCTATCTCCAGTTACCATAGAAATTAAAAGAAATGAAATCTGCAAAATAGAAAAAAAGGATGCAGACTATTTAGAGGTTGATGCTTCTCAGGATGCAATAATCCGTGATGTATGGCTTGTTCAGGCTGGGAAAAAACTTGTATATGCACATTCTGTATTTCCAATAGCCGGGCTTAATAAAAATCTATTAGAAAAGATATCTGCCAGCATAGAGCCTCTGGGTCGAAGGCTGACAGATCAGGGGATGTTAACACTTAAAGATAAACTCGAGGTATCTGCAGTGTGGTGTGCAGAGGTAAATAAAGAACTTGGCCTTCCACCTGAGAACACCCATTGGGCAAAACATTACAGACTGTTGGCTAAACCAGCTGATGAGGGGAAAGGCATTGTCGCTTCTGTAACGGAGATATTCTCTCATGAGCTCATGGGTAAACCGCCACAAAATGGATTTAGAGTTACAAATTAAGAATGGGAATTTATAATATATAGGAGGCTTTACATTGCCAAAAGAAGAAGCAAAAAAAACTCAATACGACGCAGAATCAATAAAAGTCCTGGGCGGGCTGGATGCTGTTCGGAAAAGACCTGCCATGTATATAGGCTCTACCGGTCCTATGGGGCTTCATCACCTTGTATACGAGGTTGTTGACAACTCAATTGACGAGGCGTTGGCAGGCTATTGCAAAAATGTGGACGTAAAAATCCATACGGATTGCAGCGTTACAGTCATAGATGACGGCAGGGGCATACCTACAGAGATGCATGCTCAGAAGAAAAAGCCTGCGGTCGAGGTTGTTCTCACTGAACTTCATGCAGGCGGTAAATTTGAGAATAAGGCATACAGGGTTTCAGGCGGCCTGCATGGTGTTGGCGTCACAGTTGTAAACTTTCTCTCAGAGTGGCTTGAGGTAGAGATAAAGAGGGGCGGCAAGGTATATCAGCAGAGATACGAAGGCGGCAAGGCTGCTGAACCATTAAAGGTAGTTGGAAAGACGCAGAAGACAGGAACCCGCATTACATTCAAGCCTGATAAAAAAATCTTTGAAACTGTTGATTTCAGCTTTGATACGCTTTCCCAGAGGCTCAGGGAGCTGGCATTTCTAAATCCAGGGGTCAATATAACCATAGAGGATGAGAGGACTGATAAAAAGCACGAATTCCAGTATAAAGGCGGGATAACCCAGTTTGTAGAGCATTTAAACAAAAATAAAACTCCGATACATCCAAAGATTATCTATATCTCAGGAGAAAAGGAAGGCATCCAGATGGAAATAGCCATGCAGTGGAACGATGGCTATAGCGAAAACACCTTTTCCTATGCAAATAACATAAATACCATAGAGGGTGGCACCCATCTTGTGGGCTTCAAATCAGCGCTTACAAGGACTATCAACAGCTACGCCTCAGCCAACAATCTGCTGAAAGACCTTAAAGAAGGCCTGCAGGGTGAGGATGTAAGGGAGGGATTAACAGCAGTTATAAGCATAAAGCTTCCCAATCCACAGTTTGAAGGTCAGACAAAGACTAAGCTCGGCAACAGCGAGGTTGAGGGATATGTAAAGACTATTCTAAATGAAAAACTCTCTGCATTCCTTGAAGAAAATCCATCTGTTGGAAAAAAGATTGTGGGAAAGGCAGCAGATGGCGCAAGGGCAAGGGAGGCTGCACGCAAGGCAAAGGAGCTTATACGGAGAAAAGGCGCTCTGGATTCATCATCCCTTCCAGGCAAGCTTGCAGACTGTCAGGAGTCAAACCCGGCTCTAAGCGAAATATTTATAGTTGAGGGAGATTCAGCAGGAGGCTCAGCAAAGCAGGGTCGGGACAGAAGATTTCAGGCAATTCTGCCGCTTCGGGGAAAGATACTGAATGTGGAAAAGGCGCGTTTTGACAAGATGCTCTCCAATGAAGAAATCAGGACGGTTATAACAGCCCTTGGCTGTGGTATCGGCAAAGAAGAGTTTGATCCAACAAAACTTCGCTATCACAAGATTATCATCATGACAGATGCAGACGTGGATGGCTCGCATATCAGGACGCTTCTTTTAACTTTTTTCTACCGGCAGATGACTCCATTGGTTGAGGGTGGTTATCTCTATATAGCGCAGCCGCCCCTCTTTAAGGTCAAGCGAGGCAAGGTGGAAAAATATATAAAGGATGATACAGCTATGGAAGATTTTATCCTTGACGCAGCAGTGGAAGGGCTGAGCCTTAAGCCAAAAGGCGCAAAAACAGAGATAAAAGGCCAGAACCTCTTTAATCTACTCAAGAACGCTGCAAGGCTTCAGGGTATATTAAAGCGATTTGAAAAGAGGAGAAGAGAAGGAGAGATAATAGCAGCATTTGCAATGGAAGATAGTTTCAGCGCAGATACGCTTAAGAAGGCTAAGGCTGTGAATAATCTTCTGGAGGATATCAAAACCTATATAAAGACATTCCATCCTGATATTATGCCTGTAGAATTCTCAACAGACGACGATAGCGAGCATGACTGCTTAACAATTAAGGCCGTGTCTAAGAAAAATGGGGCAAAGGTGGAGACTACTATTGACTGGGACCTTGTACATTCACCAGAATTTCAGGAATTAAGGGCAATTGGCAAGGAATTAAAATCCGTAGGAGAGGCGCCGTTTGTCTTAAAGACAGATGGTGAAGAAAAAGAAGAATTAAAGATTAAGACGATTAAGACATTCAAGGAATTGATAAACCATATATTAGAGCTTGGCAAAAAGGGTCTCTACTTACAGAGATACAAAGGGCTTGGAGAAATGAACCCAGGACAGCTCTGGGAGACAACCATGGATACTGAAAAGAGGACGCTTCTTCAGGTAAAGGTTGAGGATGCTGTTGAGGCAGACGATATATTTACAAAGCTCATGGGAGATGAAGTTGAGCCGAGGAGGGAGTTTATAGAGAGGCATGCCTTGGAAGTTGCGTATCTGGATATATAACATAAACCCAATTCCTTTTTCCACTGTTATTCCGTAAAGCCCATAGACAATATCACTTATCTTTGCCCCGAAAATACCCCCTCACCCTTCCCTCTCCCCTGTGGGGAGAGGATTGAGGTGAGGGGGTATTTTTCATTCACCTCTGCGCAAATAAATTAGCATGAATGTTTCATCGGTAACCGCAATCTCCCTCTCTGTTGATGGTGGCAGGCAGTTTTTCTTTTTGTGGAGTTCAAGCATACGGTCAACAAGAG
>MGQA01000014.1:9449-10492 GCA_001797665.1 Deltaproteobacteria bacterium GWF2_42_12 | reverse complement strand
GCCTGTCGCCGATGACATCAGAGAGTATGAGGGATACTACAGTTGCTGGAGAGGCAATCCGGGCAAGCCTTCCTCCTTTTACTTGGGATAAATGCTTTCTGACTGTATTTAACTCATCTATCGAGGCGCCAGCATTAAGAAGAAGTTCTGTTACAATCTTTTTGTCTCCAAGGGTTATGCTGTCAGCAGGCGAGACCAATAATGCTGAAGCGCCGCCTGAGATGAGGCAGATAACGAGGGTGTCTTCATCAGCCTGTTTCAGCATTCTGATGATCTCTTCTGTCCCTTTCACCCCGGCCTCATCAGGCACAGGATGTGACGCCTCCATCACCTTTATCCTTTTCAATTTTGCTGCATGGCCGTATTTTACGATTATTCGGCCATCTGTAATGAACCTGCCTAAGATGGATTCTATTGCCTGAGCCATTGGAGCTGTAGCCTTGCCGCCTCCGATTACTATGATGTTTTTAAAATGGTTCAGGTCATAGGATATATTTTCAATCTTGAGACTTCTGTCATCAAGGCGCACAGCCTCCAAAACAAGCCTGTATGGATTTACTGCCTCCACGCCAGCATGGAATATGGAATAGAGTTTTTTGCGCTTCATAAAAACATATTTTCCTTTTTCGCCTAAACTTTTATGACAAGGATAATTTGTCGGCCACGAAAAATTACCCCTCGCTCTTTCCTTCTCCTTGTAGGGGAGGGGCTTGTCCCCTCCCTTTTCAGACGGTCACAGGGGCCGCCCCTACAAGAGATCATATTCATTTTTCAACAAAATGCGCTCTTCTGTTTTCCTGCCAGCACTGCTCATTATGCTCTTCACAGAAGGGCTTTTCCTTGCCGTAGCTTATGGTGGATATCCTAAAAGGGTCTATTCCCAGGTCGGTAAGGTACCTCTTCACCGCAAGGGCCCTCTTTTCGCCGAGGGCAATATTATATTCAGAGGTCCCCCTCTCGTCACAATGTCCTTCAATAACGAACATGGCATTCTTATTGGCCTTTAAATGTGACGCATTATCCTCAAGCACTGGTCGTGCATC
>MGQA01000014.1:1720-9423 GCA_001797665.1 Deltaproteobacteria bacterium GWF2_42_12 | reverse complement strand
CAAAGAATATATCTTTAACATCCTTTATCACAACAACCGGCGCCGCTTTTTTCGCGGCCTCAGCCCTGGATAGTTCTTCTGATTTTACAGCCTCTTCCTCTTTCGGGCTTATATCGCGTGTTTCAGGTTTGGCAGTCTCTGGCGCTACAGCCTCAACCTTAGGCGCTCCTTCGGCTCCTTCCCCTGCCATCTCGGATTTAATTGCCTTTTTACTGCATCCTGCTGCTATCATGCCGCTCATAAGTATAATAGCTGTGATTGTAAAAAATGATTTTTTCATTTTTACCTCCTCTTTATTTGTATAGTTTTTGCAATGACCCTCAAGTTTCGCTCATAGGTTACCCAAAATCCGATTTATCACGTTAAGTGTGATTTAAGGATATAAGGCTAACCGTCTGTGCCTTATATGCACAGATGCAGGGTTTTAGAGATACTAAAGATATGGTAGACAGATTTTTACAGGTATGCAGCTGGTGGAGAAAGGCCAGAGTGGGATAGAGAGAACCCCTTTTTAAATTTGGGGGCGTCAATGTGAGCCATTATCATGAATCGTGTTTTATAATCGGCGATAGAACCCGATACTGTGACAGGCCCTTTTGTGGGATGTTTTGATATGTCCATTTGGCCAGTAGATAATGTGCAGCGTTTTTTCTTGAGCAGGATAGTGATAGGCTTAGAGGGTTTGTCTCCAGTATCCTTCCTGGATAACTTGGATATTATAAGGTCTGCAAAAAATAGTCTGAAACCATTTATCTTCTTAGAGAAAGCCGCTGACTCCACTATCTTAGGCAAATGACTGGGTTCACTGCCATCAACCTTGGCAGTTAGAGAATATAATTCCCTAACAGGGTTTACAGAGGCGTCAGTATCCCCAAAAAAATCCTTGTGTCCGCATCTGTATAAAAGAGGGGATACGGCATAGAGGGAAAAGAATATCAAAAAAAGCGTATGGAATATTGAGTGGTTTCTCTTCCGCATGCGTATTTTATAACCCACTGCGTTTTATATTGTCAATCCGAAAAAGCGCCTATCAATTCTATCACAGCATCATTCCACCCTTCCGGTCCTACCTTATTCACCTTTCTGAGGTTGCGGAGTTTTACTTGTGGCGCATAACTCCCATCTTCTTTTGGAATGAGTACTGGGTAGTCCACCTCTTTTAAAAGAGGAAGGTCATTAAAGCTATCACCAAGGCCAATGGCAACAATCCGGCCGTATTTCTTTTCATAAAATCCCTTTAAAATATTTACTGCCTTTCCCTTATCGTTATCGCCGAGTATGTGATAAAACCTTCCCTGAGTCCAATGAAGACCGGTATTCTCAATAGCCTTCAAAAACTCATGAATCCGCATCTCCCCTTCTTCAAATAGAAAAGGCTCATCAAAGTCTCTTTGTTTTGCAAGTTTTGCCTCTGTTAATGTCAAACCAGCCAAGGCTGCTATCTCTTTAGCGCTCATATCGCCAAAGCCTCTTGCCTTTATTTTAAGTCTGTTACGAATTCCAATAAAGACATTTCTTATCTCGCTATAGGGTCTGCCGAGGATGATAATTGAGTATTTTTCACCCTCCCCCTTACCCCCTCCCGTTAAGGGAGGGGGTAAGATTAAATCAACACCTCCCTCTCCCCTTGCGGGAGAGGGCTGGGAAGAAGGGGTCTCAGAAAAATAGCCCTCCGGTATGAATATTCCCCCTCCATTTTCAGAGATGAATGGATGATTATTTTTGAATTTTTCTCTATAAACCTCTATCTCTGCCCTAGTTTTGCTTGAACAGAGGATAAGGGGTATGTTCTTCTCCTTGATAAGATTCAGCGCTGGCAGCGCTGCCTCAAAGGAGTATGTTTTAGGATGGAGTAATGTGCCATCCAGATCTGTAAAGATTGTTAACTGTCCCATCATCCTTGCCCGCGTAAGGAATAGAGAAGGTATATATTTACTGTATATGCCAGAAGGATAGCTATGGCATCCCAGCCAAGCCTCAGGAATGCCTTTCTCTGCAAACGATAGGTAAGCCCTGCTATAGCAATCCCGGTCATGAGCACGGCCATAAATCCTGTTACTGCATGATTTGTAGAGACATTAGATAGGAGCGCACCCTTAACATAAAATATATCGTCAATAGCAAGTATAAATATGTTGAACATATTGCTTCCAAAAAGATTTGCTATGGCCATGTCTGCTGCGCCGATCTTAAGCGCTGATACGGAAACAACCAGTTCAGGCAAGGTTGTGGCCATGGCTATGAAAACAGTTCCGACAAAACTCCTTCCGAGCCCTGTCTCTTCCGCGAGTCTGTTGCCGATAAACGCAGCCATGCGGCTGCGCCTATGATGAACAGGGCATTTATGGCATATTTGACAACAGCCTCTTTTGTGGTTATATGTTCATAGCGGAGCGTTTGAGCCATCTCGCCTACGAATTCCTTTATCCGCCTCCTTTCAAAGAGAAACACACCCCTTATCCCGATAAAGTAAATCATAATAATAGCAGGGCTATATAATCCTATGTGGCCAATGGCCGGTATATTTGCGTTTGCCATTATAGAGATGGATGCAAGACTGATGAGTATGATGCCGAAACCGGCAGAGAGTATATGTCCGTGCTCAGACTCAGAAAATATAGGCTTTTTGCCGTTGAGCATATCCATAAGGGCAATAATGGAAAGGTTGAACACACAAGCTCCCATAATATCGCCAAGTGCAATATCAGGCACATCGGCAATGGCAACAGAGCTGATGCCGGTAATCAACTCAGGCAGGGATGTAACGCTTGCCATGAGGACAAGGCCGATCCATGCCCTGCCGAGTCCTGTCTTTTCTGCGATAACATCACCATATTTTGAAAGGTTTGACCCGCAGTAAACAATCACCGCAGAACAGAGTATAAATTCGAACACGATGAGAACCATGTTCATCCTCCATTAAAAAGGTTCTTTATCGTCATCCTTCATTACATATTTGAGCGCCAGTGGGGCAAAGAGCGTTGTGAATGCTACAACGAAGATAATAACGGCATAGGTGGTTTCATCAAATATTTTGTTCCTTTTGCCGACCTCTGCGAATATAAGCCCTACCTCGCCTCTGGGCACCATGGCAATCCCTGTTGAGAGTTTTCTGTTCCAGCCGCCTCTCACCCATAAGCCGCTTGTCATCTTTGTAATTATGGCAATTACAGTAAGTATTCCTGCAAAGCCCCAGAATTCACCTGAGGTAATATCAATCACCTTGAAATTTATAGAGGCACCCACCATAACAAAGAACAGCGGCACAAACAGTTCAATGATGGGTTTCACGCTCTCCTCTATCTTTTCTGCCATCTCATGGCTGTAATGCTCTATAGTTGCACCAAGAGGGAGAAAAAACCGTCTTGCCAGCGCGAGGCCTGCCGCAAATGAACCCAATATTTCCGGCGCCCCTACTTTATGGGAGATAACAGCCAGACCCAGTATCAGCGATACAATAAGGGCCGGTATCATGCCCTTTGTTTTACTTACTGATGAAAGTTTTGCCATCGTAGGCACAAATAATTTTGCGATAATGGGCGCAAGAACAAGAAACACTGCAATAAAGAACATGACCCTTGCTGTATCCGCAATGCTTACTGTCCCTTTTACGGCAAAATCGTAGAGGACTGCCAGCACAACAACGCCTATTACATCGTCCATTACTGCCGCACCGATGACAATCTGTGAAACCTTTGTGTGCCGTTTTTTTAAGTCTACCAATACCCTTACAGTAATACCAATGCTAGTGGCAACCATAGTTCCGCCTATAAAAAGAGAAGGTATCATATCTAAGCCAAACCAGTGGTATGATACCCAGAACCCTGCTGCTGCAGGCGTCGCTACGCCTGTTATTGCAACCAGCGTTGACTGAATACCCACCTTAATAATCTGTCCCACATCAGTCTCAAGCCCCACCTCAAAGAGAAGAAGGAGTATCCCAATTTCGGCAAGGAGATGAAATGTCGCATCAGGCTCTATAAAACCTAATAAACTGGGGCCAATGATAATCCCTGCTATAACTTCACCAAGAACAGAGGGAAGATGCAGATATATAAATACCTCGGCAAAAAATTTTGCGGAGATAATTATCAAGAGCAATTTAAGAAAAAACTCAGATACATCCATGAAATCACCTCTATCGACTAAAATAAAAAAGGCCAGCAATGACAGGATGTGTTTCATTACTGACCTACTCTCCCATGATACCACATCAAGGGCGCGTCCGTCCGCAAAAAATCTTTTCTTGTTTTTATACCATATACAATCTTGATGTCAAGAGCAGTTGTGTATTGTAATTTGTAATTTCGTTTTTGACATTTGAGCTATTTTTTTATACTATTTCCTACGCCCAATAATGGGTAGATAAAATAAACATTTTATAAGGGGAAGCTCATGGCTGAAATAGTACCGTTTAGAGGAATACTTTACAATCCTAAGGAGGTAGAGGATCTCAATGAGGTGATGGCGCCGCCCTATGATGTGATTTCGCCAGAATATCAGGATATGCTTTACCAGAGGCATCCTAATAATATTATCAGGCTAATACTCGGCAAGACATTTCCGGATGATGCGCCAGGCAATGATAGATATTCCAGAGCCGCAGCAGAGTTTAAAAAATGGCAGGACAAAGAAGTCCTTAAAAGGGATAAAATACCTGCAATATATTATTATGTTCAGGTTTATAAAGTGGGGACAGATTTAAAATCTGTCCACAATGGCCATAGAAAGGTGCGAAAAGGTTTCATGGCGCTGGCAAGGCTGGAGGAGTTTGGCAAGGGCGGTATACATCCCCATGAAAAAACCCTTGCAGGGCCAAAGGCGGACAGGCTTAAACTCATAGAGGCATGCAATGCAAATTTTAGCTGTATATTTTCTCTGTATTCTGAGCCGGCAAAATCAATTAATAAACTTTTGGAAGATTGTTGTATAAACGGTTCGCCTATTATTGATGTTAAAGATGACGATGACGTTGAAAGCAAGGTATGGCGGATTGATAATCCTGCTTCTATCAAACGCGTTGCAGATATCATGTCTGATAAGCCGCTCTTTATCGCAGATGGACATCATAGATATGAGACAGCATTAAATTACAGGAATCTGATGAGAGAAAAAATAAAGAATTATACAGGAGATGAGATATTCAACTATGTGATGATGTATTTCTCCAATATGGATGACGAGGGCATGACCATACTACCTACACATCGTATTATCCATAGCATTCAAAAGTTCACACCAAAAGCATTCCTTGTAAACTGTTCCCATTTCTTTGATATCGAAGAGGTAAGCTGGAATAGCGATATTGAGCTGCGGATAAGAAAGGAGTTTTATAAAAGGATAGAAGAAAAGGGCGCAACACTTCCAAGTTTTGGTGTTTTTGTAAATGGTATGAATTCATATTTTGTTCTGACAGTGAAAGAAAAAGATATTATGAATAAGGTGTTTGGTGGCTCTATCCCTGATGTCTTTAAATCACTTGATGTTACAATTCTCCATGTCCTCATATTGAATAATATACTTGGTATAAGCAGTTCAGCGCAGGAGAAGCAGGAAAATATCTTTTACGTCAAAGGCTTGGATGCTGCGCTCGAAGAAGCCAAAAAAGACGGGATGCAGATAGCATTCCTTTTAAATCCAACAAAAATTGAACAGATAAAGGCAGTTGCAAGCGCTGGACATGTAATGCCTCAGAAATCTACTTATTTCTACCCAAAACTTTTGTCAGGTCTGGTAATAAATCCATTTGAGGGCGTGGTGGCAAAGATTTAAATGGTTTTTATTGAATCAGATAAAAACAATTCCTCCTCTCCTCCATTTGCTCAAGAGAATATGATGAGGTTGTTAGACGAAACCCTTGATGAGTTAGGCCCTTATAAAATTATCCAGAAGAAAAGGGGTTATAGATTCTCAGAAGATTCTATCCGGCTTGCCGATTTTGTTTTGCCTTTGAAACCTACAGATTCTGTTATAGACCTTGGCACAGGCTCAGGGGTTATTCCGCTCATCCTTGCCCAAAAATCACCTGTTCAAAATATTGTTGGAATAGAGATTCAGGAAGGCCTTGCTGAGATTGCAAAGAGGAATGTGGAGTTAAACACCCTCTCGTCAAGAATCAAGATAATCAAAGGCGATTTCAGGATACTGGGGACAGATTTTAAATCTGTCCCCACAAAGCTGGAAACGGGGCAATTTTCTGTTGTGATAAGCAACCCGCCGTATACCAAACCTGTGTCAGGACGAATAAGTCCTCAAAGTGAAAGGGCAATGGCACGGATGGAGTTTACATGCTCATTAGATAAGCTCATAAAGGTTTCTAAATATCTTTTGGCTGAAAATGGAAGGGCTTGCTATAGCTTCCCTGTTTTGCGCTTAAATGAGATGCTTTCCGTTGTTGAGGACAATCGGCTAAAACTGAGTAAACTTGAATTTATTCGCCCTCGAGTAGGTTGTAATGTTAAGCGATTTTTAATAGAGGCAATAAAGGAGGGATAGCTGGCAGCTTTATTGGCTTACATTGTTCATTCCGAGTCTTTTTCTGTTAATAATTGCCCTACGAATGGTTTCCTTTAGTTCCTGGTCTTTTACAGGATTTATTAATCGCTCAATATCGTCCATCTCCCTTTGAGAGAGTTGGATGCTGATTTTTTGATTTGCTGAAGAGCGCGTAGATTGTCTATTTGCAATATGCTGACCGCCAATTTTGCCGAGGCGGAAGATGATGTCGTCTATTGGGTTTTCTTTAAGTTCGCGATTCAGTTTTTGTATAAGCTCTTCTTTTAAATATTTTAATTCCTCCATCCATGTTGACGTGGCTACTGTGACATATAGTTTTTTTTCTGAAAGTTTCAGGGGGAGCGCCCTTGCTGCTATCTTTGGTCCTACAGTTTTTTGCCATAATTTATAAATGGAAAATCCTTTTACAATCTTTTCAAAACCGGGGGCGCTGAGATGTGTATCAAGGATATGGCTTATTTTTGTTGGTCCATTTGCGGGCGTCATGATAATTTCTCTTTGTTGAAATAGCCCCCAAGAAGCTGGCCAGCCATTGACCCTATTATCAGAAGTGGGATTACTTTGTAGTTAAATTCCAACCATGTTCTAATCAAAATTATTACAGGTATGGGAATGTGAATATAGAGAAACCACTTGAGAGAAAATTTCTTTTCCGTTGACCTTAGATAGCCAAATGGCAGATTAAGGATAAGCGCAATAAGCGTAAGAATAAAAAGCGTAAGCAATATTTTTTCCATTGTGTTTTATAATATCAGATACTACAGCTTATTGCAATTTACCTTATTACATTCTTTTCTGCTATGATAAAAATCAGATAATATGGAAAGCTGAGGCAACTTTTATCTATACCCTTGCCCAAAAATAGACATTGATTTTTTACGGCCTGGGGCAATCCTTGACTTAAAAATGATATTGTCTTACCATTATTCCATGCAGAAATGCAACAAGATAAAAGTAATGCCAGAGGCGCTTGCCATAAAGATTGCTGCTGGCGAGGTCATAGAGAGGCCTGCGTCTGTGGTAAAGGAGCTTGTTGAGAATTCTATTGATGCAAAGGCAACGGACATATCTGTTTATATACACGACGGAGGCAGAAAACTTATAAAGGTCATTGATAATGGCGAGGGTATGACAAAAGATGATGCTGTTCTTGCATTTGAGCGGCATGCAACAAGCAAACTATTAAA
>MGQA01000014.1:0-1672 GCA_001797665.1 Deltaproteobacteria bacterium GWF2_42_12 | reverse complement strand
GCTTCCAAGTATTGCCTCAGTATCTGAGACTATTCTGACCACTAAACCTCATGGTCTAATTGCAGGGACGATAGTGAAAGTCAAGGGCGGAATGGTGGAAGAGGTTACTGATGCTGGTTGCGCTGAAGGCACAACAGTTGAGGTAAGGAATCTCTTTTTTAATACACCTGCAAGACTGAAGTTTATGAGGTCTATAGCAACAGAGACAGGCCATATATCAGATGCTGTTACAAGGCTTGCCCTGGCGAACCCGTCTATAAGATTCAGGCTTTATAATAATGGCTCACTGACACTGGATACATCTCTGAAGGCTGATTTAAAAATAAGGATTTCAGATATTTTTGGAAAGGATTTCTTAAAGGACATTATTCCTGTAGAGGCAGGTGATGGTATTTTAAGGATACATGGTTTTATTTCAAAACCTGAAAATGCATATTCTGCTGCCAGAGGGCTTTTTATATATGTAAATAACCGCTGGATAAGAGACCGTGGGATAAATCATGCGATTGTCAATGGATACAGGAGCGTCCTTGCATCCTCCTCCTTAGGTGGAACAGGCGGGGGAAGATATCCATTTGTTGTTTTATGTATCATTATTCCTTCTCAGCATATTGATGTAAATGTGCACCCAACGAAGTGCGAGGTCAGGTTTAAAAATCCAAAAAGCGTGTACGAACTTATAAGCGAGGCAATAAAGGCTGAGTTGGCTCATTCTCGTGTCTCTTTTTTCAGGGCATATGAGCAGAAGGGCATTATGGGAGAGGTTAGAGAGGAAAACATAGATTATGGCAATATCATACAATCAGTTGGGCAAGATATGTCGTTTAAGGCAGGTTATACGTATAATTTGCCAGCTCATCAGATAGAGCCGGTAGAATCTGCCGGAGATATTAAGCCGCTCTTTTGGAGTGAGGTGGAGATTATTGGTCAATTATGGTCTGAGTATCTCCTTTGCGAAAAGGGAGATGATTTTTATGTAATTGACCAACATGCAGCCGCAGAGAGGATTGCCTTTGAGAGGTTGAAGAAAAGTTACTATATTAATCGCCGCGTAAACAATCAGTTGTTGCTTATGCCGCAGAAGATAGAACTTTCTTTGCAGGAAAGAGAGGCCTTGGAAGGTTCGAGGCAGACAATAACTAATCTTGGTTTTGATGTTGAGCCGTTTGGAGGCGATACATTTGTTATAAGGGGTGTGCCAGACGTACTTGCTGGAATAGATTGTAGGGGATTGATTAAAGAGTTGTTGGATGAGCTAATATCATCTGAGATAAGTTTCAGGATAGAAGATAGATTAGATGAGATACTTATGCGCGTTGCATGTCATAGTGTTATAAGGGGTAGTAGGCAATTATCAGATGGAGAGGCAAAGACATTATTAAAGAACTTAGGTGATGTGGATTTTTCCAGCAATTGTCCGCATGGAAGACCAATTATAAAGGCGATACCTAAAGTAGAGATAGAGAGGATGTTTAAGAGGAGATAGAAATATATTGAAAATTGAAGATTACAAAATGCAAAAGTAAGAAGTGAATTGGAGAATTAGAGAATAGGTGAATTAGCTTTTTCTAACAGGTTGCTGAAAAACTCTTTTTCTGTCATTCCCGAGGTTCCCCCGCTTACTACCTGCGAGGACAAGTTTATCGGGAATCCAGTTCTTGTAAATTCAATA
>MGQA01000013.1 GCA_001797665.1 Deltaproteobacteria bacterium GWF2_42_12 | reverse complement strand
GGCATTCGGGCATGACAGAAATGGTGATGTTTCTTGGAATAACGCAAATGTAATCTGTATTATGCTCTCATTAGTAAATTAGAAATTAAATTCTTAATTCATAATTCGTAATTGATTTTGAATTATGTCCTTATATGAAATCTGCATAAGAAGACCTGTCTTTGCCACAATGCTTGTTATGAGCCTTGTGGTGCTCGGGCTTGCCTCTTATCGGGAGCTCGGCGTTGACCTATTTCCAAAGGTTGACCTGCCAACAATTACTATAACAACAAAGCTTGAGGGCGCCAGCCCTGAGGAAATAGAAAATCAGATTACAAAGAGGATTGAAGAGGTTGTCAATACCATCAACGGCATTGACGAACTCCGCTCAACTACCATTGAAGGCCAATCTCAGGTTTATGCCACATTTGTGCTGGAAAAGGACATCAATGTTGCGGCAAATGAGGTAAGAGAAAAGGTGTCGGGCATAGCTTCTCTTTTTCCGCAGGGCACTGATACATCTATTATAGAGAAATTCGATCCAGACGCAGCGCCTGTTATGGCAATTGTGGTTTCGGGTAAACGATCTGAACGAGAGGTAACAGAGATTGCGGACAAGAGGATAAAGCGCCAATTAGAGACTGTTAAGGATGTTGGCGCTATAACCCTTGTTGGCGATAGAAAGCGGGAAATCCAGATACTTGTCAATCCTGATAGACTCAACGCATACAATCTGTCAATTCAGCATGTGAAAGATGCCGTCAAGAGGCAAAATATTGAAATACCCGGCGGCAGGATTACATGGAAAGGATATGAAGAAGGCATCCGCACAATGGGGAGGATTGAACGGGTTGAAGAGTTCAATAATCTTATTGTTGCTGATTATAAGGGCGCTCCTGTCAGATTAATAGATATCGGTTATGTGGTTGATGGTGAGGAAGAACGGAGGACGCTATCCCGTCTGGATGGAAATAACGCAGTATCACTATTAATAAGAAAACAGTCCGGCACAAATACAGTTGAGGTTACAGACGGAGTTAAGCAGAAACTGAACTCTATAAAATCTTTACTGCCACAGGATATCAGTATAGAGCTCGTAAAAGATCAGTCCCGCTTTATAAAACGCGCAGTATCTCAGGTTGAGGAGCATCTTATACTTGGCGGTGTCCTCGCAAGCATCATAATACTTTTCTTTATAAGAAACTGGCGAACAGCGCTGATTGCCGCAGTTGCCATCCCCACATCCATCATATCAACCTTTACCTTAATGCGCTATATGGGATTTACCCTGAACAATCTTACGCTTTTGGCGCTCTCAGTCTGCACCGGTATAGTAGTTGATGATGCAATAATTGTCCTTGAAAATATCTACCGACATATAGAGGAAGAAGGTAAATCGCCGTGGGATGCGGCAATTAAGGGAACAAAAGAGATTGCCCTTGCTGTCATGGCGACAACACTTTCGCTTATCGTAATTTTTTTACCAGTTGCATTTATGGGTGGGACAGTCGGCAGATTCTGGCAAAGTTTTGGAGCCACTGCAACAATGGCCATAGGCGTATCTCTTTTGGTTTCTTTTACACTTACGCCTATGCTTGCCTCGCGCCTGCTAAGGACTCCCAATAAAACTAATAAATATCAGTCAAAGGAGTCCCGTGTTTATAATCTTTTAGAAAAAGGCTATCTGTCAATGCTCAGATGGTGTCTCAGTCATCGGCTTATTGTAATAATATTAAGCATAGCGCTTTTTCTGTCACCTGTGCTTATTATGCAGTTCTTAAAGGGCGAATTTATTGTTGATGATGATATGAGCGAATTTGAGGTAATAATTGAAACACCCCCTGGTTCGTCTCTTGAAAAAAGCGATGAGATAGTTCAAGAGCTCGAGGCTGACCTGAGAAAGGTAGATGAGGTAGAGCATCTGTTCACAACAATCGGGGTGAGAGGTCAGTATCAGTCAAACGTAACTGATATCTCTGTGTATGTAGGTCTAAAGCACCTTACAGAAAGAAAAAGAACTCAGCAGCAGATAATGCAGGAGGCAAGGGCCCATCTCAGAAAATATTCAGGACTGCGAATAAGCATACAGAATATAAATCTTGTATCAGGGGGCGGGTTCAGACAAACGCCTTTCAATCTTGTTATAAGCGGCCCTGAATTGGAGAAACTTGACGAATATTCTAAAACACTTATAAAAAGACTTTCTGCCATTCCTGGGTTTGTGGATACTGATACAGGACAGGCGTTAAGACACCCTGAGACGCAGGTTCATATAAACAGAAAAAAGGCATCAGACCTCAGTATAAAAGTAGATACTATTGCCTCAAGTTTAAGGACAATGGTTGGCGGTGAAAAGGTAGGGCTTTTCAGGGAAGGCGATGAACAATATAACATCCGCCTCAGGCTTATGGCTGATTACAGAAAAGATGCAGAGCAGATAGCGAATCTTACTGTTCCTGGTATAGATGGGATTCAGGTTAGACTGAGCAATATTACAAGTCTTGTTTCAGGCACGAGCCCTGGCCAAATAGATCGCTATTCCCAGGAGAGACAGATATCGGTTGTTTCTAATCTTTTTGGCAAGCCCCTTGGCGAGGCAATTACACAAGCAAATAGTATATTAAAGGAAATGAATATGCCAGCTACCTATGTCACCTCATATCTTGGGAGGGGCAAGCTCATGCAAGAGGCTTTTTATAATTTCATGATAGCCTTTGTCCTGAGCCTTATCTTTATCTACTTGGTGCTTGCAGCGCAGTTTGATAGTTTTATCCATCCTGTTACAATAATGGTATCAATCTTCTTGAGCATACCATTTGGCCTTTTGAGTTTATTAATCTTCGGCAGCACCCTTAATATTTACAGCGTCATGGGTATGTTTGTCCTGATAGGGGTTGTAAAGAAAAATGCTATACTTGTAATTGATTATACAAATACGCTTAGAAGCCGCGGCATACCTATCTACGAAGCGCAGATGGAAGCAAATAAGGTGAGATTACGGCCAATACTTATGACAACTCTTGCAATCATGGCAGGACTGGTTCCTGTCGCAATAGGACGGGGTGATGGCTCTGCATCAAGGGCATCTATGGCAATAGCAGTTGTCGGAGGTCAGGCATTGTGTTTATTGATAACACTGCTTGTAGTCCCTGTGATATATTCTGTATTCGACGGCGCAAAAAACTTTTTAAAGAAAATATTTGGGTTGCCTAATGGATAATGCGCCATACAACTTTTATCCTGTCTGGGACCCCCTGTTAAGGGTAGTGCACTGGTGGAATGCTGTAACAGTTGCATTTCAAGTTATTACCGGCAGTATTATTTTGATATTTGGCGAAGAAATCCCTGATGCATTGAGCGGCAATCTTATCAATATGCATTCTGTTGTTGGATATATGTTTGCAGCAGGGTTGATAACCCGAATCCTATGGCTTTTTATTGGCCCGCCTTCAGCAAGCTGGCGTGACCTTTTGCCATTAACAGCAGGCCAACGTAAGGTTTTAACTGACACACTGCATTACTATGCGCAATTCTTAAAGGGAGCGCCTCCCTTGTATATGTCTCACAACCCCTTTGCAGGTCTCATATATGCTGTATTTTTCTTTCTTGCAAGTATGCAGGTGATAACCGGCGTTGTTGTTTTGAACACGCCTGAAGATCTGAGGGATGAATCAGCGCTATTGGCTTGGCATGCGACAGGATACATTCTTATAATTCTTTACATTATCGCCCATATATCTGCTGTATTTATCCATGAATTTGTAGAAAGGCATGGTATAATCGGCTCTATGATCCACGGCAGTAAAACCTTTACAGGAGAGGAGTGGAAAGAACTCACTTCTCAAAACCCATAACACCCCATCATACCTCTCCCCTTAAAGGGGAGGAAGGGGGAAAAGGAGGCAACTATGAATGGAAAGGTTAACATCGTTTTTGGTTTTATCTATCTTGCGATGACAGCGCTTTTAGGGCCTGTGCTGTTAGTGCCGCAGTTAGGGGCAAATCTGAAAACTATGGGAGATACAGCGCAGGTGGTAGATAAAGTTCAAGAAGGCCTGCGAAACGACTTTAAAGGATTCAAGGGGGCCAATAGCCCAAATAAGGTCATTGGCCAGGCTACAGTAAGCATATTTAATTTCACAAAAAATTCAAAAAATCTGTCTCTACTTGCAGGAGGCCCTCATGCCCACGGCAATCTCGAGGCCTTGCTTAATATTGCCGCAGGGGTTGTGCTGCTCACACTTGCTATCCCTGCAAACTTCAAAAAGTTGTTAAGCATACTTTTTTTAACAGGCGCGGTTTTTCATTCTGGGATGCTCTATCTTGGCGGTGTATTTGGAATGATGTGGGCATATAATTTTACAATCATAGGCGTAATTGCTTTATTGGCAGGGCTTGTATTTGCGGGTATTGCCAGCATCATAGGCATTAAGCAACCGGTGAGCCCCGCTGAGCGGGGTGAGCTGAAATAGAAGCTGGTTTGTCGTTGCCCCGCTAAGCGGGGCGTTGTTGAAACTCGTATCGAGGCTGGAATCTCGAAGATAGAAGCTGGATTACGAGCTTCCAAAACCAGCATCCATGCGAGCATCGATAACATGAGACACAATTCCGTGCCGTCAGAAGTTACCTCCTGATGGTAATATCTTCAGTGGCAGGAGGAAACTCCTGCCACCACAATTTGATCAAGTTTAGGAGAGGTTGAAATTGAAAAAGATAATAATCCTTGTGATCGTGCTTGCAGGTACTGGTTTCGCAGCTTGGTATTTCTGGTTCATGGCTGATAATGAAACTATCAAATACAAAATCGCAAAGGTGGAGAGGGACTCTATAGAATCCCATGTATCAGCAACAGGCACGCTCAATGCAGTTATCACTGTTCAGGTGGGCAGTCAGGTCTCTGGCACAATAAAGGAGCTTTTCGCAGACTTTAATTCTGTAGTGAAAGAAGGACAGGTTATTGCAACTCTTGACCAGAAGACCTTTATTGCCCAGAGAGACCAGGCAAAGGCGAACCTCATAAATGCACAAGCCAATGTTGAAAAGGCAAAGGCAGACCTTTTTGACAAAAAACAACGACTTGAAAGGGTGACCAAATTATTTAACGAAGGCCTTATCGCCAACAGTGAAAAGGACAGCGCAGAAGCGGCTTATAATTCGAGCGTAGCCCAATTAAAATCAAGCGAGGCACAAGTAGAGCAGCATGCGGCGGCATTGGAGCTAACTACGGTGAATCTGGAATATACAGTTATCAAATCACCTGTTGACGGTATTGTAATCTCCAGAAATGTTGATGTGGGCCAAACAGTTGCTGCATCATTTCAGACGCCAACGCTTTTTACCATAGCCAAGGATTTAACGAAGATGCAGGTCAATACCAATGTAGATGAGGCAGATATAGGCGCTGTCAAAGTAGGACAGGATGCCACATTTACAGTGGATGCATATCCTGAAATCATTTTTGAAGGTAAGGTTTCTCAGATTAGAAATGCACCCATAATAGTGCAGAATGTGGTTACCTATGATGTGATTATTGAAGTGGCTAACAAGGAATTAAAACTTAAGCCAGGCATGACTGCAAATGTGTCTATACTAACCTTCAGAAAAGACAATGTTCTTAAGGCGCCAAATGCTGCGCTTCGATTTAGGCCTGATGAAGATACAACCCAAAAATTAGCAAATCAGGAAAAGGGCGCAAAGGTTTGGGTTTTAAGTAATAGCCACATAAAGCCGGTTAGCGTAAAAATAGGCGCTACCGATGGCAATTATACTGAACTTGTGGAGGGAAACATTAAAGAAGGCGATGAGGTAATCATAGACACAACAATAAAAAAATCAGAGTCCAGTAAAACCGGGGTGCCTGGCTTTCACAGGTTCATAAGATAGACTCTATAAAAGTGCAAATTGCAAATTGTAAAATAGGAAATGGAATAAATAAAATTTACAATTTAATATTTGCATTTTTCATTTTACAGTGGAGCAAAGCGACGTGGCAGAATTCATAAAAGTCATTGATATAGCAAAGAAGTACAAGATGGGGGATGTAGATTTTCCTGCATTAAAGGGCGTCTCTCTTGCGATAGACAGGGGAGAGTTTGTCGCAATTATGGGGCCATCAGGCTCTGGAAAATCCACATTCATGAATATCCTTGGTTGTCTTGATGTGCCAACTGATGGGAGGTATTTCTTAGAAGGACAAGAGGTGGGCAGCCTGGATAAAGATGACCTGGCAGTAATACGCAATAAGAAGATAGGTTTTGTATTTCAGAGTTTCAACCTGCTTGCAAGGATATCTGCAATTGAAAATGTAGAACTTCCTCTCTTATACAATGGTTTATCATCAAAAGATAGGCTGCAAAGGGGCATTGCTGTTTTAAGCGCTGTAGGCCTCAAAGGTAAGGAATACCATAGACCCAATCAGTTGTCAGGCGGCGAGCAGCAGAGAGTAGCCATAGCCAGGGCGCTTGTCAACAATCCATCCATCATACTGGCTGATGAACCGACAGGCAATCTCGATTCACAAACAAGCGCTGAACTTATGACGCTATTTAAACAATTGAATAAAGAAAAGCATATTACTATTGTCATGGTAACTCATGAGGCGGATATTGCAAGCTACGCTGACCGGCGCGTATGTTTCAAAGATGGAGAGATTATAAAGGATGAGTGCCAGTAGTATATGGAGCAAGTCAACCATGTTGCCGTTATGGAGCGAGGCAACCATGTTGCCGTTATGGAGCAAGGCAACCGTGTTGCCGTGAATTATGGAAGAATATAAAACTTACCTTCACACTCCACCGCACTTATATCGCCCGGGAGCAAAATATTTCATTACCGCATCAACAGTTAAAAAGTTGAGGCTGCTTGATGACAATGCAAAGGAAAGGTTGCTAATATCTTTGTTGAAATCCTGCAATAATCACGGCTGGAAGCTTGAAGACTGGGTTATTCTGGATAATCATTA
>MGQA01000012.1:7515-11689 GCA_001797665.1 Deltaproteobacteria bacterium GWF2_42_12 | reverse complement strand
TATGAGGCGTATAAAGCCATTTATGCCTCAACTCCCACACAGGCTTACATGCTTGACCAAACAATCAAAAACTATGATTGATTTGGCTTATATTCACCAACTATTCTTAAATTTTCAAGAACCTCATCTTTGTGCGGGGCATCGGCCATATAATCAGTGAGATCATTACCTGCATAATGCTCAAAATGCAGCCCATCCAAAAATAATGGGCTATCTGTAATGTCATATACTTTGCCCTTATATGCAAAGTATATTGCCTTTCCTTTCTGGCTGCCATCATACTGCTTTAATTCGTCTTCTGTAAAGACCTTCACCTGTTTTCTCCTTTAATGTGGAACAAGCCGACCGTTTCATGCTAAGCGTGATACGGTCGGCGTTTCTACGGCAACACGGTTGCCTTGCTCCAAATATTTATTCTACATACATCCCTGTTACCTTAAAATTAAAGTCATAATTCAATATATTTGACCAGTCTATTCCCTGAGCAGTTGAGAGGGTATCATCTGCGTCTCCGTAGGGATTGCCAGGGATATAAAACCAGTTTACAATCGCATCTTTAGAACGCCTTAAAATTATCCAGTAACGTCCCGGCGCTACAACAGGATTATCAGAAGCCTGCCCCTGCCTCCCCCTGTCCCCCTCAATGAGGGGGCCCATCGGGGAGACAGGAGATTCTTTAGAAAATTTAAAAGGAAACCACTGATAGCCTGGAAAATATTTTATTGTATCAAGATTAAGCGGATAACTCCTTATTCCTTCCATACTCGGCTTACCCTTCTCATCTTTAACCACATCTATCCAGAGGCTGCCTGCCCTACCCCCAAACTTGTGCATCGCTAAATTTATCTCGTCAATACGCAAGGGTCTTTCTATGCTAAAGGCCTGCGCATATGTATATTCAGAAGTAACATATTCAGCAGTCTCCTTATCCAAAGTCTTATAGCCAAGCTCTTCCCCTTTTGACTTAGTAAATATATCAACGAAAGATGGAAAGGCCATATTACCAAACTCTATCCTTTCCATGACCTTAGGCGGTTTGGGTTTTGGTTTTTCTACAGGGGGAACCTCTATAACTGGTTTTGCTACATGGGCTATTATTGCGTTTGTGAGGATGTAGTTGGATGGGTTTGTTTTTATATCCTTTAAAGATAGCTTTATATCATCTCTGACAAAGTTTGCCTGGATATCCTCTCTAAACGGGGGAAGTGTTGGCGAGGCAAGCCATGAATCGTTTATATCTTTTGCATCGAGTCCTATTGTCTGCTTTATATGTCTTGGACTCACAAATAAATGACTCTGCTGGGCATCATAGGGAACCCAGCCAATATCTTGATAATAGACCTCAAGCCATGCATGGCCGCCCTGGCCTATGCTCTGGACAAGTGTTCCATTCTTCAGAGGCACCTTCCATGATTTGCTGAGAGTAATGCCACCCACAATCCTTGCAGGTATTCCAACAGCCCTTAAAAGCGCTATTGACAGATGCGAAAAATTTTGACAGTTGCCTGTCCCTGTATCCAGGGTATAAATGGCATCATACTGGGGAGGATTGGTAGTGTACTTGACATTATCAACCACCCAGTTCAAAATCTGGATTACAGCTGATTCTTCTGTCTTTGCCCCTTTTGATAGATTATTGGCCAATTCTTTGATGCGTGGATTATCAGCCTGCACAAGCGGCGTTACGCTGAGAAATCTTTTTTCTTTCTGGTCTATCTCTTTTAATGGGAATAGCGCTGCGCTAACCAATTCTTTAAGGCTTATATTCATTGCAACAGCAAATTTACCATTTATCTCCGCATTTCTATTGATATTAAGCCATGTAACCTTGGTAAATTTATTTCCAAAGCTATCGGTTTCTGCTTCTACGGAAGATGGTTTTGGATTATATGCAAGACTATAGTCCTTCACTTCCTGTTTAACAGTCGGACTGGCAAATGATGTAGGATTTGCAAAGCGGAAGACAAGTTTTTTTAATCCTGAGGATGGAATTGTAAAACTCTGATTCTGCTCAATCTCAACAAACTCATTCATATCCCCTTCAATGATTACTGTTGCTGCAAAAGATTGCGTGGATAAGAAGAAAAGAAAGAAAGGGATTAAAATAATCTTACGCACCATAATTAATTTCTATTTTGTCTTTGCTATATAAACCCCATCCCAATCAGCAGATGGAGATGCTGTTATATAATCTATACATCTCTGAACGTATAATTTTGAAGGTCCGTCTTCATGAAACTTATACAGTATAGCAGAGAATTTTATCTTTGCCTCTTCAAACCTGCGGTTCTTGTAAAGATTAAGCGCCTCAGAAAAAGAGTTTACAAGCTCGTCTTTTGCTGCACTGGCAGGTAGTGAATCCAATAACTCATAAATTGCTACTGGCTTCTCCTTTCCTTTTACCCTCACCATATCAAGCTCTCTGAAAAGAAATTTGTTTTTTGCAAGCCTGTGCGTGTTTTCACTAACTATAATAGCAGTGCCATACAATTTATTCATACCTTCAAGCCGGGATGCCAGATTCACTGTGTCTCCAATAGCAGTATAATCAAATCTTAGTTCAGCACCCATATTGCCTACTACTGCCTCGCCTGTATTTATACCTATGCCTATGCCAAGGGGTGGATAACCTTTTTCCTGCCACCTCCCATTCAATTGTTCCAATTCTCTTATCCAGCGAAGCGCAATATCACATCCCTTTTCAGGATGATTAGGAAGGTCAAGCGGCGCATTGCATAAAACCATAATCGCATCGCCAATATATTTATCCAGAGTTCCCTTTTCTTCTAAGACTATCTTTGTCATAGGGCTCAGATACTCATTCAAGAGCGCAACTAATTCTTCTGGTGAGAGTTTTTCAGATAACGAGGTAAACCCCCTTATATCGGAAAATAAGGTGGTTATCTCCCTCTTTTCCCCGCCGAGTTTTAATCTATCCTGGTCTTTCAATATCTCTGTAACAAGCTCAGGAGAGACATATGTTCCAAATGCCTTTCTCAGAAAACGGCTTTTGCTCTCAACAACGATATTTCTGTATGCCTCTGCCATAAGATAGGCGAATAGCACACTTAAGGAAGGATACACAGCGCTTGGCACAAGATTATATGAAGAGAAAAGGTAAAAGTTTATAATTATGTGGAATGAAAGAAATGTTAGGAATATGGCAAGACTTATAAAAGTCCTGTGGACCCATGTGATGGCCAGACAAAGGCCTATGGGCAAGAAAATCATTAAAAACACATCTAAGGCAATTACCCTGCTGTCATAAGTAAGATACCTTTGCTCAATCACATTCGCAGCAACTGTTGCATGAACCTCAACGCCAGGATAAACCGGGTCAACTGGTGTTACCCTTAGGTCATAAATACCCTTTTCAGTTGCGCCTATAAAGACAATCTTATTTTCAATCTGATTTTTGGGTATCTTACCATTTACGATGTCAACCGCTGAATAGGTTTTAAATGTCCCGCCTGGACCGTAAAAGTTTAATTGCAGACGTCCTGATTCATCTGTAGGAATTTTTTTATCGTTTATAAATAGACTATCTACTCCATATGATGCAAGGGTTAACACACTATTGCTATCATAGTATTGCCTGAGCGCCTCAAGGCCGAGGGATGGATATAATTCGCCCTGATATAGGAATAAAAGCTGCGCCCTTCTTACAACACCATCGTTCTCATCAGGAAAGATATTAAAAAGTCCGAAACCTTTTGCGCCCGCTCCTATTACAGGGATATTTGCCTCAAGGCCAGGAAGTTCTGGAACAGGGATAGTTTCAACCTCACCGATAGTCTTCAGAAACTTTATCTTTGAGCGTTCAAGCTGATTTATAGATGCGGCATGAGGTAGTTCTGTAGCTTCTTCTCTTAAGAAATATCCTAAGACTACATTTTTAGCCTTCCTAACAGCGCTTCCAAGCGAATTATCCCTCTGTTTAGTTTCTGGCTCTGAAAAGACCACATCAAAGGCAACAACTTTGGCATGTGTAAGTTCATTGATAAGTTTTGCCATTGTTGTTCTCGGCCAGGGCCAGCGACCAAGTTTATTTATACTTTTTTCATCTATGGCAACTATAACTACTTCGCTTGAAGGAGAGAGCTGGCCTCTTGCCTTAAATCTTGCGTCACTTGCCTTTTCATCAATTCCCTCAATAAAAGGTAGCCTTATTTTG
>MGQA01000012.1:0-7466 GCA_001797665.1 Deltaproteobacteria bacterium GWF2_42_12 | reverse complement strand
TCCAGAATCTGCTTGATAACAACCCTGGTTTTTTTGTCACCCTGTTAGAAGCCTCCTTTCAATATAAAACACCTGCTCCCATAGAACCGTTGCCCCATTTTTATACAGATAGCTTCAAAACTGGGCTCACTGTTTTTCTTCTTCCTTATCAAGTTCATTGATAAGTGTTTCCACTGTGTATATGTGTTTACCCTGAGGATATTGCTTAAGATATTTCTGAAGATATGACTTTGCCTTTTCCCTGTCACCCATATCTTTATATATAATTCCAATGGAAAAAAGCGCATTTTCAGCCTGTGGTAGCTGAGGATATTTATCAAGTATGAGCTGATATTCTTTCAATGCCTCTGGGTATAGGCTTAAGTTTCTTGAAAAGACACTTCCCCTTTGAATACGGCTTTCAGCGCCCATTTCAGGCACATCTGTTAAATCTGCTGCTATCTGAAAAACCTCTAATGCCTCTTTATATTTGCCGCTGTCAACAAGATAATGCCCATAATTTATATTCCATCTTGCAAGTATAATGGGCAGATTTCCTGTTGCCTGCCACTCTACTGACGCATCCACATCAGTTACTGCCTCAAGCTGCTTTCTTGCATCAGCAAGCGGCGTGTTTGGTTCCACCTTAACAGGGGTTATTGGCATATGCCCTTGAGTATTTTCTGTCATTGTATTCGGCAAAAGGGCAACTGTCTCTTTATCTTTGCCTTTTACGGCAACAGCCCCTTCCTGACCAAACAAGACATTAGCCTTGCCTTCATTCATAACTATAAAATCAGTCCCCTTTATACCTGCCACAGCAGTTGGGGTTTTAACCTTCATATCTGTTCTGCCTGAAAATTTGGCAACTATTGCCCTGAGTTTTCCCTTGATAAGAAAGATTGTTCCGCTCCTCTTGTCTTTATCAATCAAAAACCTCGTTATCTCCATCTCTGTATTATTTCCAATAGAAAGTTTGCTCCCATCTTGCAATAGAAGCTCCATCCTCCCATCAGTCCCTGTCCTTATTCTATCGCCTTCATTTATCTCTATATCCACCTCTGCCACAATCCATTTCTTTTCACCTTTGGCCTTGAAATATATAGCGCCACTCCCTTTGGTTACGCTACCTATCTCTGCAAAAGAACAGGCAGCAGGCAGCAGGCAGTAGGCAGAAAATAAGGCAAAAACAATAAAAAAAATCTTGCGCATAGAACCCCCTTTTTGTACAAGCCGGCAGTAAGCAGTAGACAGAAGACAGGAAAGTTTCATGTTTTTACTGCATACTCCTTACTGCCTACTCCATACTGTATTAATGCTGCTTACTCCTTACTATTTATTATCTATTTTCTGACTGAAGTTGCCATTCCAGTTCTGCGCTCCCTACCACGCTGGTTACAATAAGTTTCAAATAACCTTCTGCCTCGTCTGGAAATGGTTTATCGCCAGAGATTGTATATTTGGGAAATTTTATAATATAACCTGAACTCCACGGGTCAAGATATGGGTAAAACTCTTTTATAAGAGGGCTCTCAGCATCAACCTTTTTTATTTTAACGGGGGTTACTCTGTTACCATCAACATCCTCCATAAAAATCTTCCAGATAGAGTCTGAAGCGATAAAATCATTCCACTTATCAACCGGCGTGTATACTGCAATGAAGAATTCATTGAATTGTTCATCTATCTCCTTTTCTGAAGAAATAAGCCCTTCCTTCTGCAAAGAATCCATCCTGTATCGCCTTGCATATTCATCCACATACGCCTCTCGCAAGGCCCAGTTTTTATAGGTGGCGTATATAAACAATTTACTTTCAAGGCTTTCAATAACCTTTTTACTTTTTGTCATTTGATTTAATACCTCGAAATATCCGAGTGAAGGTTTTACCTCCTCTTGCTTTGAAGCACAACCAGTAAAAATTGTGAACAGTAAAAAACAGAAGATGAGAGGTTGAGAAATTGAGAAGTTAAGAATTCTTACCTTCTTATCTTCCCAGCTTCTTACCTGCCTGTGCGTGTCCGCACGCAGACAGGTCTTCTTATTAACTTCTTTTCCTATCTTCTGACCACTGACCACTGACCACTGACCACTAAACACTTGTTTCATTTTACCCTCCGGTAACATCCCTCTTAGTAAATATCGCCTTAAAATTATAACCTGCATCTCTTATCTTCTCTGCGCCACCCTCTTCTCGGTCAACGATTGCGAAAATAGCGACAACCTTCAGGCCTTCTTCCTCAGCCCTTTTTGCTGCTTGAAGAGATGAACTTCCGCTTGTTACTACGTCTTCAACTATAGCAACCTTTGCTCCTTTTGCAAGATTTTTCTTGCCTTCAATCCACTGGCCGAGGCCATGTTTTTTGGGCTCTTTTCTAACAATAAACGCTGGAAGGGGTTTGCCTTCAAATTGACTTACCACTGATATAGCAGTAGCAATCGGGTCAGCGCCCATTGTAGGGCCGCCAACAGCCTCTATATCAAGACCTGCCTCAATTATCATTTGGTAAAGAATCTTTCCAACAAGATAGGCGCCTTCTGGATGAAGGGTTGTCTGACGGCAGTCAATATAGAAGTCGCTTTTTTTGCCGGAGGCGAGCGTGACTTCTTTTTTTTCGTAGGACTTTTCTTTGATGATTTTAAGAAGCTTGTCCCTAAAGACATGCCCTCGAATGTCTCTATCGGGGGTCTTAATCAGGGAGTGGGATTTCATTTGGTCTGATTCTTTACTCATCGCTCCGCATCTCTTAATTTTAATAAGTATCCTCCGGCAAAGCCGGAGGTTTTATGATTGCTGCCCCCTCAAAGGGGGCTAATCGCAATCTGTTAAAATCAAAACCATCGAATCGTCATTCCCGCATGTATTTAGCGGGAATCCATATTTTATGACTGGATGCCCGATAGAACCATTCGGGCATGACAACAGTGAGAACCGAAATATTTATAGCGGAGCAAAGCACAATCCTGTAAATGTCAAACTCTGCGAGTCCCCCAGCAAAGCTGGGGTTTTACCTATTGTTGAATTATATAGCATGATTCAGCAGTTATTTAAACAACGCCATTTGCGGTTCTTTACCTTCAAAAGGAAATTCTACAGGATATTTTCCGGTAAAGCATGCGTCACAGAAACTGCCGCCTGACTCTGAAACAGCCTTATACAGTCCCTCAATGCTCAGATATTTCAGAGAGTCTGCTGTGATATAGGTAGTTATCTCTTCAATCATATGGGAAGATGCAATAAGCTCTTTTTTTGTAGGTGTGTCTATGCCATAAAAACACGGACAAATAGTCGGAGGGGAGCTTATCCTCATATGCACCTCCTTTGCCCCAGCATCCCTAATCATCCTTACAATCTTTCGGCTGGTTGTGCCTCTTACAATCGAGTCATCTATAACCACAACCTTTTTGTCTTTTAAAATACTCTTAACAGCATTAAGCTTTATCTTTACGCCAAAATGTCTTATCGCGTCTTTTGGCTCAATAAACGTCCTGCCCACATAGTGATTTCTGATTAAACCCATCTGGAAGGGAATCTTAGCTTCCTCAGAAAATCCTATGGCAGCAGGCACACCGGAATCAGGCACAGGTATCACTATGTCTGCCTCTACCGGATACTCTTTTGCCAACTCTCTTCCAAGATTTTTCCTTACATTATATACATTAGCGCCAAATATATGGCTATCAGGTCTAGCAAAATAAATAAACTCAAATATACACGGAGTATACGGCGCCTTGTCAAACGGTCTGAATGATTTGGGTTTAAATCTATCTATGAGAAGCATCTCTCCTGGTTCTATATCCCTTACATATTCAGCCTCAATAAGGTCAAATGCGCATGTCTCAGAGGCAATCACCCATGCATCCTTAAGTCTGCCGAGGGCAAGTGGCCTGAATCCATTCGGATCTCGGACAGCAACCATCTGATTGCCTGTAAGGAATACCAGAGAGTATGAACCCTTCACCTGCTTGAGCGCATCTGCAATCCTATCAGTCAAGTTATTTGCCCTTGATGTAGCAACGAGGTGAACGATAATCTCTGTATCCATCGTTGACTGAAATATCGAACCATATGCCTCAAGCTCATCTCGCAACAATCTTACATTCACTAAATTTCCATTATGCGCAACCGCAATCCCGCCCCTTGCGTAATCAACGACAAAAGGTTGGGCATTCTTTAGATGGCTTTCACCTGTAGTTGAATATCGCACATGGCCGATTGCAGCATGGCCAGAGAGCTTCCTCAAAACATCCTCTCTGAATATATCAGCCACCAAACCCATTGCCTTATGGGAATGTAGCTGGTATCCGTCAGATGAGACAATCCCTGCGCTTTCCTGCCCCCTGTGCTGAAGCGCATAAAGGCCAAGGTATGTTAAATTGGCAGCCTCTGGATGACCGAATATCCCGAACACGCCGCATTCGTCTTTATATTTGTCAAACATATTACCCCTTCAGTAACTTCTCAAGAGAGCCTGTCCATGCTGCTTTTAATTCATCAAGTGATGAATCAATTATCCCATTGATTCTCAATCGCTCTCCTCCCACCTTCCCGATAACAATCGCAGGAATCCCAAATTGATCCGCTATAGACATAAATCTTGCCACATCTTCTCTTGCTATGCTCACCACTATCCTTGATTGACTTTCGCCGAACAGGAGCGCATCGGTTCTGACACTGGGGACAGATTTTAAATCTGTCCCCAATCCAGGTAATGTAATCTCTGCTCCAATAGGATCATACGATGAAGATATGCAGCACTCTGCCAGCGCTACTGCAATGCCGCCCTCCGAGCAATCATGCGCAGATTTTATTATACCATCCTGAATCGCCTCCAAACAAGCCTCTTGAACCCTTTTCTCTGCATTTAAATCTAAATGCGGCGGCTTGCCTTTATCAAGCTTATGCATAATTTTAAGATATTCGCTTCCACCAAGCTCCTCTTTGGTGTCACCCAACAAAATTATAACGTCCCCTTCTGTCTTAAACCACTGGGTTACATGCTGACCAACATTTTCTATCAAGCCAACCATACCCACTGTTGGCGTTGGATATATGGAAGCGCCTGATGTTTCATTATAAAGGCTTACATTTCCGCTTATCACAGGTATATCAAACCGTTTACATGCCTCGGTCATACCCAAAATAGACTGTTCAAATTGCCACATGATTTCTGGCCTCTCAGGGTTTCCAAAATTAAGGCAGTCGGTAAGCGCAATGGGTTTAGCGCCTGAGCAGACAAGATTCCTTGCCGCCTCTGCAACGGCAATTGCGCCTCCTGTCCATGGGTCAAGATAGCAATAACGGCTGTTGCAGTCAGCGGTCATTGCCAGGGCCTTTTGAGTGCCTTTTATCCTCACCACTGCTGCATCAGAGCCTGGCAAAACAACCGTATCTGTCCTGACCATATGGTCATATTGACGATAAATCCATTCCTTACTCGCAATATTGGGAGACGAAAGGAGTTTGAGCAAAATATCAGAGGTTGAGAGGTTAAGAGGTTGAGAGGTTGAGTTTTTTTTCTCATCTTCCAAACTTCTCATCTTCTCAACTTCCATCTTTTCCACTGGCTCAGGGATATCTTTAAGATTAAGGCTCTGGACAGTATCTTGCCAGTCTGGCATCTTTAACGCCCTTTTATATACAGGCGCTTTATCAGTCAAAAATTTTACAGGAATCATAGCAACTATTTCATCCCTTTCAGCAATGCGCAGCAGTCCACTATCTGTGACCATACCTACAGCAACTGCCTCTAAATCCCATTTATGGAAAATCTCCTTTACCTTATCTTCACACCCCTTTTTTACTACCATGAGCATCCGCTCCTGGGATTCTGAAAGCATGACTTCATATGGCGTCATGCCCTCTTCACGCCTCGGCACATTCGATACATCAATATCAATGCCCGTATTGCCGCGCGACGCCATTTCTACAGATGATGAAGTAAGACCTGCTGCACCCATATCCTGTATGCCTACAATATAGTCTGTCTTGAATACCTCAAGGCATGCCTCAAGCAGGAGCTTCTCAGTAAATGGGTCTCCAACCTGAACAGTGGGACGCCTCTCCTCTCCACCTTCGCCAAATACATCTGATGCCATAGTAGCGCCGTGAATGCCATCCCTCCCTGTTTTTGAACCAACATACATAACAGGATTCCCAACACCTGTTGCAATGCCTTTAAAGATTTTGCTGGTTTTCATTATACCGACTGTCATGGCATTTACAAGACAATTGCCGTTATACGACTCGTGAAAATATACCTCGCCACCAACTGTGGGCACCCCTACGCAGTTTCCGTAGCCAGCAATCCCAGAAACAACGCCGCTTAGCAAGTATTTTGTTTTAGGGTGTTCAAATGAGCCAAACCTGAGGGAATTTAAAGATGCAATAGGCCTTGCGCCCATTGTAAAAATATCTCTTAATATTCCGCCTACGCCTGTTGCAGCGCCCTGATAAGGCTCAATGTAGGAAGGATGATTATGAGATTCCATCTTAAACGCAACTGCCAAACCATCGCCAATATCCACAATACCTGCGTTCTCACCTGGGCCCTGCAATACATATTTCCCTGTTGTTGGAAAATTTCTAAGATGCACCTTAGATGATTTGTATGAGCAATGCTCGCTCCACATGACCGAGAATATGCCAAGCTCAAGCATATTGGGCTCCCTTCCCAGTACATCCAAAATCTTCTTGTATTCCTCTTGTGTAAGGCCGTGCTGGGAGATAATGTCGGTTGTGATTGAATGGTTTTTCATAATAATCTTAAAGAAGTATGTCTCGCTATTAGCTCAAAGTGTTTGTCATGATGGAGCAAGGCGCATTTATTTTTAATAGCAACTGCGGAAATAAGTATATCGGTAGACGGCACAGAAACACCTTTTCTTCTGAGTTCAAAATGCAGATCAAAAGCGAGTCTCCATACATCTTCATCGGCAGGAAGTTGGTAGAGCGCTAAAAGATCATCCATAAGTTCTTCATATTCATGTTTTTCCTTTGCGCCGCCTGCCAGCTCAAGGATAATCAATTCTGTAGAAGCAGCCATCCTTTCTTTTAATACATTTCTTACCTTTTCTCTTATTTGTGGAGAACCGTTAGGCCGCAAGGCATGAATCCATGCCGAGGTGTCTATCAACACCAAGTTGCTACTCATCCTTTCTCATCCTTTCAATATCTTCTGGAGTTAATTTCAGGGGAAATTTTCCAAGACTTGATATAAGTCTTTCTATCCTCTTCTGCCGGATTAATTCTTCCAAAGATACCCTAATCAATTCCCTCTTTGTTCCTATCTTTGTCAGCTTGATAGCCTCATTTAAAAGCCTTTCGTCAATCTCCAATGTAGTTCTCATACGCATCACCTCCAGGCATAAATTAACACATATTTTATATGCCTGTCAATAACATCTTAAATCCGTAAAAATCAATGCCCCAGTTCAACAAGGAAGTGCAACACTTAGGAAAGGAAGGTATCCTAAGTGAATGCACAAA
>MGQA01000011.1:4252-16597 GCA_001797665.1 Deltaproteobacteria bacterium GWF2_42_12 | reverse complement strand
TCCCTTCTTTACGTGTCGGCACGCTCAATCAACGACTTATTGAAGAGATAAAAAAGGTGCGAAAGACCGGCTTTACCATGGCCCCTGAGGCAGGAAGCGAAAGGCTCAGAAATGTGATAAATAAAGGCATTCAAGAAGAAGCGCTCATAGAAACCGCCAGGAATGCCTTTGAAGCAGGATGGAGGGCAATAAAACTATATTATATGACAGGACTCCCTACAGAGACTTTAGACGACATCAGGGGAATTGTTGAACTCTCCCGCAGGGTTCAGGAGGCTGGGGAAAGTGGTAGGTTCAGGCCTACAGTGAATGTCAGCGTGTCTCAGTTTATACCAAAACCACACACACCATTTCAGTGGGAGCCTCAGATAAGGCTTGAAGATTCATTGGAGAGGCAATCGTTCCTGAAACAAGAGCTTAAAAAGAAGCGGCTTGACTTTAAATGGCATGATACGAGGATGAGTTTTTTGGAGGGCGTATTTTCCAGAGGTGACAGAAGACTTTCAAGTGTTATAAAAACAGCATTTGATGCTAACTGTCGTTTTGATAGCTGGGGAGAACAATTCAGGTTTGATGTCTGGGGAAAGATATTTAAAGATGCTGGAATTGACCCTGAATTTTATACTTACAGAAGGAGGGAGCGAAACGAGATATTTCCCTGGCAACATCTTAATACAAGGGTAGATAAGGAATTCTTATATAAAGAATATGAAAGGTCTCTGAGGAAGGAAGAAACTCCTGACTGCAAGACAGATAAATGCAGTGTGTGCGGTGTGTGCGACCATAAGGTGATAAAGAATGTAAGCAGTCTGCAGTATGCAGTAAGCAGTAAGAATCAAAAGAGTTTGCTGCCTACTGCCTACCCCTTACTGCCTACTCATAAAATCCGGCTGACCTTTTCCAAGACAGATAGCTTGAAATACCTCGGCCATCTTGAACTTGTAACAGTATTTTCCAGAGCAATACGAAGGGCAGGAATACCCATAGCCTATTCTTCAGGTTTTCATCCGCTTCCTAAGATAATATTTAGTGCGCCGCTTCCAGTAGGGATAGAAAGTATTGCAGAAGATGTAGATTTGGAATTGTTGGAATACATTAGGTCAGATGAAATCAGTGAAAGATTGAATAAAGCTCTGCCCTGTGGGATAAAGATTATAGAGGCACAGCAAATTTCACTGAAACCTTATTCTGTGCCAACTGCTATAGAGACAACCTATCTGGCATTTTTGGAGAATAGTCCTTTTTTTTCTACAAATGGCAAGTGGCTAAATGGGCTTATAGACCAGCTTATGACAAGAGATACGATTATTGTTCATAAAGAAAGACACGGAAAACAAAAAACTATAAACATAAGACCGCTTATTAAAAATCTCTCTCTCATAGACAGTAATACTATACAGCTGACAATTGTTAAAGGAGAAAAGGAGAATGTGAGGCCTTACGAGGTTTTATCATATCTCCTTGGTATATCTAATAATGAAAGCCGTCTCATTCCGGTACTAAAGACTAAAGTGGGGGGCGAAACAATTACGCAAACTAAGGCAAAAGATTATGCATATAGAGAAAAGAGCTGTCTTTAAATCTGTGTAATCAGGTAACTTATATGAAGCGTTCAGGAAATGAAATCATAATAAATTACAACCCCCATGAAGCGCGGGTTGCGCTCTTGCAGGGCAGCAGGCTTGTAGAATTTTATTTAGAAAGGTCAAGGGATAGAGGCCTCAGTGGGAATGTTTATAAAGGCAAGGTTGTACGTGTGCTTCCTGGTATGCAGGCTGCATTCGTTGATATAGGCCTGGAAAGGACAGCGTTTCTTCACGTAACAGATATTTATAAAGTGTTTGATGAGTTTGAAGATATTGCAAGTGAAGCAGAAGAGACAAGGGAACGACCGTCTCGACACGCACCCATTCAGGATGTCTTGAAAGAAGGCCAGGAGCTCATGGTTCAGGTAGCAAAAGAACCCATGGGAAGTAAAGGGGCAAGGATAACATCTCATGTATCGCTGCCTGGCAGATATATTGTTTTTACACCCACGGATGACCATATCGGCGTTTCCAGAAGAATAGAGAATGAAAAAGAGAGGAGAAGGCTCAAAGATATTGTTGTAGGGCTGAGACCTCCTGGCGCCGGCTTCATAATACGGACAGCATGTGAAGGGATGAAAGAAGATGATATAAAATCGGATATGGATTTTCTCATAAAACTATGGGGAGAGATACTTAAAAAACGGGAGAAGTTATCCGCCCCTTATCTTCTCTATCAGGAACCCGACCTTACACTACGAACCATAAGAGATATATTTACTGCTGATATAGATAAACTGATTATAGATGACAGAGCAGAATATGAAAGGGCGATAAGATTTGCAGAGGATTTTCTCCCTGAACTCAGAGAGCGTATCGAATTATATGAATCCCATGAGCCTATCTTTGACGCATACGGGATTGAGATAGAACTCGCAGATGCGTCTTCCAAAAAGGTCTGGCTAAAATCAGGCGGGTATATTGTTATAGACCAGATGGAGGCGCTCACTGCCATAGATGTAAATACAGGCAAATATGTTGGCAAGAAGAGTTCAGAGGAAACGGTCCTTAAAACAAATATGGAGGCTGTAAAGGAGGTTGTCTATCAATTAAAATTAAGAAATATCGGCGGCATAGTCGTCATAGATTTTATAGACATGGCAAAGGCAGGCAACAGGGAAAAGGTTTACAGTGCGTTCAAGGAAGCTCTTAAGGCTGATAAGGCGCGGACAAACATTTTGAAAATCTCTGAACTCGGCCTTATAGAAATGACGAGGAAAAGGAGCAGGGAGAGCATAAATCAAATGCTCTGTGAGCCATGTCCATACTGCGAAGGAAACGGTATTATAAGGTCGAAGGACACCGTAATAATGGAGATTTACAGGGAACTCATAAAAGAACTGCCGAAGAGGAGACGTAAGCTTACGCTTTATGTGCATCCTGTTATTGCTGAGCTTTTATACGGAGAAAGCGAGCAAATAATAGAGGAACTAGAAAAGAGTTTCAAGAAAAAGGTGGTTATAAAGACAGTGAACAGCCTGCACCAGGAGCAGTATGAGGTAGTATAGCTATTCCAACCTGAATCCAATATCTATCTCCATTGCCATTTCTCCATCTTCTACATCCTTTGGCCTTGGATGGAATGGCGCTGCCTTCATGATTGCCTCGCATGCTGCCTTGTTTAACACCTCGCAATGGCATGGCCGAACGACTTTGATGCCTATGACATTGCCGTCAGGCTTTATTACAAAGGATACGCCGACAACGCCTTCATACCCCCTATCTCTTGCCCATTTTGGATAAAACTTTGCCTGTTCTATCTTTGTTCGGACGACAGTCGTAAATCTATTAATCTCGCCGGTTATATCGGGCATTTCACTTCTTGCTGAGACAGCCACAACACTTTCTGCTTGCGTTTCAATAGCAGTGTGAAGCTGCTCCGTTGTGTGCAAATGTTCGGAATGCTCAGCAGGCGGCAAGAGTTCTTCAAGGGTTTCTTCTATGGCAGGTGCAGGGGTTATCTCCTCTATATCCTCCATCATGCCTTCTTCTATCTTTGGAGGCGGAGGTGTTGCCTTTATTTCTTTTGGGAGAACAACTTTTTGATGCGCTTCCTTCTCAGCTTTAACACCGGGTTTATCTTCTTGCAGATGTATAAATTCAAGGGGTGTGACATCCATCAATGCCTCATGCGCAGGTTTGTAGAAAACTGCAATTGAAGTGAGAATCGCACCGTGAAACAAGAGAGAAATTATAAAAGGTATTTTGAGACGATTAATCATGGTTTTTTCTCTTTTCCCTGCTTAAAACCCCCGATAAAGGCATTCGAGGGCAGGCTTGCAGGGACTGGCTTTTTCGTAGCTATAGCCAGCCTTGTTATGCCAGCCATCTTTATTTCATCCATAAGCTCTACAACGCTTCCGTGACTTGTTTCCTCGTCGGCATTAACCATTACAAGTATGTCTGGGTTTTTTGATGCCTCTGCAATAAGCATGGTCGTCAACTCAGTTCTTTGAATCTCCTGCTTATTAAAATAGATACGGCCATCCTTGGTTAGCGTTACAGAGACATTTTCCTTCACATCGCTTTTTGATGACTCTGCCTTTGGCAGATTCACCTGCATCCCCCTCATCACAGTCATGGAGAGTGTGGCAATCATGAAGAATACCAGAAGGAAAAACATAGTATCAATCATCGGTATAATCTCAATTCTTGCCTTTTTAGGCTGTTTTTTGAATGAGCGAATTTTCATCTAAAAATATACTCCGGTTAGCCTACTTGGGACAGATTTTAAATCTGTCTCCAAGTGTGACCAAAACCTGCTCCTGAGAGATTTATTAAGGGTCTCAAAATTGTATTGACATAAATCAAAAACTTCACATGCTGTCATTCCCGCAATCTTTAAGCGGGAATCCAGAGTCTTTCTGTTGTAGCCGGTATCACAAAAGACGCTGGATGCCCGATAGAAACATTCGGGCATGACAAATCGGCTGGTTAGATTTAAAAAGCTAAAAGAATGTAGTTAGTATTATGAGACCCTTAATAATCAGGGGATTTCGTTTGTTACTGCTTTAAAATCATCTCCATCCTTGCCGCATACCTCTCCATCTCCTCAGTAGCCCTCTCTACTTTGGAGAGGAAATAGTTATACGGCACTAATGTCGTAATAGCGACTGTAATGCCTGCCGCAGTTGCAATAAGCGCCTCTGCTACACCGCCGGTAACCGCATGAGGCTGACCAATGCCGGCAACAGACATTATGTCAAAGGATTGTATCATTCCTACAATTGTGCCGAGAAGTCCGAGAAGCGGCGCAAGGGTAATTATAGTATCCAGCGCAGGAAGATATTTTTTCGTTTTTGCAATCTCTTCTATTGCAGCAGATTCCATAGCAAGAGATGCAGAGGTGTTTTTATTTTTAACCCCGCTTAAAATGATTTTTGAAATTGAAGAATTGCTGTCACTGCTTCCTTTAACAAGTTCATCAAACTTTCCATCCTGAGCCATCTTCAGAATATCCTCCGGCATAGCCCCCTTCTTCTGCTTTGACCAAAATATCAGCCGTTCTATGATAATAGCGACAGATAGTATCGAACATACAATCAGCGGTATCATTACAATGCCGCCTTTGAGTATAATTTCAAGCATAATCCCCCTTTGGCATATAGCAGAGGGCATGGAGCATAGAGTTTTTCACTCTTTGCTCTCTGCTCCTTGCTCTTTGCCTATTTTCAAGACCGTCCTTGTAAACCTTATCTCGTCATGTCCCCATATAACATATACTTTTTGGACCAAGGCAACCGTGTTGCCGTCATTCACGCCGACATGGTCGGCTCGCTCCATACCAACTACAACTACAGGGTCGTAAGACCGTCTAACCCCATGACTCAGTTGCTCTGGCTTAGAAAATCCCTTATCTCTCTTATATGTTGCAAACATTATCTTGCTTAGAACAGGCGTCTTTTCTTCCCATACAAGATAAACTATTCCATCCTTGTTAACAGCGAGCCTTGGATGGTCAGGAAAAACTCTGTCGCCGCTTGGAAGCATTTGCTTGGCAGTAAATGTTTTGCCCCTGTCTGTAGACATAGACAGATATATTGCCGGTAATCCATTGCTGCCCTCTGTATACCATGTATAGTAGAGAAGCCCTTTGTCATCTACAGCCATTGACGGCCCGCGATGCGGACAGCCCTGAATTGCCCATTTGTCTTCGCTGACGACAACGGGTTGGTTAAATGTCCTGCCATAGTCTGATGAGCTGGCAACCACCATGTCTCGGATATCCCCTTCAAATACCTTTCGCCATGAAACATATACTGCCCCATCCTGTCCAACAGCAAGCGCTGTTCTACAGCATGGACAAGCATTATCCTCAAGTTTTATATTCTTCTCAAAAACCTTGCCCCCATCAGAAGAACGGGCAAAATATGCGGATGAAAGTCCCTGCCTTCCCTGCTTAATGCCCGCAGAGCCTGCCCCGTACTCGATACCGGGGACAAGTTTCTCCCTGCCGTCAAGCCATGAAATAAAGATGACACCGTCTTTGCCGACTGCAATGGACTCAAATCCTCTTGAACTCATCGTTTGATTGTCGTTAATCACTATGGACGGCAGAAATGTCCTGCCACCGTCCATAGAACGCGTAAATCTTATATCCGCTGCAAATTCACCCTCTTCCCGCGGACTGACCCATATAATGTAGATTTCACCCTTTGCTCCAAGAGCAAGACCCGGGCTTTGATGAATGCCATTGGCAGGTACACTTTTATCATTCACCTTCACTGACGGCAAAATGCTCTTTCCATCTGTAGACAATGCTGTTACATACACATCCCCTTCTTCCCTGATATAGGAAATGTATACCTTGTCTTCATGAACTGCTATAGCTGGCGCAGAAACCTTTTTGTCAGGATGACTGATGCTGAAAGGGGTGGCAAAGGAGGTATCTCCTGCCAGACAATCTGCATGGACTGCAATGGAAAAAATAATTGCAGCAAATCCTATCCACCGGATAATCCCCCCTCTGCCCCCCTTTAGTAAAGGGGGGGTGGGGGGATTTGTAAGAGGGGATAAAGGGGGATTTATATTTTTTATTTTGCAATTTCCATTTCGCATTTTGAACTTTGCACTTTTCATCTTTTACATTCCCCAGTTATACACGACCCCAGCAAAAAATGTCTGCGGCTGGCCAGGCGCATAGAGCGCCTCGCTCGAACCGCTCTTGGAAGCGCGGTCTGCATACGCCTTATCCATCAGATTTAATACCTTTGCATACAACTCCCATAATGGCGTTAGGTTGTAAGAAGCACGCGCATTAATAAGGTCATGGCCATCGTATTTCTCTGTATTCTCATCATCCATCCAGTAGCTCCCGAGATGCACCCACTCCAGCTCCATCAAACCGCCATTTAAAAACTCTGGCGTATAATCCAGCCGAATATTCAGATTCTGCCTCGGCGCAGCAGACATCTCCTTGCCACTGTAGTCTTTTGTGGCTGAGACCTTCCATTCGTCATAGTAATGTTTTGCGTAGGAATAGCTGACATTCATGCCGATTTCTTTTACCGGCTGAACGTCTACTCCAATCTCAATGCCCTTATGCGTTGTCTTTCCTGCGTTGAGCCTCTGAGAGTCTCCGGTAGCAGGTTTGTAGGTCACTATGTCGTCTTTTTTCTCCATATAGTAAACAGTCGTGTCAAAGGTAAATATCGCACCCACCTTGCTTCTTAATCCAGCCTCATAACTGTCCACCTTAATCGGATTCAGGTCAACAGCTGTTGTGGCTGTGCCGCCTGCCTTGAATAAATCACCTGTGCTTGGTATGCGGAATCCATTATTGTATGACGCAAAGACGCTTACATCGTCTGTAACAGCGCAGGTTGCGCCAACCTTTGGGCTCAGGTGAGAAAAAGACTTTTCTGTTGATGCAGGGCGGTTTGTGGATGTTGAGAGATTATTCGTATAATCATACGATAGGTCATCATAACGCGCCCCAACAGTAAATCGCAGCCTTTCAACAGGTGAAAACTCCACCTGTGTATATGGCGACACGCCGGCAAATGTTGCATCGTAGTCATAATAATTGGCTGTGTTTGTATCATAAGTGTAAGAGGTGTATTTAAGCGTTGCAGCGTCCCTTGAAACAATGAGGCGTTTTTCTTGATAAGAGCCTGGGCTATAGTCAAGGTCAACACCAACAATAAAACGGCTCCTCAAAGGCTCAAAGTCCCGACGATATTTTGTTAGAAGCCCGAGAGAATAAAACTGGGTTGCAGATTCATAGCCTGCATAGCCGGCGCCGCTTTTAAATATTCCCCACTCAGGAAGCAAGTCCATCCTGTTCCATCGGATATACGGAATTGTGCTTATCAGCGCCTTTTCCCCAAGCTCTTTTTCAACGGTGGTTGACAGCCTGAATGCCTCTACCTTTCTATAATCAAATGTGTTGTAGTTGTACCATGGGCGATTATCATAGTCTGCCTTTGTAAGGGGCGCGCCGCCGCTGGTCTCCTGGTCAATATTGGAATAAGCGATTATTGTCTTGGCGCTGCTTGTCATTGAAAAATTGTGGTCCCATCTTAATGTTGAAGAGTAGCGGTCATATAGTTTTCTTTCCCGCCATCCGCCAGAATGGGTTGAATTGAAGTCAAGTCTGAACCCGTCATCTCCCCATGTATTGCTGCCGCTTATGAGCAGACGATACCAATCATACTGGCCGACCTCTGGATTTATCTCAATCTCAGGCTTTAGCGATGGCGCCTTTGTCATAATATTTATGGTGCCGCCGATTGCATCGCTTCCATAAAGCGCTGTGCCTGTGCCCTTAATCACCTCGATGCGGTCTGCAGCAGGCATATTCACTTCATAAAGCGCATTGTGATTAAAAAAGCCTGTTGAACGGATGGGAATGCCGTCTTCAAGATAGAGATAAACAGGATTTGTCGTTAAAGGCTGGCGGATTGAGGTAATATGTCCTTCTCCGCCTGTTGAGTTAATCCATACGCCGGGAATCCTGTTCATTATCTCAGACGGATGCGTAGCCTTCACATCCTTGACCTCTTCTGACTTTATTGCATTGACAGTAGCTGGAGTCTCCTTTAATGGTTCTGCCTCCCTCGTTCCAGTAACAACAATATCCTCAAGCTTTATTATATCTGCCTCTTCGCTGAAAGCACTAACCGGAAATAAGGTAAAAAGTAAAATTGCAAGCATTATCCTTTTCATCAAACTAATTCCTCCCTTGTAGATTTAATCATGTCAGTCTGCCAAAAGACTTTCTATCAAGCTCATCACCTCTGGACTGTCCCACTTTCTCTGACCCAGTGCCCTACTGATAATCCACCCCTTTTTATCAATGAAATAGGTCACTGGCACACCCCATGTCCAGTATTTATCAGTAACATTGCCTGATGTTGCCAGGAATACAGGAAAGTTTGCCCCAAACTCCTTCGCAACGGCGTCTATTTCTGTCTGCGTTGCCTTTGCATCTATGGCGATAGGCAAAAACACTACACTTTTATCATTGAAGCTTTGATACATCTTCTCAAATAGGGGAAACTCCTCCCTGCAAGGTTTACACCATGTTGCCCAGAAGTGAAGAACAACCACCCTGCCAGTGTAACCCTTTAGGCTAATCGTTTGATTGCCTGCGGCTAAAATGAAATCAGGGGCCTCTTGCTTTATTTCCTGCAACCCTGCTTTATTCAGAAGTTTTCTGTCAATGCCGTAGGAATGAGAAAATGCAATGAGCATCAACACTGCTGCTATAAAGAGAGATATCTTCTTCATTTGACAACTACCCCTTCCCCCCGATAAAGCCTTCGGGGGCAGGCTCTGGCCCTCTCCCACAAGGAGGCTGTGTCATAATCCTCTTTTTGTCATTGCGAGCGACCGAAGGGAGCGTGGCAATCTCTTGTTTTTCAATAAGTTGCAGATTGCTTCGGTCGCTGCGCTCCCTCGCAATGACATTATGACACAGCCTCAAGGAGAGAGGGAATCCCCTATAAATATTTCCCCTCTCTTGATGGGAGGGGTGAGGGGAGGATGATGCCTTTTGTGTCTTTTTAAAACAGGTAAGTAACCCCACCTGTAAAACGATAATCCTCGCCCATCTGGATGCCGTAAAGATTGTGGTATATCGGGTGTTGATACTGTATTTCTGCTATCCAGTGCGGCAGAAGCACAAGCTGAATTGCAGGAGAGGCATATACAGTAGAGCCGCCTGAATTGGCAACCTCTATCCCGTTTTCCTTTTCCCTTTCCCTTGTTTCGCCATTGATACCCAGCGCCAGAAAGAGCTGTGAGGCGGCTGGAGCAAACTCATAGGGATGGATGCGGTATCTAACTGTGATGTCGTAGTTCAGCGCGTTCCCGTATCGGTGTTTTGTAGTCCCGGCATCCCCTTCTGTGGTGATAATGCCGAGAACATTTGCAGATAGAGAAACTTTCTGAACAGCATGGTTAAGAGAGAACCCGATGAGAAAATCTGTAGAGCCAGTGCCGAGTTGAAGGTGGCTGTCAAGATACTCCGCGCCATCGGCTGTCTTGCCATCGGTCTTGCCTGTAGGAAATTTTATCCCTAAAAGACCGGCAACTGTAGTAGTAGCGTCAATGGTATGGGTTTTGAAAAAGGTATAACGCCCCAGCACTGCTACATCGCCAATCCCGGACTCTTCTCCTTTCATATCACGGTGCACTTCTATATCTCCATCTGAATGCACATGCAGGTGGCCATCTAATTTAGTCTTTTTATAAGGAACTACACCAAGAAGCATCAGGTCTTCAGTGATTCCATAGAAGCCCGTAATTTCAGTTGTCCAGTATTCCTCTTTTGCACCGGGGTTTGTAATTTCTTCTGTCCCTTTATAAACACTATTTAAAAGCGTATACCTTTCACTTACCCGGATTCCTGACCCTTTAAATGTATCCAGCGGCGATATCCCCTGTGACAAAATACAGAAGTCGCATGCAAAACTCAAACCGGATAATAAAATGAAAGATACTATTAAATAAAATGCCATTGACATTGCGTTTTTCATGAGAACAATCTCCTTTCAATTGAAAATTCCGGGCGAACATTTTAGGATGTCCGCCCGGCCAATCCCATCTTAACCCTGATACAATCGTGCCTCTCTATAATTGTTTATACCGCTTATATATTCCTCTTTGCTTATCTCCTGGATAAGTTTAATAGCAAGCGATGTCTCTTTTCTTTTTACGCGCGGCAGTTTTCTTGCCTTTTGCAGAACGACCAATGGATTTTCGCCTTTGATAAACCAAATCCTTTCAAGACCATTGCCGGCGCCCATATGACCGCACTCAATAATTATCTTGTAAAACACTAAATGCCTCCTGATATGACCAGTAGGCTGTGGACTTTGACGGTAGAAAAGGCGTAAGGGATCACGAAGCAGCGTATAGCTGGATATTCCTGCTACCGTCTAATTACCACCGTCTACAGTCGTATTGTGTTTTTTGATTTGAGAATTAGGAGAGTATCCCCTGATCTCTGTCAGGGGCAAGCTTAGGAGGCCCCTCTAAGGGGATAGGTTCGTTGTTTAAAAAGATTTGTTCAATTGGTTGGATATTTGCAACAATCGAGAGGTGCGGTTGTAAATTTACCGCTAACTCTGTAAAGATAAGCTCGAAACCAGATGATGCTACTTGATCTACAGAACAGTCGCACTCCAGAAATGTCTGAGGCATTGAATGATGGGAGCCATGATGATCACTGTTATTACTAATCGGACACATATCACCTTTTGGCATCTCATGTTTTGCAGCCTTGTGGGATGCATGCACATCAGCCATATCATCGTGCCCCATCATACACAATGATTGACATAACACATTCATGTTCATCACAGATATGCTTAGAAGAAGAACTATTGTGGAAAATCTTCTCATATTTATTTTTCCGATGTAAGTGACCTGATTCAGGCTATACTAATAGCGCTAAAAATTTACCAAACCTCGGCAATACTTGTCAAGGACTTTGAGAAACCCCAAAAAATCAAAGTCTGGGAGAGAATAGGGACTTCTGCGCCCTTTTATTTGATGGTCGCTGCTTAATTTTTCTCTTTAAATTCTATTTATCCGGATACCGTTCTGCAATATTGCGGATAATATCTAAACTGGCAAAAAAGGCCTCTATCATCTCTGTGTCAAAGTGCTTCCCCGCATTTTCGCGCAGTGTTTCTAAAACTCGGGATTCATCCCACGCCTCTTTATACACCCTGCGGGAACAGAGGGCATCATACACATCAGCAATTGCAACTACACGGCCAAAGGGGTGTATCTCTTCACCCTTTTTCCCACGGGCTGCATTATTCCCTACTTCAAACCCTGAAATAGGATTACCGGTCATGAGGTCAATATATCCTGGGTAGCCATTACCGTCCCATCGTTCGTGATGATTTAATGCTACAACAGAGGCTGCCTCATCAAAATCCGAATAGGGATTGGAAAACAGTCTGGCTCCCACATAGGTATGCTGTTTCATAACCGCTGCCTCATCCACATCAAGCCTGCCCGGTTTTTTTAATATAATATCTGAGATTGCAATCTTTCCCACATCATGAAGCATTGCAGCCATCCTTAGAACATCTTTATTTTTTTCTATCTCTATCCATGAGATTCCCTTTTTCAGCGCCCAGGTTTCATATATCTCAACAGAATATGAGGCCACACGATTTACATGCGCGCCTGTTTCTTTAGGGTCGCGGAGCTCGGCCATCTTTATCATCCTCAGGATTATGGCCCTTGTCATTTGTGCGCGTTCTATGGCCATTGCCGCATTATTGGCAAAGTGATGGAT
>MGQA01000011.1:0-4228 GCA_001797665.1 Deltaproteobacteria bacterium GWF2_42_12 | reverse complement strand
TGGAATAGCATTTTTATTTTTATCCCTTGCATTAATAAGCTGCAAAACGCCTATCACATCACCCCGATGGGTTTTTAAAGGGAAGGTAAGCATTGATTGTGTTCGAAATGCGGAAACCTCGTCATAGCGCTTATCAAAAGAGTATGAAAGCCCTTCTGGCAATTTATAGACATCCTCTACATTCAGGGTCTTTCCGGTAAGCGCTACATACCCTGCAATGGATTTGTCATTGATGGGAATTGAAAAGGTGGAATATATAAGCTTTTTACCTGCCGGAAGTTTCTTGCTCAGGGTCTCATTCTGCGTATAGCTAAACCTTAGCTTATCTTCCTCCTTTATATAGATAGAACCAGCATCTGCATTAACAAACTGCCTGGCCTCTGTAAGGATTCTCTCCAGAAGCAAATCAATATCCTTGACCTGGGCAACCTCTAATCCAAGATTAATTATCTGCATAAGCCTCTGTTTCTCATCAAGCATGAAATTCTCCTCATTATCTGTCTAATCATACCTTCTTCTTTTCTTTATCTCAAATAATTTTATTAATGCAACTCCGCCAATAAAACCACCTATATGCGCATACCAGGCAATACCGCTGCCTGCTCCAGAACTCAAAAGTTGAAAAGCAAACCATAAACCAAGAAATATTAATGCAGGGATTTTCACAATATCAACAAAAAAGAAGAAAAATACCAGTGTGCGGACATGGGCCCGAGGATATAAAAGAAAATAGGCCCCGAGTATCCCGGCAATTGCGCCGCTTGCGCCAATCATCGGTATTTTAGAATCAGGCATCATTATTATGTGGGCAAGGCTCGCAATGAGGCCTGTCAGGATATAGAATATGATAAATCTAAAATGCCCGAGCCTGTCTTCTATATTGTCGCCAAATATCCAGAGATAGAGCATATTGCCGCCAACATGTAATAATCCGCCGTGAACAAACATGGCTGAAAAAAGTGTTAGAGGAGGCGGGATAACTGAGAATGGGTATATATCAATAAAATGTGTTATCTCATAAGGTATTGCCCCTGCCCTCAAAACAAAAAACTCCTCAGCCTTTGGACCTAATGTTAATTGATAAATGTATATGGCTATGTTAGCTGCAATAATGAAGATGGTTACAAAGGGAAAGGTGCGGGTAGGATTGTCGTCTTTTAAGGGTATCATTGGTATACCTGATTACGCAGATTTTTAAGAAAGATTACAGAGATTAAAGCCGTTCTTTTGTCAGAATCTGTGTAATCATATCAGCTTTTCCACCACCATATTACCGCTGACCTTTTATGGAACCTGGCAACAAGCCCCTCTTTGAATCTCTCCAACTTATTTTCTAAAAAATTTCTGAGTTTTTCATCATGCTCGCCTGTCACAATGCCCATATATTCCTTCCAGAACTCTAAGGCCTCGTTCATATCATCAAAAGGCTGGTCGAAATTATACTCTATAATCTCTACATTGGCAAAGATTCCTAACTCATGGAGATCAATATAGGTCTTGAGATAATCTGTTCTCTGCAGAAACGGTTTGTTGAATAAAAGTGGGTAGAGTTCTTTATAATAAAATTTATCCGCATTCGGGTCAGCGCCTTCTATGAGGAATATCGCCTTTTTGGCAAGGGTGTTGGCCTGTTTTAGAAAATCTATAGAGTCCTTTAAAAGCTCAGGCACATTGGCGCAGATTATAACATCATGAGGCTTTAGTTCTACATCTCCCCATGCAGCTTGAACAGGTTTTATATTTCTTAGCCTTTTCTTTTTTATCTCCTCACTGAGCAATTTAATCATAGCGGGCGAAGGGTCAAGGGCTGTTACAGACTTGCCTGCCTTTGACAGAGGTATAGCCAGCGTTCCGCACCCGGCGCCCACATCAAGGAAGGTCTTGCAACCCCGTGTTTTTGATAAAATGAGAGGAAGAACTACCTTTGGCAGTGTATTGTATTTAAGCCCCTTTTGATACCATCTTGCCTTTAATGTATTCCAGAAGCCTTTCTGGTTTTCTTCCATAAAAACCAATATCCTACTTGCCGGAAAATATTGCAATAGAAATTTATAAATACAATTGAAACCATTTCAATATTATGTTAATTTTTAGCAAGAGTATCCAAGGAAGCGAATCTTGAGCAATATCAATAAAACCTTTGAGGGCAAAGAGGTTAATTGCGCCCTGTTTGTTTCAGAAAAATGTGCTTATTTTATTTTATTACTTTTTGTAATGATAGCAATACCCATAGTTATCTCAGGTGTTGCTACCTACAAGAGAAATTTTATCTGGAAGGGTGAAATAACTCTATGGGAAGATGTAGTTAGGAAGACTCCGAAAAAGGCGATGGGGTATAATAATTTGGGAGTTGCTTATAAGAAGGCTGAATTGCTGGATAAGGCATTGCGTGAATACAGAAAAGCCTTGAAGTTGCAACCAGACTATCCAGAGGCTCACTATAATCTCGCTAATATTTATAATATTAAAGGACACCTACAAGAGGCTATTGACGAATACAGCAAGGCCTTGAGACTAAAACCTGATTATGCAGAGGTTTATAATAATTTGGGTATTGTTTATGGAAAGAAAGGTTGGTTTGATATGGCTATCGAGGAATTCAAGAGGGCCTTAGTCTTTGAGCCTCATTATATAGACGCCCGCTATAATCTTGCTCTTACCTATAAAAGAATGGGACGAAATAATGAGGCGAGAAAGGAATTTGCTGAGATATTAAAAACAAGGCCAGATTATGATAGGGCGCACATTGCTATCCAATCTTTTCCTGAGTAAACCTCGTTAGAGAACAAAGTTCTCTAACGGAGTAAAGATTACTGTATAGTCAGAATGTTTTTTTGTCTACGTTTAAAAGAACCTATGACAAAGGAATACAAATTTCTCATCAATGGAGAATGGCGAAGGTCTTCAATAAAAGAGGCCATAAAAAATCCTTATAACAATGAGACGGTTGCAGAGGTTTATTTTGCAGAGGAGGCTGATTTAGAGGATGCTGTAAAATCCTCTCAGAGGGCATTTGAGATAACGAGAAAGCTTCCGGCTTATAAGCGGGCAGATATTCTTAAGAATATTGTCAGAGGGCTTGAGCAGAGGAAAGAAGAGCTTGCAAAAACAATCACGCTTGAGGCAGGAAAGCCTATAACAGATTCAAGGGGAGAAGTTTCACGGACAATAAATACATTTCAGATTGCATCAGAAGAAGCTAAAAGGATTGAAGGAGAGGTAATACCCCTTGACCTTATGCAAGGCTCTGAAGGAAGGCTCGGTATTGTGAGACGGTTTCCCATAGGCCCTATCCTTGGTATAACACCCTTTAATTTTCCCTTAAATCTTGTAGCACATAAAGTTGCGCCTGCCATTGCATCTGGAAATACAATTATATTAAAACCAGCGCCCAAAACCCCTATTACAGCCATTCTCCTCGGCGAAATTGCAACTGAGGCTGGCTTGCCTGCCGGCGCACTTAATGTGATTCCCTGCTCAAATCTCCTTGCAGAAAAATTAGTAACAGATGACAGGATAAAGAAGCTTTCCTTTACTGGAAGCGCAGCTGTGGGTTTTAAGCTCAAGGCAAAGGCAGGGATGAAAAAGATAACGCTTGAACTTGGCGGCAACGCGGGTGTAATCATCCATTCTGATGCTGACATTGATTTTGCTGCAAAACGCTGCACGATCGGAGGATTCTCTTACGCAGGACAGATTTGTATATCCGTGCAAAGGATATATGTGCAAAAAAATATCTATGGTGAGTTTCTCGATAAATTTCTTGCAAATATTAAAAAACTCAGGATGGGAGACCCTATGGATGAGTCAACGAACATTGGCCCGATGATTGAGCAGGGGGCGAGCCAGAGAACTGAGGAGTGGTTAAATGAGGCAATAAAAGATGGCGCAAAGATTTTGACTGGCGGCAAAAGGAATGGAAACTTTTTTGAGCCAACTGTTCTGACAAACACAAAACCTTCTATGAAGGTATGCGGGGAAGAGGTCTTTGCACCGCTTGTTACTGTTGAACAATATGATAAGTTTGAAGAATCTGTAGTTATGGTAAATAATTCTCTCTATGGACTCCAGGCAGGTCTATTTACCAGGGATATAAAAAATATCTTTTACGCATATAATGAAATCGAGGTCGGCGGGGTTATAGTAAATGACATACCAACCTACCGCATAGACCACATGCCTTATGGCGGTGTTAAGATGAGTGGTTTTGGGAGAGAAGGCATACGAT
>MGQA01000010.1 GCA_001797665.1 Deltaproteobacteria bacterium GWF2_42_12 | reverse complement strand
ATCAAGGGAGGGGAAATATTTAAAACTCCCTCTCCCCTTGCGGGAGAGGGTTGGGGTGAGGGGTTAAGCAGTTGCATTACTATAGTCGGCTTACAGCCGAATTCAAAGCCACCGCCTTTAGGCGGTGGTAGTTGACTTTCCATTTTAGTAATTTCTGTCTTTAGGAGGAGCATATTTTGGAAAAAACAAAAAAAATCTGGATGGATGGAAAATTTGTAAACTGGGAGGATGCTAATGTGCATATACTGACCCATACCCTGCACTATGGCCTCGGCGTCTTTGAAGGAATACGGTGTTATAAATGCGAGGATGGAAGATCCGCTGTATTCAGACTTCAAGAGCATACGGACAGACTCTTTGAATCAGCCCATATAATGCAGGTTCAGATTCCATATTCAAGAGAAGATATAAATAAGGCAATCATTGAAACACTAAAAGTCAATGACCTGAAAGAGGGATACATTAGGCCCTTGGTTTATCTCAGTGCAGGAAGCATGGGTATATATCCAAAAGATAATCCGGTAAAGGTTGCAATCGCTGTGTGGAGCTGGGGGGCTTACCTTGGGGAAAAAGCCATCAAAGAAGGGATTCGTGTAAAGATATCTTCATTTACGCGACACCATGTGAATGTTGGAATGACAAAGGCAAAGGTTGTTGGAAACTATGTAAATTCTATTCTGGCGAAGCGGGAAGTCATTGCTATGGGATATGATGAGGCGCTCCTCCTGGATACCGATGGCTATATCTCGGAAGGGAGCGGTGAAAATATCTTTATGGTTAAGGATGGTCTCTTAAAAACCACCCCGCTGACCTCTGTTCTCAGAGGCATCACACGAGATTCGGTTATACGGATTGCAAAGGATAAAGGCATACCGGTACTGGAGGGCAGATTTAGCCGTGACGAACTTTATACAGCAGATGAGGCATTCTTCACAGGCACAGCCGCTGAGATAACCCCCATAAGAGAAGTGGATAACAGAAAGATTGGAGAAGGCAAACCAGGGCCTGTGACAAAAATAATTCAGGAGACATTCTTCAATGCAGTAAAGGGAAGAGAAAAAAAATACGCAATGTGGTTAGCATACCTATAAAATATTAATAAGCAAGAAGTCATTAATCTTATCTTTGGGAGGAGTGCTATGAATATTAGAACGGAAAAACTGCTTGGCAGATTTGTATGTATGGTTCTTATTTCTCTTTTATGGTTGACTGGTTGCGCAACTGCACGGTATAAACCAGAATCATTCGGACCATCAAAGAAATATGCAATCGTATCTATTGTAACTTTACCGGAAATTATAGATCTGGGCAGCGGGTCAGCAAGAGGCCAAGGTAGGTCTGCTTCCGGACTGATAAAAGCCATCTCAAAAGACTCAGGCTACAGTAATAATTCCGACATCATTTTTAAGGACACATTACCTCTGATATTAAAAGAGTTTCATACATCTAAAAACTTTACCCTTTTGCCTGAAGAAAATATTCTAAAGAGCAAGACATATGCAGATATTTCAGGGGACGAACCAAAGGTTCTATGGCAGGAGTATGTTACTGCCGAGAAATATAAATATTTGTCAGACAAAGAAAAACTTTCTAAGCTCGCAAGACACCTAAAGGTAGAAGGTGTAGTAACAATTAATTTGACTTATGGGTTTGCTTTCAGAGGTGTTGGATTATTTGGTCTTGTGGCCGCAGGTTACCACCACGGTGTTGCAATAATAACTGTGTCTGCTACGGATAAAACCGGAGATATTATATGGAGAGACATGGTGCGGGCAGAGTCGGACGACAGTATCGGGGCTGTTGGCGAATCTGTGAATTTCAAAAAATTGCACCCTTTACTTAAGGATGTGACCGTGAAAGCCACCAAGCAACTACTCGAAAGGTTAAAAGATAAGGTAAGCTAATTATCCATCTCCGCCAGTAGTCAGCTAATTCTGCTAATAGTCTTTAAACTACCGTAAATTTTTTTAGACCCTGCTTTTTTGCTATACCTTTGTTCGGACAATACCTCAAATCCCCCCTTACCCCCCTTTTCTAAAGGGGGGCGTCCCCGAATGTTACTATCGGCGATAGAAACATTCGGGGGGACGCATCCAGAGTCTTTGTAATGGATTCCCGCTTAATACCCCTGATTGAAACCTTCAGGGGCAGGCTCTGCGGGAATGACAGCGCGGGGATTGGATTTATGTAAATTCAATAATGAGACTGTTAATAATATGGTCATAGATTCTATATACAAAGATAAAACAATTGTTGACAGGCTATCTAAAAAAATAAAAACAGTCTCTCTAAAACGCGCTATAAAGATTATGCACGTATGCGGAACGCACGAGAATATTATAAGCCGCTTTGGATTGCGGGATTTACTGCCGGAAAATATAGAAGTTATTGCAGGCCCTGGCTGTCCAGTGTGCGTTTGTCCGGGACATGATATAGAACTTGCCATTGAGCTTGCTTTAAAGCAAAAAGCAATAATCGCCACCTTCGGCGATATGATTAAGGTGCCGTCCTGTAGCCCCCAACCTTTAGGTCGGGGGTCTCTCTCTGATGCCAGAACCCAAGGCGCTGATATACGGGTTGTATACGGGCCGTTTGATGCCATAAAGATTGCAAAAGAAAATACTGATAAAGAGGTTGTGCTTTTTGCAGTTGGATTTGAGACCACTGCCTGCGGCGTGGCTTCACTCATTCAACAATCCGATTTTCCCAAAAACCTCAGTATTCTTGTTTCCCATCGCCTGATTCCGCCTTCCATGGAGTTTTTATTAGGGGTCGGCGATATTTGCATAGATGGTTTTCTCATACCCGGCCATGTTGCCACAGTAATGGGCTTGGAGCAGTATCAGCTTTTTCCAGAGGCATACAGGATGCCTACTGTTGCAGCAGGCTTTGAGCCCGTGGATGTTCTTATGGGAATACTGGCTGTTGTGAAGCAGACAAATGAAGGAGTTTATAAATGTGAAAATGTGTATCAAAGGGCTGTGCATGAGAAGGGAAACATAAAGGCGCAGATGGCTATCAAAGAAGTTTTTGATGTTGTGCCTGCATACTGGCGCGGCATAGGAAAGATACCGAGGTCAGGCTTAAACTTGAAAGAAAGATACAAGATGTATGATGCAAGATGCAGGTTTGCCAACCCCCCATCCCCCCCTTTGCAAAAGGGGGGTGAAGTGGGGTTGGATATAAACCCGGGCTGCTCCTGCCATCTCATAATGATTGGAAAGATAAAACCAATAGATTGTCCTCTCTTCGGAAGCACATGCATCCCAGATGCGCCCTATGGCCCATGCATGGTTTCTATGGATGGGACTTGCAGGGTGTGGTATCAGTATAAGCGAGTTAAGAATTAAGAATCAAAAGCCAAGGCAGAAATTATGCAACTATTAACAGATGAAATACCATTAAACCCTGAACAACTCATTGCAGTCACCCATGGCGATGGGCCTCTGCTCATTATTGCAGGCGCAGGCACAGGCAAGACAAAGGTCATTACGCACAGGATTGCGCATCTTATTGAAAACGGTGTGAATCCAAATCAGATACTTGCGCTTACATTCACGGAAAAAGCTGCCGGAGAGATGGAGGAGCGGGTTGACAGGCTTGTGCCGTATGGGTATTCAAATGTCTGGATATCAACCTTTCACTCATTCGGAGATAGGATTTTAAGGGACAATGTCCTTGAGATAGGGTTGGCTCCAGATTTTAAGGTGCTTAGCGAGGCAGAGAAAATCATATTTTTAAAAGAGCACCTCTTTGAGCTTCCTTTGAATTATTATCGGCCACTCGGCAATCCAATCAAATATATTTCTGCTATTACAGGGCTTATAAGCAGGCTGAAGGATGAAGATGTGGGGGTTGAGGAGTATGTTACGTATGCGGATGGGTTGAAAAAACTCGTAGGGGAGACCCTTGTGGTCTCCCATCGGGAGGGGACAAGCCCCTCCCCTACAGCTCAAGGCTTTGGCCTTGAGCAACAGGATGAGCTGGCAAAGACCTATGCAAAATATCAGGAGCTTATGGCAAAGCATGGTTATCTTGATTTTGGAGACCAGGTTGTTTTGCCTTTAAAGCTTTTCAGGGCAAGGCCGCATATTCTAAAACGGTATCAGGAAAAGTTCAGATACATCCTTGTTGATGAATTTCAGGATACGAATTTTGCACAGTTTCAGCTTGTGAAGCTTCTATCAGAAAGACACAAAAATATCACTGTAGTTGGGGACGACGACCAATCAATCTATAAGTTCAGGGGCGCTGCCATAAGCAATGTGCTGGGCTTTCAAAAAATATACCCTGATGCAAAACTGATTACGCTTACCAAAAACTACCGCTCCTGCCAGCCAATCCTTGACTCAGCATACAGGCTCATATCGCATAATAATCCTGACAGGCTTGAGGTAAAGAGTGGGATAGATAAAAGGCTGGCTGCAGAGGGGCAGGGGGCAAGGGGCAAGGGGCAGGTAAAATATCTACATTTTGATACACTGATAAAAGAGGCAGAGAGTGTGGCGGAGATGATAGAGTCAAAAGTAAAAAATCCCCCCTTACCCCCCTTAGAAAAGGGGGGTAAGGGGGGATTTGAAAAAGGGAAGGACGAGCGGGGATTAAGTTATAAAGATTTTGCCATACTTGTCCGGGCGAACAGCGACGCAGAGCCGTTTTTAAAGGCGCTTAAAGATAAGGGCATACCGCACAGGTTTTCCGGAAATCAGGGACTCTATTCAAGGGAAGAAATAAGGCTTTTGATTGCATTTTTAAATGTAATAACAAATTTCAATGACAGCATGAGTTTATTTCATCTCGCATCGTCAGAGGTATATCAGCTTAAGGCTGCGGATTTAATACCATGCCACAATTTATCCCGGCAAAGCCACAAACCGCTGTATTATGTGATGAAGGAACTCATTGGATGCGGGATGCGGGATGTGGGATATGGGAAAGACAAAAGCTTAATACCTACCTCCAACCTCCAACCTCCCATTTCCCAGGAAGGTTTTGCCACCATAACAAAACTTATCCATGACATAGAAAAATACAGTGAGATGGCGCTAAAAGAATCCGTTGGCAAGGTTTTATATTCATTTCTTACATCCCCGATTAAAGCATTCGGGGACAAGGATACAAGCTATCTTACAAGACTCTCACAGGAAAACTCTGCCAGCGCAGTGGAAAAGGTGCAGAATATTGCAAAGTTTTTTGAATTAACGCAGCACATGGAGGCAACCCTGCAAGTAAAAAAGGTAACTGCATTTGTAGAATATCTCAATATCCTGATGGAGGCCGGAGACAATCCCGGAACTGCTGAGCCTGATGTGGAGGCAGACTGGGTGCAGGTTTTGACCGTGCATAAGGCAAAGGGATTGGAGTTTCCGGTAGTATTTATGGTAAGCCTTGTTGCAGATAGATTTCCGAGAAAGGAGCGGAGGGAACAGATAGAATTGCCTTACGCACTTATAAAAGACATTCTCCCCTCCGGCGACTTTCACCTTCAGGAAGAAAGACGGCTTTTTTATGTTGGTATGACAAGGGCAATGAATGAGCTTTATCTTACAAGTGCCTCAGACTATGGCGGTGTGCGGGCAAAAAAGATAAGCCAGTTTGTGCTTGAAGCGCTTGACATGCCAAAGGCAGAAACTGCGGCAGTAAAAACCAAGCCAATAGAGGCTATTAAGCGGTTCGCGCCTGTTGAACAAACAGAACAAGAGCTTCCACCGATACCGGAAGATGCAGTCCTTTCGTTGAGCTATTATCAGATAGACGACTATCTTACCTGTCCGTTAAAATATAAATATATCCACATCCTTAAAGTACCGCTTCTTCCACATCATACGGTCATGTACGGAAAGGCCATGCACGAGGCGGTTTCCACATTTTTCAGAAAAAAGGCTGATGGCAATTTAATAACCCTTGATGAGCTTATCGGAGTTTTTACTGCCAACTGGCATAGCGCAGGCTTTGTGACAAAAGAGCATGAGACGCAGAGATACGAGGCAGGCAAAAAGGCTATTAGGAAGTTTTATGAAACTCAGGCGCAAAATGGCATTAATCCTGCCGCAATAGAGAGGGAGTTTGTGATTGACCTCAATATGAACAGGCTCAAGGGCAGATGGGACTTGATAGAGGAAAGAAAAGACGGCCCATACATCATAGATTTCAAGACCTCTGATGTTCGGGAGGAAAAAGCTGCGCATAAAAAGGCAAAGGAGAGCGTCCAGCTTATGCTCTATGCGATGGCATATAAAGAGAACCATAAAAAACTCCCTGCAGGATGCGAACTGCATTTTCTTGAGTCAGGTCTTGTTGGAAAAGTAGCCTTTGAGGAGAAGCATATAGAAAAGGTTTTGAGCATGATAGACGAAGTAGCCAAAGGCATCAGGCTGAGGGATTACACAGCAAAACCGGAATACCTTAATTGCGGCTACTGCGCCTTTAATAATATATGTCCTGCAACGGCACGATCTGCTTAAAGGCTCGTACTCAGCGTACCACAATAAAACAGGTATCATGTTTCTGCACGTTTCTCTACCGGCAGGGTTATGGTAAAAATGGCTCCTATGTTCTTTATGCTTTTCACCTCTATCTCCCCTCCATGAGATTCAACAATACCTTTTGCAACAGATAGTCCTAATCCCAGGCCATGGATTTTCGTTGTGTAAAAAGGCTCAAAGATATACTGTTTTACCTCTTCAGGGATTCCCATGCCTGTATCCCCTATGCTGACCGATGCATAGCGTTTTCCATTTTTTTCCTTTATCTTAGTCTCGATGGTAAGTGTTCCACCATCTGGCATTGCCTGGATTGCGTTATTGAACATATTGATGAATGTCTGCCTGATAAGCATCGGGTCAAGGGAGGTAGGGGGCATTTCCACAGAGATCAGGGAATTTACCCTTATATTTTTCTCGCCGAAGGTATCTTTGTAAAGGAGGAGCAATTCTTCTATTATTTGATTCAGATGAATGGGCTGAAACACAGGTTTTACCTCTTTTGCAAAACCGAGAAAGTCGTGGAAAAGCTCTTCCAACCGATCTATCTCTTTTATGATAAGGTCTGCGTACATCTTAAAAGGAGAGCCCTGTTCTGCCTTTCTATAGATAAGCCTGGCAAAACCGCCGATAGGCACCAGCGGATTCCTCAATTCATGTGCTATGGTAGAAGACATCTTACCGATGAGCGCAAGCTTCTCTGTTTTTACGAGTTCCTCTTGCAACCTCTTCATCTCTGTCACATCTTTCGCAATAAAGATAACGCCCAGATATTCCGGACCGTGCATGATCGGTGAGAAGTGGGCAAAGACAGTCTTATCGCCGGATTTAAACTCGGCTGCATAGGATTTTATCTTGCCCTCACGCATGTCTTTAATGAGCTCAATGGACTTCTCGTGACTCTCGAGCGAATGGCAATCCTTGAAGTCTCTGCCGAGCAACTCCTCCCGCTTCATATTGAATATCTCCTCAGCCGCCTCGTTCATAAAGGTTATCTTATTTTCCTGATTCGCAAAGATAATTCCATCAGCTATACCACTCAACATCGCCTCGAGGCGGCTTTTGCTATCAACGAGCTCGAGGGTTCTCTGCGTAACCATAGATTCGAGTTTATGGGAATATTCCCTGAGCTGCTCCTGGGCCCTCGTCCATTCAGTGATATCCTTGCTTATACCTACAGCCCCAATCTCTCTTCCGTTTTCGTCCCTGAGCAAGGAAAGGGAAAGGCTGATATCAATAATCCTTCCACCTTTTCGCACAAGCCTGGTTTCATAGTTGGATACCATACCCTCGCGTTTAATCATATCGAGGAGTTTGCCCCTCTCCTCTCTCTGATAATAATAATCAGCCATGCCGGTCCCAATGACCTCGCCCATCTTGTATCCCAGGATCCGCTCTGCCCCTTCATTAAATGTAACGATTCTGCCATCAAGATCCGTTGTAATAATCGCATCACTCGAATTTCTCATGATACTTTCCAGATAATTCTTTGTCTTTTCCAGTTCCGTTGTCCTGTCCTTTATCCTCTCTTCAAGGTTATCGTAAAGCCCTTTAAGGGTATCGCCCATCCTGTTAAAGACATTCGCCAAGGATTCGAGTTCATCGCCTGTTCGGATATCTACCTTGTAATCAAAATCCCCTTTCCCGATCCGGTCTATCCCTTTGTGGAGGAGCGTTACCGGTTGTATGAGAAGCCTGTTCGCTATAAAGAAACCCAGAACAGAGATTATCAAGACCATTGCAGACTCAAACAGGAATACTCCGAGGATAACCCTGTTGACCGGGGCAAAGGTCTCTTTCGGATCCTGGCGCACAAAGGTATACCATTTATGGCCATTAAGATTTTCTGGACCAAGGGAATTCATAAACTTTACAGGACTAAAGCCGACGACTGAATCTCTCCCTCCGTGTGCATCATCTCTCGCAATAGCCCAGTTGATCCCTGGCCTTGTTATCTGCGTTATGAGCGGCTGATTCATCGAGTGTTCAACGAGAGCTAAAATGGAGCATATGAGCGGGGTTCCATTGGAATCTACCAGCATCCCGTGGCCCGTTCTTCCAAAGTTCATCTCATTAACAAAGCTAAAAAATAGGTCAGCATTGATGATGCTCCTGATCCCGCCTGCGACCTGATATGTTACTGGGTCTAAAACAGGTATACCGATATCAAAGACCCTGCTCCCTGAGAGCGCATCAAGGTGGATACCACTGGCATAAATTTTCCCTTTCCCTTCACTATATGTCACCTCCCACCATAATTCACTTGACTGATCTCCATCATAGTTAAACTTCTGGCTCAGATGAGCAATAACTCTCCCCTCTCTATTGGCAACCAGGAGACCGAGATGATCTTCCTTCACTTCCGCATATCGCAAGAAATTCTTGAGATAAACCTCAACTTCCTTTCCTCTGTTCCCCCTGACTGCTGCGATAAATTCCGGGTCTGCGGCCAAACGCTGCAGTGCTATAATCTCCCCTTTTGCTGCTGCATCAAACCTCTCTGCAGTCTTCTTTGCTATCTCAGCAAAGTCTCTGCCGATTGCCTCTATGAGGACATCTCTCACCTCAAAGTATGTGATAGAAAGACCTGTTGACAGCGCTATAAAGCCTGCAATCAAGATTGCAGCGATTACCTTTTTCTGCATGCTCATAATTTTAGTATATCCCCATTCTTCATGACGGTCAACTGAGGAGTAGGTAAAATAGCACAAGAGAAGTTCTATTTGAGAATTGCCCTCTGTGTGCTATTATTATTTCTATGCACAAATTCAAAATCACAACCCAATTCACGCCAAAGGGCGACCAGCCAAAGGCGATTAAAGAATTGACAAGCGGAATAAACAAGGGGATTAAGCATCAGGCGCTTCTTGGAGTTACCGGCTCAGGCAAGACATTTACCATAGCCAATGTGATTGCGAATGTAAATAAGCCAGTCCTTGTGCTTGCGCCGAACAAAACCCTTGCGGCGCAGCTTTTTGCAGAATTCAGGGAGCTTTTTCCCGAAAATGCGGTTGGATATTTTGTGTCTTACTATGACTACTATCAGCCGGAGGCGTATGTCCCGACAACCGACACCTATATAGAAAAGGATGCGTCAATCAATGATGAGATAGATAAGCTCAGGCATTCTGCAACCCATGCGCTGCTTACGCGCAATGACGTGATTATTGTCGCATCTGTATCGTGCATCTACGGCATAGGCTCACCTGATGATTACGGAAGTATGCATCTCTATGCAGAAAAGGGGATGGAGACGCAGAGGGATGAGGTATTGAAAAGGCTTGTGGAGATGCAGTATCAGAGAAATGACTATGATTTTTACAGAGGGACTTTCAGGGTCCGGGGCGATGTTGTGGAGATATTCCCTGCTTATGAGGCAGAAAGGGCGATAAGGCTTGAGTTCTTTGGGGATTCGATAGACGCCATATCAGAGGTAGACCCGCTCAGGGGCAAGATTATTCAAAAGGCAAATAAGGCGCTCATCCATCCCGCAAGCCATTATGTGACAACAAGGGATAATCTCAAAAGGGCGATGGACACCATACGGGAGGAATTAAGGGAGAGGTTAAAGTTATTAAAGAATGAAAATAAACTTCTTGAGGCACAGCGTCTTGAGCAGAGGACAATGTTTGACCTTGAGATGATTGAGGAGATGGGCTACTGCTCAGGGATAGAGAATTATTCAAGGCATCTGTCCGGAAAGCTTGCTGGCGAGCCACCGTATACTTTGATTGATTATTTCCCGGAGGATTTTCTCCTGATTGTTGACGAGAGCCATATTTCCATCCCTCAGATTGGCGGCATGTATCATGGAGACAGGTCTCGGAAGAATACGCTCGTTGAATACGGCTTCAGGCTTCCGTCTGCATTAGACAACAGGCCTTTGAAGTTTGAAGAATTTGAAAAAAGGGTGAGGCAGGCAATATATGTATCTGCAACACCTGCTGAATATGAAATGAAAAAGGCAAAGGGATATATTGCAGAGCAGATTGTGCGGCCAACAGGGCTTATGGATCCTATTATTGAAGTCAGGCCCGCAAAGGCACAGGTGGATGACCTGCTCGGCGAGATAAGAAAGAGGGTTGAAAGAAAGGAGCGTGTACTGGTAACTACGCTTACCAAGAGAATGGCAGAGGATTTGACAAGATATTATGCTGACCTCGGCCTAAAGGTAAAATACCTTCACTCTGATATTGAGACACTTGAAAGGGTTGAGATATTAAGGGCATTGAGACTCGGCGAATTTGATTGCCTGATAGGGATAAATCTCTTACGAGAAGGACTTGACCTCCCAGAGGTTTCACTTGTGGCTATTCTTGATGCTGATAAAGAAGGATTTTTGCGCTCTGAGCGCTCCCTTATTCAGACCTGCGGAAGGGCTGCAAGGAATGTGAATGGTCGTGTCATTATGTATGCTGATACTATAACAGGCTCTATGAAAAAGGCAATTGATGAAACAAACAGAAGGCATAAGCTTCAGGCTGAATACAATAAAAAGAATGGAATTACACCAGAGACCATCAAGAGTTCAATCAAGGATGTGTTAAGCTCTATCTATGAGGCAGATTACTATACTGTGCCAGTTGTGGCTGAAAAGAAGGAAGAGTATATCCCGCCCCATGAACTGCCTGAAATAATAAAATCTTTACGCAAGGAAATGCAGGAGGTAGCAAAAAAACTTGACTTTGAAAAGGCAGCAGAGCTAAGGGATAGGATAAAGGAGCTTGAAGAGATGGAGGTCTTGATGGGATAGAATCAATACGTCCTTTCTACAACATAATCTGTCAAGGCTATAAGAGCGGTTTTTTCAAGGCTTGGCTCAAAGATATTAAGACAGGCCTTTGCATTCTCAACATATTTTCTTGCCATATTTAATGTGTAATCTATTCCCCTATATTTATTAATCAAACTCACTACAGACGAAAGTTGCGCATCTTGAAGCTTATCGGACTCCAACGCCTCTAAAATATCTTCCATTTCTGCAGGGACTGCATTTTTAATAGCAAAAATCAGTGGAAGGGTAATCTTTCCCTCTCTCAGGTCGTTTCCTATTACTTTACCCAACTCCTCATTGCTCGATGTGTAGTCGAGACAGTCATCCATCAGTTGAAATGCAATACCTAAATTCATGCCATAGTCAGCAAGGGCGGTTTCTTTATTTTTGGTAATCTTACCCAATATCGCACCTATCTGACATGCGGCAGATATAAGCGATGCGGTCTTGTTTGTTATAACTGAGAGATAATCCTTTTCTGTTGCCTCAACATCACAGCCTTTTAGAAGTTGTAAAACTTCGCCCTCAGCCATCCGCGTTGTAGTGCCAGATAAAACCTTAAGAATGCTTAAATCTCCATCAGCCACAGTCAAATAAAAAGACTTTGAAAAAAGAAAGTCACCTATAAGAATACTCGCACCATTACCCCATAGGATATTTGTAGATGCCTTTCCCCGCCGCATACTGGCATTATCAATAACATCATCGTGGAGAAGTGTTGCAGTATGGATGAACTCTACTACTGCAGCGAGTGGTATATGGCGACGTCCCTGATAACCGCACAGTCTGGCAGATAAAAGCAACAACGTGGGCCTCAGTCGTTTGCCTCCGTTACTTAAAATATATTCCCCTACTTTTCGTATGAGAACTACTTCTGACTCAAGGTTTCTTCTAAATTCAAGCTCTACTTGCTTGAGATCTTCCCGTATTATGTGATATGCCTCTTGGATGTGCATATTGTTCCTCTACACCGTAAAATAGCGATTGAAAACCTCGCTATTTTACAAACTGGCGATTTGACTGCCATACTTCGTTGTCGGCGCATTTTTGCTCTTCACCGTATCCTCCCCCTGTCCCCCTCCATGAGGGGGATAAAGGGGGAGGGCTCATCGCAAAAACATGTCCCTGAGTGCTTTTATCAGGGATGGCCTCCGCCTCCTCTGTCCCCGACTGAATCTATCGGGGACAACTTGCCAGTTCCCCCAAAAATCAATATCTATTTTTGGGTCTACATATAAAATGTTAGCCCACATTTCTATGGTTGTCAAAAGAAAAGGTAAGCCAGATTGCTATCAACCTTAACCTCAGCCTTTCTTTAAATATCCTTCAGCACACCTTCTTGCAATATCCCTTACCCGTGCTATAAACCTTGTCCTTTCAGCAACACTTATTGCTCCTCTTGCGTCAAGGAGATTAAAGGTATGGGAGCTCTTCAGGCAGTAGTCGTATGCGGGAAGCACTAAGCTCTTTTCAAGGAGTTTTTGGGCCTCTTTTTCATACATATCAAAGAGCTTGAAAAGCATTTCTGTATCAGCTGCCTCAAAATTATAAATAGAATGCTCGACCTCACCCCTGTGATGGACATCGCCATATTTGGTACCTTTTGTCCATTCTATGTCAAAGATACTATCAACACCCTGTAGATACATGGCGATTCTTTCGAGTCCGTAGGTAAGCTCACCTGATACAGGTTTAAGCTCTATGCCACCAGCCTGCTGAAAATAGGTGAACTGTGTTATCTCCATTCCATCAAGCCATACCTCCCATCCAAGCCCCCATGCGCCTAATGTGGGAGATTCCCAGTCATCCTCAACAAACCGTATATCGTGTTTTAATGGGTCTATGCCAAGTTTTTTTAAGCTGTTGAGGTATATATCCTGAATATCATCAGGCGACGGCTTCAATATAACCTGAAACTGATAATAATGCTGAAGCCTGTTTGGATTTTCACCATAACGGCCATCTGTGGGCCGCCTTGAGGGTTCTACATACGCACCCTTCCACGGCTCAGGCCCAAGAACCTTTAGAAATGTCATGGGATTAAATGTCCCTGCGCCCTTTTCCATATCATAGGGCTGGCAAATGACGCATCCCTGCTTTGCCCAGTATGTCTGGAGATTTATGATTATATCCTGAAAATACATTAGCGCTTCCTTTCTTATCCTTATTCGGTTATTTTCTCTAGAAATTTCTTGCTCTTCAATTCCTTACCCAAATGATGTATTATAAAATCTCCGATAACCTTTTCACACTCCTTTGCTGCCCACTCTGCCATATCTATTCGTTCTGCCTTTTCAATGTCTATTCTTGCCGCCAGGATGAGAAATTTTACTGTCCCTTGTGAAACCGGTATCAGCGATTTTTCCTGGTCTCCGCAAACAAAACAGAGGATACCGCTTCTGGCGGTCGAAAAAAACACCTTGTTATCATCTGTCGGAATGTTTTTACACACAATACAGGTGTCAAGATGGGGATAGTAGCCGAGCAGTGAAAAAAGCTTTATTTGAAAAAACATGACGATAGTTTTGATGCCAGCCCCGCCATTGAGCATTATAAGAAATTTGACAAGCAGTTCAAAGACCTTTATATTCTTTTGCTCTTCAAGCGTCATCTCATTAAGCAGTTCAAGACAGTAGCAGGCAAATGCAAACCTCTCCAGATCCGCTGTGAGAGTGTCAAACCTCCTGATGACCTCAGCCTGTTCTACTATGACAAGGTCTCTTCCCTGCTTTTGAAAGAACAATAGATTTATGTATGAGAATGGTTCAAGATTATTCACAAATCTCTTTTTGCTATTTCTGGCGCCCTTTGCAATGCCCTTTACCTTTCCAAATTCTAATGTATAAAATGTAATTATCCTATCAGACTCTCCATAGTCCATGGATTTTAATACAATTGCCTCTGTCTTAAAATGGCCAGTCATAGTAAAGACAATGAAGGATAAAAATTATACATTAAGAAATCGTAATTTATAATTGCATTATCCGAGCATTCCATATTTAAGAAATATTGCTGCAAGCCCCAAGAATGAAAGGAACCCACCCACATCAGTACAGGTTGTAACAAAAACTGTTGCAGAGAGGGCAGGGTCTGCCTTGTACCATTTTAGTATAAAAGGAATTACTGTGCCGCTGAAACCAGCTATAACGAGATTAGCAATCATCGCAAGAAATAGCAATAAGCCAATCATATAATTTACACCCATAAGATACGCGACAATAGCTGCAACTACGCCATTTAATGCTCCATTGGCAAAGCCAACTATAACCTCTTTAACAAGCACCTTTTTTGCATATTTTAATTCCAATTCGCCCAATGCAAGCCCCCGGACAACGACTGTGATTGTCTGCGTTGCTGCATTCCCCCCCATCCCTGCAACGATCGGCATAAAAACCGCCAATGTAACAACCGCCTGAATTGTGTTCTCAAACACCTTTACCACACTTGCTGCAACAAATGCCGTTGCAAGATTTATCAGAAGCCAGGGGAATCTCAACCTGAAAGACCTGGATGCTGAATCCAAGACCCGCTCATCTGTGCTTAGACTTGCCATTCTATAAAAATCTTCAAATATCTCTTCTTCTATAACATCCATTACATCATCTATGGTAATCCTGCCGAGAAGCTTCTCGCTCCCATCTACAACCGGAACAGTAACAACATCGTATTTCTGGAATATCCGGGCCACCTCTTCCTGGTCAGTATCAACTCCTACTTTAACTGACTTAGAGTTCATTAGATCTTTAATGGGCAAATGTGGTTTTGCAAGGATTAACTTTTCTAAAGGAACTGTCCCGACAAGTTTGGTATCGTCATCTACTACAAACACGCAGTGAATATTTGGTATCTCTTCACTTTTTTTTCTCACTTCATCTATTGTCTCCTGAACTGTGGCATCCTCTTTAATCATAACCATTTCTGTCTGCATGATGCCACCGGCAGTGTCTTCCGGGTATTTAAGAAGCTTTTGAACCTCGGCTGATTCTTTCCAGTCTATGCCTTCAAGGACTGTCTTTGCCTCTTCATGCGGGAGTTCTGCAATCACATCAGTAGCATCATCGGTTGCCATTTCATCAACTATCTCGGTAAGCTCTGCCTTTGATATTGATGCAATAAGCTTTTCCCTTGTCGGGTCATCTACCTCAAGTAGGACATTGGATGCCACCTCGGGGTCAAGGAGGCCAAAGACATATATCTTTTCTTCTTCTTCAAGGCTTGAAAAAAGCTTAGCAATATCTGATGGATGCAAAGACGCGACAAGGCCGATTACAGCCACATCATCCCTTTTTTGGATAAGGTCTTTTAATGCGTCAATATTATTTGTCTTGACATCATCTGGCATCTTTTTTATCCCTATTCCTCGGTAAGCTCAGTGAGTGGAAGGAAAGATAACTTTTTTGATTTGTCTATCTTTATTTCACTCAGAGAGAGGTTAAACAACACTATTCATATTGTTTTTGAAAGTAGCACACACCAAAAGGATAAGTCAATAATTTTGGCGCTAAAAGGAGGGGTCTTTTTAGATAAGTATACAGAGAAAGGAAATTTAAAAAGTTTTTTAGGATTATCTCTCTAAAAACACAGGGCCGTTGACGCTTCTCATAACATATTCTGTAGTGCTGCCGAGAACCATTTCTACAATCCTCGAATGGCTGGTAATGCCCATGAATAGTATATCGTGGTCATGTTCTTTATAATACTTAACTATCTCCTGCGGTGCATGTCCCTTGAGCAACACAAATTGAGGCTGGATGTCATAGGGTTTAAAGTATTCCCGTGCATCATTTAAAAGCGCCTCTCCATTTCCATCTTTTGAAACCGTTATGACCGTGAGCGGAAGTTTTAATGTGTTCACAAATTCAGCAGCAGAGTGCATTGCGCGACTTGATGTAAAACTCCCATCATATGCAAGAAGCGGTTTTGTCACTTCCTTATATTCATCAGAAACAATGAGCACTGGTTTTGAACATTTACGAATAACCCCTTCGGTTGTAGAACCGAGAAGACCATATTCAAATTGTATATTTATTCCCCTGCGGCCCATGATAACCATATCTGCAAGCTTTGCCTTTTCGCAGATGGTATTTGCAACTATTCCGAAATCCTGAACACTGTCGTAAACAACTCCCTCCCTCTGACAATTCTCTGTAAATTCTTTTAAAATGCCTTGTCCTTTACTTTCCAGAATCTCCCGCATTTTTGTGGAGAAGTTCAAAAAGGGCTCGAATCCAAGCGACCCGGAAAGGTCATGGAGAAAGGGGCCTTCCATTGCAACAACATCAACAACATAAAGGCCAATAACCTTGGCATCGCATTTTCTGGCAAGCCATGTTCCGTAGGCAAGGGCTGCCCTGCTGTGCTTTGAACCATCCTGAGGTATTAGTATATTTTTGAACACAACTTTTCCTTAGCCCAGAAAATGCAATAATATTTTCTGACAAATGCAATTTTTGGCTTAAACAGTAACTAATTCATTTGTCACACACTCAACCACAATCTCATTGTCGATTGCATTTACCTTAAATGCAGAGCCCTCTTTCCATTTTAGTGTTATGAGAACCTTCACCTTTTCATCTATGTGTCTCTTTAAAAATCTCGCGCCGTATTTGGGGCTGTATCCTGTATCAACGAGCGCTTCCACGGCTGCATCAGAAATCTCAAGAAACTTGTCATTCTCTTCCATATGCCTTTTTATATTGCTCAGATAGAGTATGGCAATCCTCTTCACTTCTTCTCGTGTAAGTGGAGAGAAGATTATAATGTCATCAATTCTATTCAAAAATTCCGGAGAAAAAGTATTCTCCACCTCTTTCATGATGCTCTTTTTTAAGTCTCCAAGTTTCTGGCCTTCTGGCAAGAAACCCATTGGCTTTGTGAATTTTTTGAACTCATCGCTTCCAAGATTGCTGGTCATTATAATCACGGTATCACTGAAATATACCCTCTTGCCTCTGCCGTCTGTAAGCCAACCCTCATCAAAGACCTGCAGGAAGAGGTTTAGCACATATGGATTCGCCTTCTCTACCTCATCCAAAAGGACCACGGAATAAGGGTTTTCCCTTACCTGATTTGTAAGTATACCGCCGCGCTCACTGCCAACAATACCCCTGGGCATGCCAATGAGCTTATCAACTGCAATAGATGAATCCTTGTATTCACTCATATCCAGTCGCACCATCTTCTTCTCGTCACCAAAGAGAAACTCTGCAAGGGCCTTGGCGAGTTCTGTCTTGCCAACCCCTGTGGGGCCGAGAAATAGCAGCACCCCATCAGGCCTTGCATAATTTTCCTTGAGCGGACCTTTATTAAGCCTTAACCTTTTCGCAAGCGCCTCTATTGCCTCCCTCTGTCCAATAACCCTTTGAGCCAGCGCAGTCTCCATATCCTTAAACCTTGTTGTAGTATCTCTGAATATCATATCTCTCGGTATCTTTGTCTCCTGGGATATGACATCTATCACATCATTGCCTGTTACTTGCTCATGCGGCTTATTTATCTCAACCTTTACAGAGGCGGTATCAAGCCAGGCTATTGCCTTATCAGGGAGTCTCAGGCTACGCACATATCTCTGAGACATATCCAGGGCAGTCTCAATTGCGCTATCAGTTATATTTACTGAATAATTTTTCTGAAGCCGCGGCCTGATGCCATATAGTATCTTTCTTGTATCTTCTATTGACGGCTCATCAATATTTACTATCCTGAATCTTCTTGCAAGCGCCTCATCTTCAGCTATGTATTCTTTATATTCAGCAAGGGTTGTAGCGCCGATTATCTGAATCTCACCCCTTGCAAGCGTTGATTTGAATATATTGGCCGCATCTGACGGCACACCCATTGCAGAGCCAGCACCAATCAGGGAGTGCGCCTCATCTATAAAAAGGATTATATTTTTCCTATCCTTGAGTTCCTTTATTATCTTTTCAACCCTATCCTCAAACATGCCCCTGAATATAGTGCCTGCTACAACAGAGTTCATCTGAAGATTCACTATCTGCTTTTCTCTCAGCCTCTTTGGAACCCTGTGGGGTTCATACTCTAATTTTCTTGCAAGCCCTTCTACTATGGCTGTCTTTCCCACACCAGGCTCGCCAACTATCATAACAGAGTTGCTCCGCTCCACATGACAGAGTATCTCCATTACCTGTTCTATCTCATTATCCCTTCCAATAATAGGAGGAAGCTTATCATAATGGGCAAGCTTATTAAGATTAACAGCAAAGTGTTTTAGGTTTGGCGGCAGGTCGTACTTCTTCTTCAGTTCTTCTTCTATTTCCTCTTTATTCCTTACCCGCGATGTTATCCTTCTCATAACATAATCAGGGTCAAGGCCGAAGTTTCTAAATACCTTTGCCGGAAGGCTGTGGCTTTCCTGAAATATGGCTATGAAAAGGTCAGTAGAATCTATCTCTTCCCTTCCCCATCTCTGCGCCTCTTCCCAGGCAAGTTTAAAGATTGTCTTTGTTGTAGGCGGGATTTTCAGACCAACACCTATGTATTGACGCGATACATTAAGGTGGTCATTTAAAAAAGAAATAACCTGATTTGCATCAAGGTTGAGGTCGCTCATTACATCCCTGAAAAAGACCTCTTCCACAATAGCAAAGGAAATAAAGATATGCTCCACGCCGAGATAATAGTGCTGCCGCCTCTTGCTCTCCTCAACAGCAGTTTCTAAAACCCTGAGGCCCTTTTGTGTCAATTTTTCCTTAAAGCCTTCAAGTTCTAACATGGTCTTCCTCTGGAGCAAGGCAACCGTGTTGCCGTTGCTTTTACGCCGACATGGTCGGCTTGCTCCATAAACTACCAACCCACCTCTTTCCGCGGGTCATATGGATTAAGTTTCTGAAAATCTTCTAAAAGTCCTTTTGACTTTTCATCCAAATCCTTGGGAGCAATTATTTTTATTATAACATATTGATCGCCTCTGCCTCTATCTTTTATATGTGGAACCCCTTTGCCCTTTAATCTCAATTTTTGCCCACTGTGTGTGCCGGGAGGAATCACTAATAATGCCTTGCCATCAATAGTGGGGATATGAATCTTTGCACCCAGCACCGCTTCTGTTATAGTTACAGGAGCTTCAAGATATATATCATCTTCTTCTCTCTTGAAGTATGGGTGCGGTTTTATCTTTGTAATAATATAAAGGTCTCCGCGAGTTCCGCCTAACATCCCTGGTTTACCTTTACCCGCCACCCTTACCCTTGAACCGTCTTTAACACCAGATGGTATCTTAACCGTTAATTTATCGCCATTTATTGTGAGCCTGACTTCAGTACCTCTTATTGCCTGCTCAAAACCTATTTCTAAAATATACTCAACATCTTCGCCTTTTACTGTCCCCCTTTTAGCCCTTGTCCTTCCAAATATATCGCCAAATATATCCTCAATTCCTCCGATATCAAAACCTAAATCCTCAAAGTTGACTGGCCCGCCTGTAGTGTAAGTGTATGTCCTGGCACCCTCAAAACCAGGCTCAAATACTGCGCTGCCGAATCTGTTATACTGCTCCCTCTTTTTAGGGTCTTTTAAAACCTCATATGCCTCATTTATCTCTTTAAACCGCGCCTCTATCTCTTTATTGCCAGGATGCAGGTCAGGGTGGTATTTCCTGGCAAGGTTTCTATATGCCTTTTTTACATCCTCTTCAGTTGCATTTCGCGAAATCCCGAGTATCTCGTAATAATCTTTTTTAGCCATGTTTAAATTCAGAAGTTGAGAAGATGGGAAGTTTAGAAGTTTGGCATTCTTAACACCCTAACTTCTTATCTTCTTAATCCCTTACCTTCTCACTGCTTTCTATCTTCTCTCCTGGTCTCCTCATCAACAAATTCTGCCTCAACAACCTCGCCCTCTTTTTTCGCTCCAGCGCCTGCGGTCGCGCCTGCTTGACCTTGCTGTGCTGCTGCCTGATACATGACCTCTGCCATCTTGTGAGACGCCTTACTTACATTGTCAATAGCCCTTTTCATGGTATCAGCATCTTCCTTTTCAAGGGCCTTTTTGCCCTCTGCAATTGCATCCTCTATAGCCTTTATATCCATTGCAGGAATTCTGGTCCTGTGCTCACTAAGGGTTTTTTCTGTTGAATAGATAATGGAATCAAGCTGATTTCTTAACTCTATAACCTCTTTTCGCTTTCTGTCATCTTCTGCATGACCCTCAGCATCCTTAACCATCTTCTCGACTTCATCTTTGGAAAGTCCGCTGCTCGCTGTAATAGTAATCTTCTGTTCCCGATTTGTTGCCATATCTTTTGCAGAGACATTGAGTATGCCATTTGCGTCTATATCAAAAGTCACCTCTATCTGAGGCATACCCCTCGGCGCAGGTGGTATGCCTATAAGGTGAAATCTGCCGAGCGTCCTGTTATCCCTCGCCATTTCCCTTTCACCCTGAAGCACGTGTATTTCGACTTGCGTCTGATTATCAGCAGCAGTGGTAAATGTCTCCTTTTTTCTTGTTGGGATAGTAGTGTTACGGTTTATCAATTTTGTCAACACACCACCAAGGGTTTCTACGCCGAGTGATAGAGGTGTAACATCCAGAAGCACAACCTCCTTAACTTCACCTGCCAAAACACCTGCCTGAATAGCTGCGCCAACTGCAACAACCTCGTCAGGATTAACACCTTTATGAGGTTCTCTGCCAAAAAAACCTTTAACAAACCCGTGGATCTTTGGCATCCTTATCATTCCACCGACGAGAACTACTTCATCTATCGCGCTCGATTGAATGCCAGCGTCCTTTAATGCCTGTTCACACGGTTTATGGCTTCTCTCTACAAGGTCCTCTGTAAGCTGCTCGAGCTTTGCCCTCGAAAGCCTCACAACAAGATGTTTCGGCCCTGTTGCATCCGCTGTTATAAAGGGAAGGTTTATCTCTGTCTCCATAGTTGAAGAAAGTTCTATCTTTGCCTTTTCAGCTGCCTCTTTTAATCTCTGGAGGGCCATCCTGTCCTTTGAAAGGTCTATCCCCTGATCCTTTTTAAACTCTACAATAAGCCAGTCAATGACTCTCTGATCAAAGTTGTCGCCGCCAAGATGCGTATCGCCATTTGTAGCCCTCACCTCAAAAACACCCTCTCCCACATCGAGTACAGATATATCAAATGTGCCGCCGCCAAAATCATACACAGCTATGGTCTCATCCTTCTTTTTATCCAATCCGTATGCAAGGGAAGACGCTGTGGGCTCGTTTATAATCCTTTTAACATCCAGTCCCGCAATTTTACCTGCATCCTTTGTTGCCTGTCTCTGGCTGTCATTAAAATATGCCGGTACCGTTATGACAGCCTCTATAACAGGCTCGCCAAGATATGCCTCAGCAGCCTTCTTGAGCTTTTGCAAAATAAAGGCAGATACCTCTGGAGGCGTGTATCTTCTCTTCATATTAGGCACTTCAACAACCGCCCTGCCATATTCATCCTTAATCACCTTGTAAGGCACCATCTTCATCTCTTCTGTCACTTCATCATAATTCCTTCCCATAAACCTCTTTATTGAGAAGATAGTGTTTTCTGGATTTGTAACAGCCTGCCTTTTTGCAACCTGGCCGACCAGCACTTCGCCATCCCTTGTAAACGCAACTACAGACGGCGTAATTCTGCTTCCTTCTTCATTTACAATAACCTTTGGCTCACCGCCTTCCATAACCGCAACAACTGAATTTGTTGTGCCGAGGTCAATACCAATAATCTTTCCCATAAAATCCTCCTTACTGTTTTTTTAATATAAACCTTTTTAAATTGTTTGTCAAACCCTTGACAAATTATGTTTTGCAACGCAAAATCCAAATCTGCTTTGTCCACGACAAAGCAGATAATTTGTCAAGGGTCAACTCTTCGCCGTCCTTGCAAAGGAGACAAAACGATTATTCTATACCCTTTAATGTATGTTCCTTTCTCACTGTTGTCAAGGTTCCACATCCACCCAAAAATAGACATTGATTTTTGGGGAAACTGGCAAGTTGTCTGATAGACGAGGCGGAGGCCATCCCTGATAAAAGCACTCAGGGACATGTTTTTGCGATGAAGCCCTCCCCCTTTATCCCCCTCAGGAGGGGGACAGGGGGAGGATACGGTGAAGAGCTAAAATGCGCCGACAACGAAGTATGGCAGTCATACGCCTAAGGCGGACACCAGTTTGTAAACCCCCCCACCAAAAACTTTGGTGTGGGGGTAAAATAGCGAGGTTTTCAATCGCTATTTTACGGATCCAGATTATCCATATGCAACCGAAACATACAAAATAAGATGTATGAACACACCACTACAGAGAGTTATTGAGTAATTCAACAAAATTTGTATATAATTATGTAATATTTTTCTTGCACAAATGCGATGTAGCTGTTAGTATATATATTTTTGAAATCTGAGACAGGAGGCCTTATGAGAGAAGAAATACATCCAAAGTATGAACCAACAGCCATTGAGTGTGCCTGCGGTAATGTTGTTAAGACACGTTCTACAAAAAAGAATATCAAGGTAGAAATATGTTCGAGTTGCCATCCCTTTTTTACGGGTAAGCACAAACTGGTAGATTCTGCTGGCAGGGTTGAAAAGTTTAAGAAGAAGTTTCAGAAAAAAACAACATAATTTTTATGAGGTAGTGTGAATCCCGTTAGACCTATCCATCATTATGACCGTTTCCCAATAAAACCGATGGTAGCAGAAAGCCTGATGTTACAACTTGTTTTCAAAGGAGGTCTAACGGGATGAAGGTAACCCTCCTTAACTTTACCCCAAACCCTGAAAAGACTATAGTCTTGGCTGCCAAACTCTGCTATTCGGACAGTAATATCTCCCAATTAGAGGATAAGGCAAAAGGCGTCTCGTATGAGAAGTTCCTGGGTAAGATTATCAAGATGGGACACCTCTCTGTATTGGAGCATGCGAGCTTCACATTTGGTATAGAGGGCATCTCAAGGGCTACCTCTCATCAGCTCGTGAGGCATCGCCTTGCATCGTATTCCCAGCAGAGTCAGCGGTATGTTAAATTTAAAGAGCCTGAGTTTGTAATCCCATCCTCAATAAAGAAGGATGCGAAAAATGAAAAGAGGTTTTCTGACACAATAGAATCTCTGTATAGTTTTTACAAGGAGATGCTCGATGCAGGCATACCAGCAGAGGATGCAAGGTATATACTTCCCAACGCTGCAACTACAAAGATTATCGCTACTATGAATGCCAGAGAGCTTCTACATTTTTTTGGGCTGCGCACATGCGAAAGGGCACAGTGGGAGATACGGGATATGGCAAAGAGGATGCTCTCTTTGGTAAAAAAGGAGGCACCTTTTATATTTAGTGCCGCAGGCCCTGGTTGCGTAAGCACAGGTAAATGCACAGAAGGAGAGATGACCTGCGGAAGACCGGATGAGATAAGGAAGGAATTTAAAAAAATATAGAACATTGAACATTGAAGATTGAAGATTGCAAAACGCAAAAGTAAGAAGCGAATTGGAGAATTAGTGAATCAGCTTTTTTCTAATTCGCTAATCTCTAATCAACTAATCTCTAACAGAAAATTTGCACTTTGTATTTTACAAGCACGCAAAGCGTGATTAAGCCACGCTTAGCGTGGCAATGGAGCAAAGCGACATGCTGAACCGTCTTGAACAAATAGAAAAACGATATATTGAGCTTGGTAATCTTTTGAGCGACCCAAAGATAATCTCAGACCAGGAGAGTTTTCAGAGATACGGCAAGGAACACTCTTCGCTTTGCGAGCTCGTCGAGGTCTATCTTGAATATAAAAAGGTAGAAAATGAGCTGAAAGAAAGCAAGGCTATACTTGATGGAAAGGATGAGGAGTTAAGGGAGCTGGCCAAAGAAGAGATCCCTTTACTCCAGAAGAGAAAGGCTGATTTAGAAGAAAGGCTTAAGGTTCTTCTCCTTCCAAAAGACCAGAATGATGAAAAGAATATAATTCTTGAAATAAGGGCAGGCGTGGGTGGCGATGAGGCTTCGATATTTGCCGCAGACCTTTTCAGGATGTATTCAAAGTATGCTGATGCGCATGGATTGAAGGTAGAGGTGTTGAGCAGCAATCCCATTGGGGTTGGTGGATTAAAGGAGGTAATAGCTATTATTGCTGGCAAGAGTGTTTACAGCAAACTTAAATATGAAAGTGGCGTGCACCGCGTCCAACGCGTCCCTGCAACAGAGGCGTCAGGCAGAATCCATACATCCACTGTTACCGTAGCAGTATTGCCAGAGGCAGAGGAGGTAGAGATTGACATAAAACCGGATGAACTGAAGGTAGACACATTCCGTGCAGGCGGACACGGCGGTCAGAATGTGAACAAGGTAGAAACAGCAGTTCGAATGACTCATATCCCTACTGGCCTTGTTGTTTCCTGTCAGGATGAAAAAAGCCAGCATAAAAACAGACAAAAGGCATTGAAGATTCTTGCTTCAAGGCTTCTCGATATAAAACAAAGGGAGCAGGAGGCAAAGATTGCCCAGGAAAGAAAGAGCCAGGTGGGAACCGGCGACAGGAGTGAAAAGATACGAACATACAACTTTCCTCAAAACCGCGTCACAGACCACAGGATTGGTCTTACCATTCACAGACTTGATGCTGTGATGGAGGGAGACCTGAACGAACTTATTGAAACGCTTATACACCATTATCAGACAGAGGCCTTAAAGAGTCAGAATATGGCCTTACAGGCATAAGTATGGACAAGATTATTATAGAAGGCCCAAATCGTCTTGTTGGCGAGGTTACTATTAGCGGCTCAAAAAATGCAACATTGCCTATACTCTCTGCTGCGCTTTTGACCAATGATTGGAGTACCTTTTACAATGTCCCAAAGCTACGAGATATAGCAACCATGAAGGCGCTACTCCTGCATATTGGCGCTGAGATTCAAGAAGACGGCAACACATTAAAGATTAGAACCAAAAATATCAAAAGCCTTGAAGCGCCATATGAGTTAGTCAAAACCATGAGGGCATCTTCTCTGGTGCTTGGGCCGCTTTTAACAAGATTTAAGCGCGCTAAGGTTTCTCTGCCAGGCGGATGTGCGATCGGCGCAAGACCGTTGAATCTCCATCTTATGGCGTTGGAAAAGATGGGCGCTGATATTAAGATAGAAGGCGGTTATATAAATACAAAGGCTGATAAACTAAAAGGCGCAAGGATATATTTTGATATCTCGACGGTAACCGGCACAGAAAACATCATGATGGCCGCAGCGCTTGCCGACGGTGTCACTGTATTGGAAAATGCCGCACAGGAGCCAGAGGTGGTTGAACTCGCAGAGGTTCTAAATAAGATGGGCGCACGCATCAAAGGCGCAGGCACAGATTATATAACAATAGAGGGCGTTGATAGTTTAAGGCCGATAACACACACAATAATGCCAGATAGGATAGAGGCAGGCACATTTATGATTGCAGCAGGCATGACAAAGGGGGATGTAATAATCAAAAACTGCCCTATTCAAAACCTTGAGACGCTTGTTATGAAATTAAAGGAAACAGGAGTAGAAATTAAGGCAGAGAATGGCTCTGTACGCGTCAGCGGAGATGCTCACATAAGAAGCGTAGATATAAAGACCCTTCCCTACCCAGGTTTCCCTACTGATATGCAGGCGCAGATGATGGCAATGATGGGTATTGCGAACGGATTGAGTGTTATAACAGAGAATGTCTTCGAGAACAGATTCATGCATGTGAGTGAACTTAAAAGAATGGGAGCAGATATAAAAATAGAGGGAAGAAATGCCATTATTAAAGGACGGCCTTTGTTGAGCGGTGCGCCTGTAATGGCAACAGATTTGAGGGCAAGCGCATCATTAGTATTGGCGGGCCTTGCAGCAGGAGGAATAACAGAGATCTCCAGGGTCTATCACCTTGATAGAGGCTATGAAAGGATAGAGGAAAAATTGGCAGGGCTTGGGGCAAAGATAAAGAGGGTAAAGGAATGAAAAAAGTCAGGAGTCAGAAGCTTGCCCCCGCAGGCTTTAAGCGGGGGTCAGGAGCCAGGAGCCAGAAATACAACTATTTAACCATCGCTTTGCCCAAGGGGCGTATCCTTAACGAGGCTGTTGCCCTTTTTAAAAAAATTGGCATTGACTGCTCGGATGTAATAGAAGACAGCAGAAAGCTCATCTTTGAAAACAAGAAAGATCGCATCAGATTTATGGTAATACGTTCTCAGGATGTGCCTACCTATGTTGAATACGGGGCTGCGGATGTTGGTATAGCTGGAAAGGATGTGCTTTTGGAGCAGGAAAGGGATATCTATGAACCGCTTGACCTCGGCATTGGTTTTTGCAGAATGGTTGTTGCAGAGCCAAAAGAGCTTGGCACGAAAGATAATCCGAGACACTGGACGCACATAAGGGTTGCCACAAAGTATCCGAACATTACGTTGAAGCACTTCATGAACAAAGGGATACAGGTTGAAATAATAAAACTCTACGGCTCTATTGAATTGGCGCCTATTCTCGGCCTTTCAGAAAGGATTGTTGACCTTGTCGCAACCGGTGAAACCCTGCGGAGGAACGGCCTTGTTGAGGTGGAAGAGATTATGAAGGTTACCTCAAAGCTCATTTGCAACCGGGCGTCACTCAAGACAAAGCCGGAGAGGATTAGGGAGTTGGTGGATGGGTTGAAACAAAAAATATGAATTGCAGGATGCAGGTTTTAAGATTTAAGTTTTTACTTGCAACATGCAACTTGTAGCTTGCAACTTTTATAACAGCCCCTCCTCTATCGCCTTTCTGACCGCATCCATCAAAACCTTTTCATCAGCAATCCCCCCTTCTCCCTTTTTATAAAGGGGGGTGAGGGGGGATTTGGTTTGTATTGGTCTGCCAATAACTATCTTTATCCGACCGGGGTTTATTAATACGCTTCCCTTTTTCATTATATCCTTTGTCCCTGTAATAGATATAGGTATAACAGGCACACCGCTCTTCACAGCAAGTAAAAATCCACCCCGCTTGAAAGGCAGAAGCTCACCTGTAGCGCTTCTCGTCCCTTCTGGAAATATCAGCACAGATGTTCCATTTTTTATCCTTTCGGCTGCTGCCTCAATGCTTTTATAGGCACTGCTTGCGCGTTCCCTCTCAATGCCAACATATCCTGCAAGGCTCATTGACCATCCCACAATAGGTATCTTAAAAAGACTCTTTTTTGCGACCCACCGGAATTGCATCGGGATAAAGGCCTGTAAAGCTAAAATATCAAATGCGCCTTGATGGTTTGAGGCAAGAATCTGCGGTCTGCCCTGAAGCAGATTTTCTGTGCCTTTTATTTCAATGGCCACACCGCTCAAAAAGAGCAGGATTCTACCCCACAAACGGCCTATACGATGAATTGAATTACCGCTTCTGTCAAAGATGAGCGAAAGCAATACAAAGATAAAAAGGAAGATTGTAACAGGAAGGCCTATTATCCATACAAGCAAGGTTCTAAAAAGCATTTGGTAATATTAAAGCTTCGTGAGAGGTAAGTCAATCATAGAAAAGGTGGAAACTTTCAATAAATGCAAAAAAGTTCTTTGAATCTTACAAAAGTTTGATGAGCTATCTTTTATTGGGGAGCATCCCTGATTTATCCATTTCAATAAAATAGGCGCTGACCCTAATTTGACTAATTTGAACCTAATTCTTATAAAACCTTATATCTTGATTGGTTCAAGTGACTCGGAAGGATGCATGGCAAAAAGTCATATTTTGCCATTTTTTTGCTACAGGGATAGTTTTTTATTGACATGCTTTTTCATAGATGACAGCAAATATCTATTTCATTATCCTTCGTTTAAAATATTTTTCTATCTCAACAGCGACAAAGACGACTGATGAGAGGAGGAGGCAAATTATAAGCTCGCTTACCGTTAGCGGCTCTGTCTTGAAGACAGGCTGCAGAAATGGCATATATATGGTTGCCATCTGAAGAGCAAAGGCCAAAACTACCGCCCCCAATAAAGGCTTGTTTGAGAATATTCCCTGAGTAAAAAGAGATTCCTTTTCTGAGCGGATTGCCAGCACATGGCCAAACTGAGAAAGACACAAGACAGTAAATACCATAGTCTGCCAATGAGTATGTTCTGTTGTTATTGCCCACGCCTGTGTCAATAAGGTGATTCCTGCCATGAGGAGGCCAACCCAGAGTATATGCTGCCACATGCCTCCTGCAAATAAACCTTCCTGCGGCCGCCTTGGCCTTCTTTTCATAACATCTCCTTCGGGCGGCTCAACAGTCAGGGCAAGGGCAGGCGCGCCATCAGTAACAAGGTTTATCCAGAGTATATGAATCGGCATAAGCGGTATGGGGAGGCCAAGAAACGGCGCAAGAAACAGAGTCCATATCTCACCTGAATTGCTCGTAAGAAGATATTTGAAAAATTTTCTTATATTGTCGTATATCCTTCTCCCTTCTCTGACAGTAGCTACAATTGTGACAAAATTATCGTCAAGGAGAATCATATGAGCCGCCTCTTTGGCGACGTCTGTGCCTGTTATTCCCATGGCAACGCCGATATCCGCCCTCTTTAACGCAGGCGCATCATTAACTCCGTCTCCTGTCATGGCGACGAACTGTCCCTTGTCCTGGAGGGCCTTTACGATCTTCAGCTTCTGCTCAGGGGCTACCCTGGCATAGACCCTTATCTCTTCCACCTTCTTCTCGAACTCATCCATAGGAAGCCTTTCGAGATGCGTTCCTGTTATGACCTCTCCGCCGTCATCTATAATGCCAAGCCTCCTTGCTATTGCCCTCGCAGTGATCGGATGGTCTCCTGTAATCATAACAGGTTTTATTCCGGCGGATTTGCATAACGCAACTGCCTCTTTAACCTCTTCCCTCGGAGGGTCCATGATGCCTACAAAACCTAGGATGGTAAGCCTGTTCTCTACTTCCTCAGGGATCATTACTTCAGGAACAGCTTCCCACCTCCTCATCCCTATGGCAAGGACCCTTAGCCCGTCAGCAGCCATTCTTTCGCTCTCTCTTACTAACTCCTCTCTATCTATCTCCTGTACTCCAGATGAAAAGAGTATATCCTTACTTCTATCAAGAAGGACCTCTACTCCTCCTTTGGTAAAAGAGATAAACCCCCCCGCACCACTGGGGACAGATTTGAAATCTGTCTCCAAAGGGGGAATGGCGGGGATTTTATGAAATGTCGTCATCATCTTCCTATCAGAATCAAATGGAATTTCAGCAATCCTCGGATAACTCTCCTCCAGATGCTTTTTATCAAAGCCTGCCCCTTCAGCCGCCGATAGGATAGCTGTCTCTGTTGGATCTCCGATAAGGTTCCCATCGGAATCCCTTGCGGCATCGTTGCTTAGGGCCATAGCAAGCATGAGGTTGTGAATCGTCTTTTCCGGGGACAGTCCCGATTCGGAGCCTGTCCCGAACAACGTAGTTGCTTCGGGAACTCCGCTGCGCTCCGTCCGTAAATCTGGGACAGTCCCCTTGACTAATCTTCCATCAACATATATCTCCTCAACTGACATCTTGTTGAGAGTCAAAGTTCCTGTTTTATCAGAACAGATATAGGTTACTGAACCGAGGGTCTCTACTGCAGGAAGCTTTCTGATGAGTGCATTCTGCTTAACCAATTTCCGTGCGCCCAATGCCAGGGAGATGGTCACTACTGCAGGGAGCGCCTCAGGTATGGCTGCCACTGCGAGGCTTATTGCTGTGAGAAACATGAGCACAGGCGGCTCGCCCCTCATAATACCGACTGCAAAGACTATGGCACAGATACCCAAGGCAGCGATTGCAAGTCTTTTGCCAACAACAGCCAGCCGTTTTTGAAGCGGGGTTTTAACCTCTTCCTCTGCCTGTAACATTGTGGCAATGCGCCCAAGTTCAGTTTCCATGCCCGTAGCTACGGTAATACCTTTGCCTCTGCCGTATCTCACAATCGTCCCTTTATACGCAATATTCTTTCTATCTCCCAGTGGTATCATCTCATCGTGAATCTGCGCTGTAGATTTTTCTATAGGGATAGATTCTCCGGTAAGGGCTGCCTCTTCAATCTTGAGTTGGGCTGTATCCGCAAGCCGTAAATCAGCCGGGACAATCCTCCCTGCTTCAAGGATGACAATGTCTCCGGGGACTATTTCTGAAGAAGGGATCGTGATTGGGTTATTTGATCTGAGTACGGTCGCCGTTGGCGATGCCATGAGCTTCAGGGCCTCCATAGCCTTTTCAGCCCTGTATTCCTGAATAAAACCGATGATAGCATTTATGACAACTATAGCAACGATGGCAATAGTATCAGCCGCCTCTCCTATCGCACCTGCAATTACAGCCGCCGCTATCAGGACAACAATCATAAAGTCCTTGAACTGGTCAAGGAGCATCATCAAAGAAGTCCTCTTCTTGCCTTCTTTTAGCTCATTCGGTCCGTATTCTGCGAGCCGTTTCCGTGCCTCTTCTGGAGAAAGCCCCTGAAGAGATGACTTTAAATCTTCAATGACTCCATTTATTTCTTTTTGATGCCAGCGCATAAAAACCTCGTGTATAGGAGGTAGGAGTTGGGGAATGGAAAAATCCTTTCCTATATCCTATTCCCTACACCCCACCTACACCCTATCTTTTGAATACACTGAATAACTTATCAAGGCCTTTTTTCTCAAGCCTTGATATAGCCTCAAGTTCTCCGGCATCAAGCCATATGCCTTCGCAGTTTGAACACTTGTCCACCTTCATACTGCTATAATCAATCTCTATCAGTTGCATACCGCATTTAGGGCATCTCATATGATGGAGTTCTTTGAGTCTCTTTTTCTCTTCTTCCGCAAGCCTTCTTTGTTTTTCTTCCTCTGACTTTTTTCTCTGTTCGTATTCTATTCGTGCAAAATACTCTTGTTCTTGTTCGCTTGGTTTGTCTGGCATAACTGTCTCCTTATTAGCTGGATGCGCATATTTTGATAAACGATTACATGTAAAAACAAAAAAGGCAGACCAATTGGTCTGCCTTTTTCTTAGCTGCAATCACTTAACCTGTATAAATGGCATGGCCCCGCCTGTTACGCTCGGCAGTTTCCCGTCCCATTTTTCTATCGCCTTCCGCTGGTTCTCAATCTCTCTGAGCTTCAGGAGGGATTCCGTTATCTCCTGCCTCTGTATCTTTAACCCCTCAGCCTCTGCCTTTGCCTGACTGATCTTCTGTTCGTTTTCCACCTTTATCCTTTCCAACTCATTCCTGGACTTGGCAACCTGCTGTTCCGCCACCTGTTTTGCCTCAATTGCATCATTGAACGTCCTGGAGAAGTTGAAATCCGCAACTGATACCTCTACAACCTTGATATTGAAGGTTACAAGTCTGTCAGTCAGTTCTGTCCGTATGGCGGATTTAACCTCGCCTCTCTTTGCTATCAATTCCTCTGCCGTGTATTTGGCTGTCACGGCCTTGATAACCTCCTGCACCGCAGGCTGGATTACCTTGTCCTCAAAGGCCAGCCCTATCTTTTGATACACCTCGTCCACTGCCTCCGGGATCAGGTGATAATTTGTGGCCATGACTGTAGATATGATCTGAAGGTCTTTCGAAGCTGCCTCGGCCTTTGCCTCATTTTTCTGTACCTGAACATTCACCCTTACAACTCTGTCTATGAATGGCATTTTGAAGTTCAACCCTTCTTGAAATACACCTTTTTGCACAGCCCCAAGCCTGATTAGAACACCTCTCTGCCCTGGTCCCACAATAGACCACGGTTGCCCGCCCATTAGCAGCATTACAATAATGAGCGCCCCAATTATTATGGGGACTTTGCCAAAGCGCTTTCCAAATCCCTTTACCTTGTTTATTATCTCTTCTACATCTGGATCCTGACGATTCTGAAACATTTTTTATTACCTCCTTTTTTTGGTTTACCCCGTTAGAGAATCTTGTTCTCTAACGAGGTTTACGCATCCTCCTTTTCTTTATTGTAAACTATCTGTTTAAACGCGCCATTGACCGGATTATACGAATACACCTCTCCTGTTCCAATATCATAATACCAGCCGTGAAGGTGAATAGCCCCATTATTCAATGCCTCTACTACAAAAGGGTATGTCTCTATATTTTTTAACTGGACCAGTATATTTGCTGTCTCTACAACCCTTTGGCTGGATTCCCCAGAAATCTCAGGAAAAAACAGGGTGGCTATATCCTTGACCGGAGAAGCTATCTTTAACCAGTCCTTGAGATGAGGCATTTTATCAAAATCCTGTTCAGCCCTGTAAAGCGCCTCGATTGCGCCGCAATTAGAGTGTCCGCACACGATGATATCCTTTATCTTTAAGACCATTACGGCAAATTCAATTGCTGCGGCAACACTATTTTTATCCTTTATAGCATCATAAGGAGGGATGATATTCCCTACATTTCTTACGATAAAAAGCTCTCCGGGCCTGCTCTGGGTTACGAGATTCGGATCAACCCGTGAATCAGAACATGTAATAAAAAGAACTTCTGGCGTCTGAGTATGGGAAAGGCCTTTAAAGAACTCCTCTTCCCTCGCAAAATATGATTCACGAAATTTGTGGATGCCTTTATAGAGTTTATCCATTTTATTTATCTTCACTCCAAAAAAAGAAGGTTGGGGTATCGGGCGCGGTAAAAGCCCAAAAAAAAAGACCTTTACCCGGATAAAACCAGGTAAAGGTCTCGTATGTTCATAAGAAACCAGAGGAACCGGACTCATAAAGAGCCGTGTTGACGATTCCTCACACCTGCTTAAAGCAGGCTACTACTCCCCTTTTGTTCATAAGACTACACGAGATTTATTGGCAGTGTCAAGAACATTCTGACAGTTTCGTATTAATTTTGTATCAATTTTTATTGACAATTATTTTTTTTCGTGTATACTACTCAACCCATTATGGCAAACTTAAAGAAAAAGAAATCACTTGTCAAAGCAAAAAAAATTACAAAAAAGAAACCTGCTAAACTAAGCAAGGCCAAGACAAAATCGGTTCAGAAGAAAATCCCTGCAAAAAAAGGCCCGGAAAAAGCCGTTGCTCCTGTTCCAACACCAGTAGCAAAAATCAAGGTAAAAGAGCCTTTCAAAAAAGAAATAGTAAAAAGGCTTCTCAAAGAAAAAGAAGTGCTTTTAACAGAGGTTGCGGAAAAGATAAAGAATGAGAGCAATACCCTCAAGTTCGAGATTGGTGACATTTACGATATTGCCAGTAATGAACGGGACAGAGAATTAACTCTCATGCTTGGCGACAGGGAAAGGGAAAAGCTTGCAGAGATAGAAGATGCGCTCGAGAGGCTGAAAAACGGAAGTTATGGAGTCTGTGAAGAGTGCGGTGAGCTGATTGCAGAGGGACGCCTTTTGGCCATGCCTTTTACCAGAGTATGCGTAGACTGCAAATCAAAGGATGAAAGAGAGCGGGGCGCCAGAAGGCGGTATGAGGAAGAGCCGGGCATTGGCATCCTTGAAAAGACAGAGATTGAGGAAGAAGAATTTTAGATAGCATCATAATTCTGTTCGGCCTATTTTGCAAATTACTCATCCATAAGTAACCACCTTAGCTTGTTGTAGGCTCTACCTCTACGGTGGAGCTTATAACAAATCTACTTCACTCAATGACCAGCAAACAAAGAAATCTCCTTGCCCTTTCAGCAACTATCCTCGTTTTATTAATCATCGCCCTTGCCATTTATAACAGAAAACCTTCAGAAATAAAATACACTCGCCTCCTGCTGGGAACTGTTGTAGAGATTACCCTTGCTGGAAGAGATGAGGCACAATTAAACGCTGCTGCAGAGGCTGCATTTGCTGAAATACAACGGCTCGAAGCGTTAATGAGCCACTATAGAGAAGATAGCGATGTTGCGAGGGTAAATAATGCGGCAGGAAAAGAGGCGGTAGCTGTTTCAAAAGAAACCTTTGAAGTAGTAGAAGTATCATTAAATGCTTCTCGTCTCACCAACGGTTCATTTGATGTAACCATGGGTGTTTTGGGAAAGGCGTGGCATTTTACAAAAGATGACAAAGGAGAGCTGACCCCACCTTCTGCAGAAGAAGTGAAAAAGCTCCTTCCGCTTGTAGACTATCATCAGATAATTATCGATAAACAGAACAATACCGTAAAGCTTGCAAAACAAGGAATGAAGATAAACCTCGGCGGCATTGCAAAGGGATATATCATTGGCAAGGCAGCCGAGGCATTAAAAAGGCATGGTATAAAAAAAGGCATTGTACACGCAGGCGGCGATATGATTGTATTCAATGAACCAGATAGTCCTCCGTGGCTCATCGGCATTCAAGACCCCCGAAACAAAGACAACATTATCGGCACTCTTAAGGTTTCTAATACAACAGTAGCTACATCAGGAGACTATGAAAGATTTTTTGTTAAGGACGGCAAAAGATACCACCATATCATGGACCCGTCTACTGGTTTTCCAGCCAATAAATCTATAACTGCGACTATGGTGACAAAAGACCCAACGCTGGCAGATGCTTTATCAACAGCTGTATTCATTATGGGGCCGGAGAGTGGCATGAAACTCATTGAAGAATTGCCTGGTGTGGAGGGATTGATAATTCGCGCGGATGGGAAGTTAACGATGTCTTCTGGATTCAAAGAAATTTATACACCGGGTACAAAGCAATGAGGTTAGGCAAGTGATTTTCTTTTCAGTTGTTCTAAAACATATTTCCTTATAGCCTTTGGCGTTGGCAGCTTCCTCACAACCTTTCCCTTTTTAATCAATGGCTGTAAAAGCCCTTCATACTTCCCGCCGCAGGCGCATTTTGGATCAAGGCAACCATGTTGCCGTTGTCTTAACGCCGACACGGTCGGCTTGCTCCATAGAGGCACGATTTTATCACTGCCGCATTTCCTGCACCTTAGTATCTCCTTTGCCCCAGACCACTTTCCTCTTTTTGCCATTGGCTTGCCATCTATCTCCATGATATCCATGGCAAAGTCAACAACAGGCGCATTGCTTATACATGTGCCAACGCCAAAGGCGTCAACCAAAGATTTTAGTTCCATTACCTCTTTTTCATCAAGCCCTCCGCTGGCAAAGAGCTTTACATCTTTAAATCCGCGTAAATCAAGCTCCCACCGCACCTCTTCAAATATACGATAAAAATTCCCTCTTCTTGACGCAGGCGTATCAAGCCTTACTGCATAGAGTTTTCCCTTCATTGCCTCTGCAACACGCAGTGCCTCAAACTTCTCATCATTGAATGTATCTATAAGCGCAACTCTCTTTACCTTTTTATCAACACACTCATCAAACGCCTTTATTGCTTCAACCGTATCCCCCAGAACCAGTATTAGGGCATGCGGCATTGTGCCCATAGGGTCTGTTTCAATAAGCTCTGCGCTTACAATAACAGCAACACCGTCGCACCCGCCTATGTATGCAGAGCGCTCAATCATGGGCGCAACCGCCGGGTGCATTCTGCGCGCTCCAAAGCTCACCACCATCCTATCGCCTGCTGCAAGTCGAATCCGAGCTGCCTTTGTTGCAACACCAGTTGCCTGGCATATAAGACCGAGCATGGCTGTTTCAAACACACCGAAATCCGTATACATCCCCTCTATCTCCATAACAGGCTCATACGGCTTAAAAATAGTTCCCTCATTAAATGCCCTTATATTTACAGGCTTACCCTCCATCAAATAAGCAACCTCTTCTATGCCTGATAGCACAGCCCACTGCCAGTCATGAGGAAGATTCTTTGCAAAAAACTCAGCCCTCACCCATTTGTCTATGCCCTTTTTCTTGAGTATCTCTACTGTCCTTGCAAAATAGACATCTGTAGTCCTGCCTGATTTAATATCCTTTGGGTCTGCGATGTGGAACATATTGCCTCCGTCTTTGCTATTATAGTAAACGGCTTAAATAGGTTGACATCTATATTGTCGTTGCGAGCCACTTCGCTTCTCGTAATGACAATCATCTAAAAACTTACTCCAGAGACAACACCAGTCTTTTATCAAGGGCCCGCGCTATTTTGTCCAAGAAATCCAATGAGGGTAACCGGGTGTCTGCAGGATTTTCAAGTCTTGATATTACCTGCTGTCTTGTTCCAACTTCTCTTGCCAGTTCTGTCTGGGTAAGGTGTTTGGCATTTCTCAATGAGGCTACCTTCTGGGCAATCCTCCTTTTCGCTTCTGCCCTGTCAAAGTAAATTTTAAATTCCTTATCCTTTAAATGCCTTTCAATATGTCTGTCAAGATCACTTTTCATTTTGCCTCCCCTCCAATAGTTGATTCAGTCTTTGTCTTGCAACCCCTATCTCCCTTATTGGCGCTTTCTGAGTCTTTTTTAAATAGGCATGCAAGAGCGCCATTTCATTGCCTTTTAGCACAACATAAAATATCCTGTGCTGGTTGCCGTGTCTCCGTATCTTTAACTCCCAGAGTTTGCCTTCAATATGTCTAAACTCAACGCCTACAGCATCAGTGCCGTTTTCCTGTATCCCTTTTAAGATAGATAATAACTCCGCCCTTTCTTCTTTGTTGCCTATTTTATCAATATACCTTTCAACAGGAGCCTTACCCGAAGGGTTACGCCAGTAATTGACGAACAGTTTCATCGTTTTTATCTTACAACCAATAGGTTGTATTTGTCAAGAGAGTAAACCAAATTGTAAACCAAATTAAAAATTGGCTGCTATCGCTCCTATTGCCGCTGAAACAACACTTGACAACATTACATGCATGGGCAATAATCAGCCATATATTTCACAAAGGGCAGTATATATGGGAATAATAACCATTTCCAGACGGAGAATACGGGAAGTGTCCCTTAACTTCCAAAACTTCCAAGGGATTTTGCGTGCTATCCTTTCCTGACAGGAAGGATGGTGTATCCAGAAGATGGCGTTTGTGCAAGAATACGGGAGATGTCTCTTAATTTTTCCATGTTTATTGCAGAAACACGTCTATCTCTCTTATTAGCTCATCTAATCTAGGAATGCGATTTCTCAAGTCCAAGTAAATAAGTCCATAATCAAGTACCTCAACTGTTCTTGAGATCCTTTTTCTATCTTTTATGTACGCTTTCCCTGCTAAATGATATATCCTATTTAAGTCATCAGCTGGGTGCATCCTTGCTTCAACATTGTTACAAGAAGGGTCAAATGAGAGTAAATCTCTAACTTTATCAAGAGTAATTGAAGAGTCTATTTTCTCATAATGAGTAGTTTCCGCAAGAAACCATGCCTCACATTCCATAACTGCTAAAAGAATACGTATAGGAATAAATCTAGTTGGAACCATATAGGTTAAAAGTCTCTCTAGCTTAGGTATATCAGCGTGAGTGAATGAAGGAGAAACATCTCTAAGACCCAATATTTTTTCATAATTGCTTCGCGTCAAATCAGCACAGGAATCTACGATATCAGACTTGACAGTAGATTCACCACCACAGTCACGTATAAGAACATAATATTTTTGACCTGTGTCAGTTGATGTGGCATCAATAACCTGAAAAGAGCGGTTTCCTCTCGGAGTTTTTCTTGCTTTTTGGCATTCAATTTTTATATTTTTTCCGCCAGTCAATTCAATGAATAATTTTGAAATAAATAATTGCTCAGTCAAACCCTCGACAAATATAGCTAATTTTTTCACTTTTCATCAAAACCTTTCTCATAAAACTCAGTAGCAAAAAAGTCAAAGTTTGACAAGCCGGTATAGACAAATTCGTCAAAAATCTTCCTTGAATTATCATAATTAAATACTCTACATTTCCCGCCTACACGATGAATTACAGACCAGTATTCTAATGGAACACTATTCATTGTAAATCTATCATTAGTTGTCATGATAAGTTGCACAGCCGATTCTTTCGCTTTATCTATCAGAAGCTTAATTAAAGCAGTTGAACGTTCAAAATCCAAACCCTCACCAATATCATCAATTAACAAGCAATTTGGAGTTTTTGTAAGCAAGTTATAATTTATATGTATAAGTAGGGCTAAAGCCCTAAACATTCCCTGGGACATATCAAGCTGACTTATATGTTTATTAACACTGGATTCCTTGACGATAATCCCGATTACTTCACCGGCGGGTAGCCCTTGTACTTTTATGCTGGGAAGAGGTGCATATACTGCAATTTCTATATCATAACCAATGTGTCTCATATCATCAATAATCAATTCAGTAAATTCTTCTCCAAATGACTCCAATCCAATTTTAAAAACAATACTATTTTCATCTTTTAAATCTACCTTGGCTGGCTTATCAGGCGTGGATATTATCAAATGATCTTTTCCTAATTGTGAACCAAAGTGATAATGTCTTATTAAATCGCCCCATTGAAAAAGTTCTTCAAAGTATGGATGTTGAACAGAATCTCTTCTTGCTGAACATGCGAGGACATTATCCGGGGTCTGAAAATCTATAAAGTCATTGATTTTGACAGCAAATATTTTACCAATTCCATTCATGCCCCTGTCGAGAAGTGTCTTATTATCCTTAATTAGTTTTTCCTCTATAACTTTGTTGTCTTTTAATTTTAATAAATATTCTAATCTAGTATCATTATTGAACTTTAAAAGGTGATTACCCGAAGAATAAAGTTGCGGCTTATAACCAGAGATTAAGTTACCAAGATTTGCAATTATATTAAGAGCTCGTGTCTTACCAGATGCATTTTTACCTACGATAAGATTTATTTTTTTAAGCGTAAAACCTTCTATACTCCATTCATCTGGTGTGCCATCAAACTCGCTATAATCTAAATACTTCAAATACATTACAATTACCTCCTTTAATAACTACGTCTTCTGGGGAAACTACGAACTATACATACGTTTATAATTTCAGTCAAACTAAAAACATAAACGTGTCAAACCAACTTAACGGGCGAAACGGGATCAGGTCTTGTTTTTTGCTGTCGCCTCTTTTTTAACCAGTCTGCTGATAGTTGAATAGTGCATCATTAGGTAATCAGCAATTTCTTTCTGGGTATAGCCATGCCCCCTCTACTGCCTCTAGTATTCTATTGTTTTTTACTATTCTTATCATTTAATACTCCTGTTTTAAACAATTTATCAAGATTAGGTTGGTGATTGAAAATTTCTAATTTTCTATCCGCCGCACAAGCTCTGCCCTTTCTCCTCTCAAGAAAAGCAGAAGCAGCATTCCGACTACCAATACAGCAGAGCCTGAAATTATAAACCCAATTCCCGGATCTTTGTTTATATTAAGCACAACATAGGGTGTGTTGATATAATCAACAAGCTCTATAGTCTGGCCTTCAAGATTTACACTACTGCCGAGCGCGGATAAGGGAAGCCAGTCCTTCTTGCCAGAGATAGATATAATCTCCTGATACGGATTTCTGTATTCCTGAGAACGGGAAAAGGGATTTCCTTGCTCGTCCATTGCAAAATCAGGGATAATGCTTCCAAGCTTGAATATCGCCCCCTGTGCTGTCCTGAATGCCCCGCCAAATTTTATCCTAAAATCCTCTTCTCCAATTCTTAAGACAAGCCCTGATGGAGCCTGGCCCTGATCTGCATGATAAAAGGCGATGCTTTTGTAAATAAGCGGACCGTTGAGTTGAATGTTGTATTTAAGAATTTCTTTTTCACCTTTAAGCAGGGTAACCTTTGTTTTCAAATCTTCCAGGCCTGCCTTCCGAGAAGTCTTCATCTCAATGTCATCAAGGCGGAGCAAGAGGCCTGGTTGAGTAGGAACTTTAATGGCCTGTCCCTGAAACACAAAATTCCCGGGACTTCGAAAGCCGTATATGCTCCCGACGAGATGGCCCAGCAGCGCTATTAAAAAACCAATATGAACAATCTGCGGGAAGAATGACTGCCACGGTCTTTTGTCTTTGAGTATGGAATAGAGCTTATCTAAGGTGCAGACTGTGGTATTTATGGCAAATATTGTCGTCAGTATAACAAGTATAAAAATCCAGAGGCTTATATTAAAATTCGCCTTACCTATGGTAAAAAGCCACGGAAAAAGTATTGCTTGATCTAATGCCTGAAACACGGCAGGGTTTTTCATGGAAACAATAGAACCCCATGCTGCGTTTATGCAGATTAATATGGCAAGGATTATGGTAAGCTCAGTAGATGCAAAAAATCGCCAGATGGCTTTCATATTATTAAAACCTATAATATTTGCTAATAAGGACTATGTCAATAATTATCGTTGCTCTGAAAAAAATCAATGCGTCTATTTTCGGACTTATACAAATAATTGACTTTGATGTATAAAAGGATTTAAAATTGGTTTCACTATTTAAAATTTTCCAAAAAACTATCAAATGACGAACATCAACAGATAGTAGGGCATTCCTTAAAGGCAAGAATGGAATCACGAATTGGCAAGCCGTTTTTCACAGTATATATGCTGCAATATTATCCCCGCTGCAAACTATAGCAGAATTTTTTTGATATAAATACAGCACAAATTTTGGATAATCTCTTATGAAGTCTCCTTTAAAAATTTCTATCAGAATAAAGCTCACCGTCATTCTATCTATTTTGATGTCACTTTTAACAATATTTATCGGGATAATAATGATTGCACATGAGCGAAGTTCATTAGAGGCGCAGATGCGGAATATGGCAAGCACTATAACAGGTGAGTTTGCGAGCGATAGCAAGATGTCTCTTCTGCAGAATGATCGTCTTACCATGAATCTGCTCGTCCAGAATGTTCTTAAATATCCGGGTGCAGTCAATGCATATATACTCAATGAAAAGTTTTTTATAGAAGGGCATAAAGAGCTTGCAGAGGTTGGTATTAAGTATTACGGTAGTGAAAACGCAATTGCAACTGTCTCTGGGCCACACCCATGGCTCATTAGTGCAGATGAGGCTACCCTCACGTTTGCCTCGCCCATCTCTTTCAAAGACACAAGGGTCGGCTATGTTGTCATGTCGTTCTCAAAAGAGTTTATAAAGGACAAAATAGCGGAGGCACAAAAGAAAATAGCCGTTATATCTGTCTTGGTAATTATAATTATTGTAATTCTCTCAATTCCACTGGCAGCCGAACTACTAAAACCAATATTTTTACTTGTAAGGGGAACAAAGGAAATCTCTCTCGGCCACTTCTGGTACCGTATCCCCTCTGGCAAAAGTGATGAGCTTGGAGAGCTTGTTGATTCCTTCAACAGCATGGCAGCCGAGTTAGAGAAAAAAGAAATAATAAAGGGCGCCTTTAACAGATATGTAAGCCCACATGTTGCGGATGAGATTCTCAAAAACCCCGACAAAATACATCTCGCTGGAGAAGGAAGGGAAATAACTATACTCTTTGCTGATATCAGAGGATTCACTGCCTTGACACGGCGGATGCCCCCTGAATCAATAGTGGAACTTTTAACCAGATATTTTACTGTTTTGACAGAGATTATCTTTTATTTTAATGGTACTGTGGACAAATTTATTGGCGATGCAGTAATGGGTGTTTTTGGGTCTCCCATCCCAACTGAAGAACATCTTGAGCAAGGTGTAAAGGCTGCTGTGGTCATAAATAAAATAATGATAGAGGTAAATCGTTTAAGGGCTAAGAAAGGGGCTGTTCAGCTTCCAATGGGGCTTGGACTGGATTCAGGATATGCAATTGTAGGAAGTATGGGATCTAAAGTCAGGATGGAGTACACTGCAATTGGAGATGCAGTAAATGTTGCATCGAGGTTGTCTGGAATAGCAAAGGGCGGAGAGCTACTTGTAGGTGAGCACGTATTTATGAAGATAAAGGATAAAATTTCATGTGTAAAGATACCTGATGTTAATATAAAGGGTATTGAAAAACCATTTACAATGTATAATATTAAAGAGACAAAAGAATCATGGCGGCCAGTAATTGATGACGCTGTTAATACTACTCTTCTTAAGATGAGGAAGGAAGGCATTGTATTTTAGATATTTCATAATACTGTTATTACTTACAGGATGTGTAAAATTTACACCTCAGTATCTATCTGGCTCAGCCTATGACAGATCCCTTATCTTATTCAATGAGGGAATGATGGCAGAGGCAAGGGAAATAGCCTTTTCAGTCAAAAAAGGCGAGCCTGAATATAAAGCAGCGCGGGATTTACTCTCGCAGATAGATAGATTGGCCCCCAAGTTTGCAGAACGGCACGCTGCGTTAGGCGAGGAGTATGAAAGGGTAGGACTTTATTCACTTGCAGCAAAGGAATATGCTGCTGCCCTTGAATTTGACCCTGATAATCGAATAATAAGCAAAAAACTTGAGGCTGTTGAGCAAATACAATCATCTATTCAGACAGAGGAGCTAACTACTGCTAACCAGGAGGCCCTTGCAAACGTACATTACAAAAAAGGGATTGCATTTCTCAATTCAAAACAATTCGCCAAGGCAAGGGATGAATTTGCCCTTGTCATGAAACTCATCCCTCGCTACAGAGATACTGAAAAGCTACTTACAGTCACAACAAAGGAAATAAATGAAGCTATCAACATTCACCTCAAGAATGGAATTGACTACTTTCAGAAAGAGGAACTTGAATTAGCAATTAAAGAGTGGAAGATTGTACTTGAGCTTGACCCTTATAACAAAACAGCTGCTGACTACAAGGCGCGCGCTGAGGCAATTTTAGAAAAGATGAAGGATATACAGGAACAACGGTAAACCCCCACACCAAAGATTTTTGGTGCGAGGGTAAAGAGCATTAAATTGGCTGCCCTTACGCAGTTTCCTTTGTATGTTTGCCCTTTTCTTTCTGATAGGCCTCTTTGCCTGCGTGATATGCCGCTATAACCTCGCCTTTTCTTTCTTCAACAATCTCCCTTACCTTTCCCAAACCATCTTCAACAGTATCTACTGCTGTACCATAACCCTCTCTCAGCTTCTCTCTTGTTTGGTCTATCTCTTCTCTTATTCGCCTTTTTGTCTCATCTCCAGCAGCTGGGGCATATAAAAGCGCAAGCCCTGCTCCAACAAGGCCCCCAACTATAAAGGCGAGCATAACACCTAATGTATTATTGCTGTTCTCCGCCATGTTTATCACCCTCCTTTTTTTTTCTAAAATGTTTCAAACCAAAATCTACTCCCGCTATTAAACTAACAATTGTAATTATCGGGATCTTAAGCTGGCTTACAACTATATCAGCCAGATACGTTGCCTTTAATCCAACATCCTTTATCTTTTTTACTACCTCTCCGACATCATCCGTGTGGCTATTTATCTTGTTAAATAGGGTCTTTAATCCCTTTATTGCCTCTTTTGCCTCTTGAGAAACATCCTCAACTCCCTTTGCAGTATTGCGTAGTTGAATAATCGCAGGGATTAGATATATAATCAGGATAAAGAAGGCTATTGCCGCAAGCAGAAGCGCAAGTTCTGAAATTGTAACGGTAAATGCCATTAAGCCCTCCCGATTGCAAGTATAGCCTATAAAGCAATCTGTGTCAAAGGTTTAAAGAGTCCGTAAAATAGCGATTGAAAACCTCGCTATTTTACAAACTGGCGATTTGACTGCCATACTTTGTTGTCAGCGCATTTTTGCTCTTCACTGTATCCTCCCCCTGTCCCCCTCCATGAGGGGGATAAAGGGGGAGGGCTCATCGCAAAAACATGTCCCTGAGTGCTTTTATCAGGGATGGCCTCCGCCTCGTCTGGCAACCCCCGATAGAATCAATCGGGGGCAGTTTCCCCAAAAATCAATGTCTATTTTGGAGAGGGTAGACCCTATTTTCTGCGCAATATGACTAAAATCATATGTAACTTTTATTAAGACCCTTAAAATTAATACTATGTATCAAAAGTTTCTCATGTATGGAAGAAAAGGGGTTTTAGCAGTCGAAGAGCTGGCAGACAGAATATTTACGCCCCAATACAATCCTTTCTATTATCTTGGGGCAATAGCCATATTCTTTTTATGGCTTCTTGTGGTAAGCGGCATATACCTATTCATCTTTTACGAGATTGGCGCTCCCTATAATTCAATAAAATACATTACAGAAGAGCAGTGGTACTTAGGCGGCATAATGCGCAGTGTCCACCGTTATGCAGCAGATGGAATGATTATAGCTACAATACTGCATCTCATTCAGGTGTATTTTACAGATAGGTACCGCCACTGGCGGTGGATTGCGTGGGTATCTGGTATTTTTCTCCTTGCCTTTATATGGTTAACAGGAATTATAGGTTACTGGATGGTTTGGGATGAGAGAGGCCAGATTATAGCTGATTTAACCGCAGCCTTTCTGGATTTTTTTCCAATATTTGGAGAGTTGCTTTCCCTTTCCTTCTCTCGCAATAATCTTATTACTAACCTGTTTTTCTTTGTAGCGCTTTTCTTGCATATCATGGTGCCCGTGCTCCTCTTTATTTTCCTGTGGATTCATCTTATAAGGGTATCCCACCCTGTTATTAATCCTCCTCGACTCATTGGCATTCCTATTGTGGGCATACTCTTGGCCCTCTCTCTTTTAAAGCCTGCAACAAGTCAATTGCCTGCGGATGTAGGCAAGATTATCTCTAAAGTAGGAATGATTATACCTTTGAGGAGAGCATAGATTTTAAAAAAGGATACTCCACTGTTATAGATTTCGATGAAAATAATAAAAAATTCTTTCTAAGATAATAGGTCAATCTATCTTGCGTCAACTGTATCCTTCCTGTATCTTCTATTATCTTCTATCAGGCTATCGTTAGGGTAGCTTTAGGCCATGTCCTTTAAGAATCAATGAATAAAACTGGCGGCGCGCTTAGCGCGCCTATGTCAAGCTAAGCTTGGCGGAGAGGGAGGGATTCGAACCCTCGGTAGAGTTTTACCCCTACAACTGCTTAGCAGGCAGCTGCCTTCGACCACTCGGCCACCTCTCCATATGGATTTATCTGATAAGACTTGTATTGGAAGAGAACTGATAACTTTTATACAATACAATTAGGCCAACATATTGTCAAATGTTTTGTAATGTCCCAAAAATAGCGTTTGATTTTTGGGGAAACCTGCAAGTTGCC
>MGQA01000009.1 GCA_001797665.1 Deltaproteobacteria bacterium GWF2_42_12 | reverse complement strand
GAAAAATCCACAAAAGAAAATCACTTGACAGTAGAAGAGTGGCTGTTTAGAATAGCCAAATCAATCTTCGTAAAGTCACAACTACTTAACCCCTCACCCCAACCCTCTCCCTTGTCTGCGTGTGGACACGCACAGGCAGGCACAAGGGGCGAGGGGGCTTAGCATATTTCCCCCCTCCCTTGACCCCGCTTAGCGGGGTGATGGGAGGGAATTAAAGGAAGGGTGTGCCTTTGCATATTGATGCTTGAACTAAACGGCCTGTTGCCCAAACCACAAATGTCATTCCCGAATGGTTCTATCGGGAATCCAGTCTATGTAACCCCCGATTGAATCTATCGGGGGCAACAACTTCTGGATTCCCACTCCCCGCTTAAAGCATGCGGGGACAAGCTCGGTGGGAATGACATAAAAAATAGCAATTGGTGAGACAAATATATTTGGGCAACAGCCCCTAAAGTCTTTGCCTAAAGGCAGGAGGTTTGTAAGTTAATATGCCACCAAATACTATAAAAGAAGGTCTTGCCTTTGATGATGTTTTGTTGCTTCCTGCATACTCAACAATATTGCCCAGGGATGTAGACACATCCACGCGCCTTACAAATTCAATCAGATTAAACATCCCTCTTTTAAGCTCGGCTATGGATACTGTTACGGAATCTCGCATGGCCATAGCAATAGCGCAGGAAGGGGGTATGGGAATAATCCACAAGAATCTGACTATAGAAGAACAGGCTGCTGAGGTTGATAAGGTAAAGAAATATGAAAGCGTTGTTATCATGAAACCGAGAACCCTTGAGCCAGAACAACGATTGGCCGATGCATTGCAGATAAAAAGGATGGAGCAGATATCCAGTTTTCCCATTGTGAAAAATGGAAGGCTCGTTGGCATTCTGACGAACAGAGATTTAAGGTTTGAGAAGAATCTCAATAAAAAGATATCAGAGGTAATGATAAAGAATGTCATAACAGCGCCTGCTGGCACATCCATTGAAAAGGCAAAGGAGATACTCCATCGTCATAGAGTAGAAAAACTTCCCCTCGTTGACAAAAATGGTCAATTGAAAGGTTTTATAACCTTTACTGATATAGAAAAGCGTGAAAAATATCCGAACTCTTGCAAGGATAAACTCGGCAGATTAATGGTCGGCGCTGCAGTTGGGGTCTCCTTTGACCGCGAGGAAAGGGTAGAGGCCCTTTTGCAGGCAGGCGCTGATGTGATAGTTATAGATACTGCCCATGGCCACAGCAAAGGGGTCATCAATGCTACAAAGGACACAAGGAAAAACTTTCCGAAATGTCAGCTTATAGCTGGAAATGTTGGCACCTATGAAGGCGCTGAGGCGCTTTTAAAGGCCGGTGTAGATGCCCTTAAGGTCGGCATAGGCCCAGGCTCTATATGCACCACCAGGATCGTAACAGGGGTTGGTGTTCCACAGATTTCTGCTATAATGAATTGCGTGGCGGCTGTCAGGAAAAAGGATATACCGGTCATTGCAGACGGTGGTATAAAATACTCCGGAGACATTGTTAAGGCAATCGCTGCTGGAGCAGATTCAGTTATGATTGGAGGGCTTTTTGCCGGCACAGATGAAAGCCCAGGGGAAACAGTTCTCTATCAAGGGCGGATCTATAAGATTTATAGAGGAATGGGCTCTATTGAAGCTATGAAAAAAGGAAGTAAAGACAGATACTTTCAGGATGATGTTGAGAGCGAACTTAAACTTGTGCCAGAAGGTATTGAGGGCAGAGTTCCGCATAAAGGACCGGTATCTTCAAGCATTTTCCAGCTCATCGGCGGTTTAAAATCAGGCATGGGTTATTGCGGTACCAGGACTATTTCTGAACTCCGAAAGAAGGCTCGATTGGTTAAAATAACTGTTGCAGGGCTCCGTGAAAGCCATGTGCATGATGTTATCATCACAAAAGAAGCACCAAATTATAAGATAGGGGAATAAAGCTAAAATAAGTATCCTCCGGCAAAGCCGGAGGTTTTATGATTGCTGCCCCCTCAAAGGGGGCTAATCGCAATCTGTTAAAATCAAAACCATCGAATCGTCATTCCCGCAGAGCCTGCCCTCGAATGTATCTATCGGGGGTATTTAGCGGGAATCCATATTTTATGACTGGATGCCTCCCCGAATATTTCTATCGGGGATAGAACCATTCGGGCATGACAACAGTGAGAACCGAAATATTTATAGCGGAACAAAGCACAATCCTGTAAATGTCAAACTCTGCGAGTCCCCCAGCAAAGCTGGGGGTTTACCTATTGTTAAATTATTCTTCCCTGTTCCACTTTAAATCAAAGGGAATCTGTAAGGCAATGGTAAAAACCTTTCTATCAAGGGTAGTGAAGTCAAACTCCCTTGTATATGCATATCCAGCCAGAATCCAGTGATATTTCACTGTTCCAAAATAGCCCCATGTCCCATCACTTCGAGGAACAACGCCTACCCTTAAATATGAATTTAAGTCAGCAAAGGTATTGCTAATAATTACTGAAAACCTATCGCCCTCTCTGGGGTCATTATAAATCATTGCGGTCCAATAATGGTAGTCGCCATAGTATTTATCAACGCCAAGTCCGTAAACAAAAAGTTCGTCTTTGTCTCCGGGTTTTTCTATCTCCTCAATATGCGTATATCGCAAATCAAGCTTTCCAACAAAACCAGCTTTAAACACCTGGTCAGTTCCTATCTGAAAGGTCTGGTCGTTTTCACGAACCCTTAAAGCTGTATTGTATGCAGATCTCCTTTTGTCCTTTATATACCCGCCAATCTCGAAACCGTGCTGCCAATCTCCAAAAAAACCTGTCAGATAAACCTGTTTAAAATCCAGACGCAAAGATTTGTCGTTATATGTTTTATCATCCCCATCTTTGATATCTACAATATAATCATTTGTGATAGTTACACTATCAGTGGCTATTACTGTTCGTGGTATCAGAGATAATAAAAATATAATGACAATCTTCCTAAGCAACTCTATCCCCCGGATGACCCTTTGGTTTCATTCGCTTTGTGACAAACCTATTCCATAGCCAGACAAATAAAGCGAGTGAGCGTAAGATAGTGTTATAAATTCCATAAACTGGGTATGCGATAAGGGCAGGGACGTAATACCTCATTACAGGAAGATATTTTTCTACGATTATAAAAGGATATATCTCTATTGCTAAGTAAAATAGATATATAAAAAGAAGCATTTCCCATTGTTTAAAAAAAATCAGCGCAATGAATGAATATACCCTGAGAGGGTCAGTCAAAATGACAAAGATGTTATAGAGCATTTCACCCTTGAGGCGTATGGGCAGTTTCCTGTCGAAGAGTATCTTAAAGAAGTGGTCTATATTGCGATAGAATCCAGGATACCAATTGAAGAGCCGTTGTCTTGTCAAATCCCACCAGTTATCTGGCGCAAATGTCCAGACATTTTGATTTACGAAGGCAATCTTTCCCCCTTTTAATAGTTCTATTAATGTCCTTTCCAAATCTTCTCCCTGAAATACTGTAGAGTGTAGATGGTGCATGGAATTAAGTCTCGAGGTTAAAAAAAGCCCCACACCTCCGGACACACAGCTTACACTCAATGTGCCATCCTGAAATCTCTTACCTATCTCCATGGATTTACTGTATTCATACCGTTGAAGACAGCTCACAAAGTTTTTGCCATTATTCAATTCTCGTGTCCTGCGGCATGGTAAAAGATTAAAAGCCACACCTGTATAACCATGTTCCAGCAAAGATGTAGGGAGATGTAATGGTCCTACCCTTGTGTCGTCATCCAACAGTAATGTATACCTCGTTTTAACGCGATAAATTCCAAAGTTGATGGCAGAGACCTTGCCCTTATTCTTTTCAAAACGATAAACCTGCACCCCCATACTTTTGGCAATATCATAGGTGTCGTCTGCGCTTCCATCGTCAACAACAATTATTCTGTCGTTCGATATGATTTTTTGAAGGTCTTCGATAGTAAATTTTATCGTTTTAGCGCTATCATGACAAGCAATCAATGCTGTGACATCCTCTGGATTGGAAATAAAGGTTCTCAAGGTCGGACGGCGGTAAATTTCAACTAATATCTTTAGACCGTCAACAGATAGGAAAAAGATTAGTAAAAAGAAGTACTTCCAAAAAGAAGGGGTCTGCCTTGACTCTTTTGATAGAATATCAACAGCTTCAGTTTGAAGGGTTGCTATCGAATCAAAAGAAATTGAGGAAACACTATTCAAACCTATTGATGCAGATTGAATTATATTACTGTGATAAAGCGGTTCAAATAAACTAAAAAAAAATACAGATACTATAAATATTACTATTTGAACATATTGCATAATGCGATAGCCCTATGATAACGATAAACTATATCCCAAATCCCGATTTAGAAAATCAAATCGGGATTTACTAAAGAGTTCATAAGTAAAGATACATAAATTAATCGTCATGCCCGAAATTCTTAATCGGGCATCCAGTTCTTTATCTGTCTGGATTCCCGCTCAACGGACTGCGGGAATGACAAGTTTTGTGGCTTTACTTATGACCGCCTTAGTAAACTGACAATACATCCCGAAATACTGCGAGTAAACGATGGTCTTACGACCTCTGCGATTTTGCTCCTCACCATACGGGTTATAGTATGGCTGCGTCGCAAAATCGCCTGCGGCCTCGTCTTTCGGACATCTTGTCAGTTTCCCAAAAATCCTAAATCTGATTTTCGGTGTATTTTTATAATCTCTGCGGGATAAATCTATGCTAATTGATTGATTTCATTTACTATATCTTATATTTCGTGGAAATAGAAGCTTTTTTTATCATAACAGCAGGTAGAATATGCTTTCTGCAAGTTCCTCTAACCTATCTAAAAATGAGTGTTTTTATGAACTTTTTTATTGTTTATTTAGCCAGTTTACGATATATTTTTTTGTCTCAATAAAATTACGATAGTATACCCAAATTATGTCAGATATTCATCAACAAAAAATCCTTATCTTAGACTTTGGTTCCCAGTATACCCAGCTTATTGCAAGGAGGGTGAGGGAGCAGAAGGTATACTGTGAGATACAGCCCTATAATATTGGCCTGAATAGAATAAAGGTATTCAACCCAAAAGGTATTATCCTCTCTGGTGGACCATCCAGTGTTTATGACGAGAATGCCCCTGTTATTTCCACAGAGGTTTTTAATCACAATATACCGATTCTTGGTATCTGTTACGGTATGCAGTTAACTGCGCATCTTTTGGGTGGCAGAGTGGAGAAATCCTCTCACAGAGAATATGGAAACGCTGAACTTGTTATTGATTATGACAAAGATTTATTGTCATGCCTCGCATCTCGCACCTCACACCTTACTTCTGTTTGGATGAGCCATGGTGATAGAGTCCAAAAATTACCTAAAGGATTTGTTGCTATTGCCCATAGCGTCAATTCTCCAATATGCGCAATGAAGGATATTAAAAGAAAGATATTTGGTGTTCAGTTCCATCCAGAGGTAGTTCATACGCCAAAAGGCGCACAGATTATAAAAAACTTTTTATTTAAGATATGTGGATGCAAACCAATCTGGACCATGGAGGCATTCATAGATACTGCTGTGAAGGGTATCAGGGAGAGGGTAGGGGACCGAGGTGTAGTATGCGGTATAAGCGGTGGTGTTGATTCTGCTGTCACAGCAGTACTCCTGCATAGAGCTATAGGCAATAAACTTACCTGCATATTTGTAGATAACGGCGTATTGAGACAGGGAGAGGCTAAAAAGGTAGAAGAAACTTTAAAAAGACATTTTCACATGAATATTAAATATATTGATGCATCTCAAAGGTTTTTGAAAAGACTGAAAGGGGTTGAAGACCCTGAGAAAAAGAGAAAGATTATTGGCAATGAGTTTATAAGGGTATTTGAAGAAGAGGCAATGAAATTAAAGAATATAGGCTTTCTTGGTCAGGGGACGCTCTATCCTGATGTGATTGAGAGTGTATCTTTTAAGGGCCCATCAGCCACCATAAAGAGCCATCATAATGTGGGAGGACTCCTCAAAAAAATGAAGCTAAAGCTTGTCGAGCCGCTGAGGGAGCTATTCAAAGACGAAGTCCGTATCCTCGGCAGGGAACTTGGCATGATAGAAGAGGTAATAAATAGACACCCATTCCCAGGCCCGGGTTTGGCAATAAGAATTTTGGGAGAGGTAACAAAGGAAAGATGTGATATACTAAGAAAGGCTGATAATATAGTGCTGGAAGAAATTAAAAAGGCTGGCCTGTATACCAGGATGTGGCAGGCGTTTGCAGTGCTTTTGCCGGTAAAGACGGTAGGCGTTATGGGTGATGAAAGGACATATGAGAATGTTGTTGCAATACGGGCTGTTGAAAGCGTTGATGGAATGACCGCAGACTGGGTAAGACTTCCGTATGAGGTAATGGCACGGATTTCATCAAGGATAATAAATGAAGTGAGAGGCATAAACAGGGTGGTTTATGATATCAGCTCAAAGCCGCCGAGTACTATAGAATGGGAGTGAATATGGAGCAAGGCAACCGTGTTGCCGTAAACTCCCACGCCAAAAAATTTTCGTATGTGATAAATACGGCGACATGGTCGCCTCGGTCCAAAAAGGGGTAAGCATGGTTGAAGATTTGAAAGGCCAGGAGACCTGGCGCATATTCAAGATTATGAGCGAATTTGTGGAAGGCTTTGAAGAGCTCTCCACCATAGGTCCGGCGGTATCTATATTCGGTTCTGCACGATTCCATAGAAATCACAGATACTATAAGCTTGCTGAAGAAATTGCCACGCTGCTTGCAAAAAATGGCTATACCATTATAACAGGCGGCGGCCCTGGCATCATGGAGGCTGCAAACAGGGGCGCGGCAAATAATGGAGGAGGTTCTGTTGGTTTAAATATCCTTTTGCCCAAAGAACAAAAACCAAATCCATTTCAGAGCAAGTCATTAACCTTTAAGTACTTCTTTGCCAGAAAGGTCATGTTTATAAAATACGCATTAGGATATGTATGTATGCCGGGCGGTTTTGGCACATTGGATGAATTTTTTGAGGCACTGACCCTTGTCCAGACCCATAAGATTTACCCATTGCCTTTAATATTGGTAGGTAAGGAGTATTGGAACGACCTCATTCGTTGGATGAAGGCAACCATGTTAAAAGAAGAAACTATAGACTCTGGCGATCTTGACCTTGTTAAAATAACTGATAATCCAAAAGAGGTTGTATCTATCATCAATGCCCATAGAGACTGGAAGCTAAAGATGATAAAAACCGCAATGAAAAAAGAGGGGATAAAGATACCAAAGGGCAAGATAAATGGTATTTAGAAATGGTCGAAATGGTACGGCCTATTGCCCAAATCATAAATGTCATTTCACCTCATAGAGACCCCCGATAGAGACATTCGGAGGCAGGCATTCGGGCATGACAAACTAAAAAGAGAGGCGTGGGCAATAAGTTCTGTATTGCACCACGCACGTATATTTGTCGCATAAGATATATTATGTCAAATCAACTCAATTAAGGAAGCGATGCAGAACTTATCCCTTTATTAAGAGATATAAACCCCTTCCCATCCTTTACTAATAGCATGAAGTCTTGCTGCAATCCATTTGATATTTCTTGGATATCTTGAATAACAGCGCTCGCTCTTTCATCAGTTAATGGTCTTGACTGAAACAAAACCTCTTTGTTGTTTACATTTAAGGGGATTAACTCAGCAGAAGAAATTCGATTATTCATGAACCGCGCAATAGCAATCATACCCTCAGCCCCATATTTGCTATAAGAACCAAAAATAAAATTTCCAAGGCTATATATTATTAAGCCGCGCTTATATCTCTCGATACCCTGAATAACGTGCGGATGATGGCCTATTACTAAACTGGCGCCATTGTCAATAGCAAGATGGGCAAGCTTTACCTGATATTCTTTAGGATATTTAAGCAACTCTTCACTCCAATGAAATGAAACAACAATAATATCAGCAAGTTTCTTAATATCCATAATATCACCCCTCACATATTCAATAAATCCTGGCGCTGTTCCGCTTGACTCATTGGTAGCATAGAATTCCTCTGGAAAGACCTTTGAGTATGCAAGAAACGCTATCTTTTTTCCTTTAACATTAACAATAGCAGGCCTTCTCGCATGTTTTAAATCCTTTCCAGCGCCGGCATATCGTATCTTTGCCTTATCAAGGAGTTCTATGGTATCCTTTAAGCCAATTGCACCATAGTCCATGATGTGATTATTAGCTAATGTTACAACATCAAAACCAGCAGCCTTTATTACCTCAATTGCCTCAGGACTGGTCTTAATTACATATTCCTTTTCTGTAAATACTTCTTCATAGTTTGTTGCAGGCGCCTCCAGATTAGCTACTGCAATATCTGCGTTAGCTACGATATCTTTTGTTGCCTCAAATGGATATGAATAACCTCTTTGTTTTAGAAAAGCGCCTGCAGAGCCGCCAAGATACATGTCTCCCACAGCGAGGATTGTTATACTCTCATCACCGGCCCTGCATATGGCTGGAATTGCTGACAAGAAAAGATAAACGATAAGAGAAAAAATGCTGGTAGACCTGTAGACTCGTTGGCCAGTAGGCCGTTTTGATTTGCACAGAAAATCTGTCATATTCATATTTTAGCCAAATCATCATTGTAGCGCCGACCCTTGTGGTCGGCTGTTTTCAGCAGTGGATACCCTGAACCAGAGCGGTTCAGGGATAACCCCAGTGCTACGATTATCTATAGGGTCGGCTGAGTGGCAGGAGGAAACTCCTGCCACAACTCAGGTTCTTCGTTAGCGTTTCATTCTCTAATCTCTCTTGGGACACCATAGGTCCTGGCCTTGCGTCTCAGCTCCTCCAGTTCTGCCTTCAATTTCTGCAATTTACTCTCATTATCAGGTAGATTCCTTTTGTATGCCTCATACGACTCTATATCTTCTTTACTGTATGTCTGACCCAATCCCCTTCCCCGTTCAAAGATATTTATAAAGCTTTTTTGTTCTGCAATGGTTTTCTCAAGATCAGCAATCTCACTTTTTCTTTTATCAAACTCATCCCTCCACCACTCTATGGGATATTCGCCATACAATTCCCTCTGCTCAGATGGAGGTGGCGACGGTGGTATATACGGTTCAGGCGGTACAGTCTCCTGAGGCAGTTTTGTCTTTATTATCTTTACCTTATCCTTATATTGAGGAGGGACAAGGAGCATATCATCAACCACATGGACATCCCCCTTTTCATCCTGCCACTGGTATAAATCTGATAGAGCGTCTAGTGGGATAAGAACGATGGAAAAGAGAAAAACGGCGACAACAATATGTCTCATTTTGATTACCATACATCACCCTGTAATTTGCAGTCTTTATGGTCTATAATATATTTTGTTAGACTAAAAGACAAGCAGAATCCGTAAAATAGCGATTAAAAACCTCGCTATTTTACAAACCTGCGATTTGCCTGCCATACTTCGTTATCGGCGCATTTTTGCTCCTCACCGTATTGGTGAATATACGGCTCGGAGCAAAAATGGCCTATGCCTCGTCTGGCAGACAACTTGCAGGTTTCCCCAAAAATCAAAGTCTATTTTTGGGATAATATATCTTATGGACCCTATAACCCACAGCCTTTCCGGCGCCATTCTTTCCAGGACCGGGTTTTATCAACGGCTTGGCAGGATTGCCACCATAATCTTTATTATAGCTGCTATGATACCTGATATTGATCACTTCTCCCTACGACTTGCAGGTCCTCTGGCCTATCTTAAATATCACCGCGGTTTTACACATTCCATAATTGGCAGTTTTGTAATTGCTGCTCTTATGGCTGGTATTGCCTATTCAATAAAGCAGGTTAGAGAAAAGATGGGCTATTTAACAGTCTTTGCGCTTTCTATCCTTGGTATATATACTCACATCTTTCTTGACCTGATTACTTCCTACGGAACACAGATTTTTTTCCCATTCAGCAATAAAAGATACTCACTTGACCTTGTCTTTATAATTGATTTCTATTTCAGCGCTATTCTGTTAATTCCATTAATCATAATGCTCTTCAAGAAAAAATGGAGAAGGATTTTGGCTATAAGTTCTGTGGTTGGCATAATAATCTATCTTGGCATTGCCCATATAGAGAGGACAATTGCTATCCGCAATGTCAAAGATGAGGTTCAAAAACTCGGTATACAGAGCATGAGAATCGAGGCAAACCCCCTCCCCCTCTCCCCTTTCCGATGGTCTGTATTTGTAGAAGATGAGAAAAGGTTTTATCAGATGAATGTAGATACACTGAAAAACAATTCAACATTTAATTCATTTGAGAAAAAGCATGTCCCTGCGGGCTTAAATCATGGAATAGAGGGAAACAATATTATTGGGAAGGTTGAGAATCTGGAGATTGTTAAGACATATCTCTGGTTTGCAAGATTTCCGGTAGTGACTGTAAAAGAAGAAGCTGAAGGCTATATGGTGGAATATTTCGACCTGAGATTCAATTCCCTGCCGCCAAGAAGGCCTTTTCTCTTAAAGGTATTTGTAGATAGGTATGGCTCTTTAAAACATGCTGAACTCATGTTTCATACGATAAAATAGTTAGTATAATACAGTTATTAACGGTCTCATAATACTAACTACATTCTTTTAGCTTTTTAAATCTAACCAGCCGATTTGTCATGCCCGAATGTTTCTATCCCCGATAG
>MGQA01000008.1 GCA_001797665.1 Deltaproteobacteria bacterium GWF2_42_12 | reverse complement strand
AATTCGTCATTCCCGCATGTATGTAGCGGGAATCCATTATGATTACTCTGGATGCGTCCCCGAATGTTTCTATCGGGGATAGAAGCATTCGGGCATGACGGAAAAGGCGATGCTTTTTGGAACAACGCAAATGTAATCTGTATTACGCTCTCATTAGTAACATTGTCACATCTGATATCATTCTGCTGCCTGCGTTACCCTTATTACTTCATCCACAGTTGTTATTCCTGCCTTTACCTTTTCCCAGCCATCGTCTCTCAGTGTCTTCATCCCTAATTCTATAGCCTTCTGTGCAATTACATCTGAGCCTTTTTTCTCTACAATGAGCCTCCTTATTTCATCATTAACTAACAATAACTCAAATATACCTGTCCTTCCTTTATATCCTGTATGGTCGCATATCTCGCATCCCTTTCCTTTATATGTCTGAAAGTTCATCTTTACGCCAAGTTCATCCGCAAGCTCTTTATCAGGCGCATAGGTAATCTTACATTTATTGCATATTACCCGCACAAGCCTCTGGGCAAGCACTCCAAGAAGGGAAGATGATATTAAATAGCCCTCTACCCCCATATCCTTAAGCCTGGTTACTGCGCCAGCAGCATCATTGGTATGGAGCGTTGAAAATACCAGATGGCCTGTAAGCGCTGCATGGATTGCGATATCTGCTGTCTCCACATCCCTTATCTCACCTACCATTATTATATCAGGGTCCTGCCTCACAATAGACCTGAGTCCATCTGCAAAGGTAAGTCCTATCTTTGGCTTTACCTGAATCTGGTTTACGCCCTCAAGATAGTATTCGATTGGGTCTTCAATAGTAATAACCTTTTTTTCTCTTGTGTTCATCATTGACAGGGCTGCATAGAGCGTAGTTGTCTTTCCGCTGCCTGTAGGGCCTGTAACCAGAAACATTCCATAAGGTTTCTTTATCAAATCTTCAAAGCGCTCTCTGTTTTTTACCTCAAACCCAAGCACCTCCAGCCCTATGATACCAGTGGGGTCAAGTAGCCTCATAACAACGCCCTCGCCATACAGCATCGGGACTGATGACACCCTTATATCAATATCTTTGCCCAGGACTTTAAGTTTTATCCTTCCATCCTGCGGAAGACGCCTTTCAGCGATATTGAGCTTTGCCATAATCTTTATGCGCGACACTATTGCAGGATGAAGATTTTTTGGAGGTGATTCTGTCTGATGGAGGATGCCGTCAATGCGATAGCGGATGTGAAGTCCATCCTCAAAAGGCTCGATATGGATATCGCTGGCCCTTCTCTCCACTGCCCTTGTTATAAGAAGATTGACAAGATTTATTATTGGCGCCTCCTGCGCAAGGTCTCTGAGATGCTCTATCTCCTCTTCTACCTGCCATGGCGCCACCTCCATCTCTTTTTCCTCAATACCTTCGATAATCTTTTCCATGGTGACAGTGCCGCCATAGTACTGGTCAATGACAGTGAGAATATCCCTTTCTCTGCCAATACAAGGCTCTATCGCGCAATCTGTGGCAAGGCGCAGGCCATTTATAGCAAAACTATCCAGAGGGTCGCTCATTGCTACCTTTAATACACTGTCTCTTTTTTCAAGGGGGATGAGTTTGTATTGCTTGAGAAATTTAATTGACAAAGGCGGGTCTATAACAGGGGGAATCTTTGGATAATCACGCAAGGTGAGAAACGGGATGCCCATTTGAATGCTCAATGCCTTGAGCATTGCATCTTCAGAGAGATAGCCAAGGTTTACAAGGATTGAGGCCAGCCTCGCACGGGTCTTTGTCTGTTCCTGGAGCGCCTTTTCTAACTCCTCGCCTTTAATAAGGCCTTCTTCTAAAAGTATCTCTCCTATGTTCTTTTTCATTGCTTCTCATTTATGCGGATACAGCAAGTTTTGAAAGGTATTTTTCCACTTCAGCAGGAACCTTTCCCAGACTCCCAATCTTTTTTACAAGGAATGAGCTGCTCATCATAAGCTTCATTGAAACCAAAAGATAGTTTCTTTTAAAGACGTCATTTGTTTTGACAATCTCATGGAGCTTTCCCATGTAAAACCGCCTGTAGCAGTCCACAATAGCCTTATCTATATCCTCTAATGTCATCTCTTTTGGCTTAATTATAGGGTCAATGAGATTGTATTTTTTATAATCATAAACCTCTATATATGGCTTCAGCTCATTATACATATCAGCATAGGGCCATGGCGCAATAGCAAGGAAGTGGCAGAAATCAGGATTGTATTCAGTGGCGAGTTTTAGCGTCTTTTCTATGGATGCCTTTGTCTCATTGGGCAGTCCAAGTATCATGGACGTCTCTGTGATGATTCCGTGTTCATTTAAAAGCCTAAGCGCCTCTTTTGCATCCTCTACCTTTACATCCTTTTTAAAGAGGTCCAGGGTCTCCTGGTCAGTAGCCTCTGTGCCAACATAGATATGGATGATTCCAGCCTTGCGGTATTTGGGAAGGATATCCCTATCCCTCAATATATCCTCTACCCTCGTCTCCATGAGGATATAGATGCCTAAATCCCGTTCTATCAAGAGGTCTAAAAATCTTTCCCATCTCGCCCTGTCAAGTGTAGGGTAATCATCAGTGAGAAGAATTACATTCACGCCAAACTTTTTATTGAGGAGCTCCACATCTTTTATCAAACTCTCAGGAGACCTTCCCCTCCAGTTTTCTTTCCAGAACTTTCTCTGAGAGCAAAAGGTGCAGTCCTTGTCGCATCCCCTTGATGTGTCTATAGCTCCAAGTCTTGAGTCAGGGATGATAAAATAATTATAGTCTTTCCAGTCCAGCAGGTCCCATGCCTTTGGAAGGCTGTCTAATTCTTCTGGACTCATGAATGGCCTTTCAGGCGTTTGAACAATCTGAGCACCTAATTTATAGGCAATCCCCTTGACCTTTTTCAGGTCTTTTGCCTTATCAAGGGTTTGAAGGAGTTCAACGATTGTCCTTTCCCCCTCCCCCCTTACAATAAAGTCCACAGACTTGCAAAGCCCAAAGACCTCTTCAATCATAAAAGTAGGATGGATCCCGCCTAAAAAGGTGACGATATGTTTGTCTACCTTCTTGGCTGTTTCCATTATTTTAAGCGCATCAGGAAGCGTGCAGGTAATAGCATTGGTGGCTACATAATGGGGTTTGAATTCCCGTATCTTATCTTCGATCTCTTTATGCCCCACACCCTTGGTCATGGCGTCATAAATCTTAACCTCATAGTTAGCCTCTTTTGCGCTGCCAGCCACATAAACCATATTGAGGGGCACCCATCTGCCTGCAACCTCTACCACGCCCGCGTGAAATGGCGGGGTTATGAATAGTATTTTTTTCATTTTATTCAGAATTTTCTCCTATAAACATTTGGCGATACTTTAACATAAAAATCATCAAAATGAAATAGGTTTTGTTTTCTATAGGCTCTATCCAGTTATCAAAATAATGATAAGCTACTTTTAACATCAAATCTTAACGGTCTGTTGCCCAAACCTCTTTTTATAAGTTTGTCATGCCCGAATGTCTCTGTCGGGTATCCATAACTCATTGAATTTATAAGAACTGGATTCCCGATAGAAGCATTCGGGAATGACATTTATGATTTGGGCAACAGCCTGTTAATCCAATTCCTCTATATACTTCTCTGCCATAAATGCGGCTACTGCGCCGTCTCCCACTGCTGTTGACACCTGCTTGAGCGATGTTGTCCTGCAATCGCCTGCCGCAAATATGCCTTGCACAGAGGTTTTCATATCCTGGTCAGTTTTAATAAATCCCTGTTCATCCTTTGCAACATCAACAAAGTCTGTTGTTGGATTTATACCCACAAAAATAAAAATGCCTTCCACATCAAGCTCTTTTATACTATTGCCTTTGAGATTCTGTAAAACTACCTTCTCAACGCCGGTTGTGCCTTTGATTTCCTTTAAGATGTGGCTCCACAATATTTCAATATTAGGGGTGGAAAGCGCCTTGTCCTGAATTATCTTTTCCGCCCTGAGCTGGTCTCTCCTGTGGGCAATATAGGTCTTGCTGGCGATCTTTGATAGATAAATAGCCTCCTTAACAGCAGTATCGCCGCCTCCAACAACCAACACCCTCTGATTTTTAAAAAATGGGCCGTCACAGGTTGCGCAGTAGGAAACCCCTTTGCCGGTAAACTCCTTTTCTCCTGGAATACCCAGCCTCTTTGGTTTTGCGCCTGTTGCAACAATGACTGCCTTTGCAATTAAGTCCCCATCTGAGGTCTTGACAATCTTCTCTTGACCGCTATCCTGAATATCAATAACCTCTGTCATCCGAATCTTAAGCCCCAAGCCTCTTGCGTGTTCCTCAAACTTTTCCATAAGCCCGGGACCGCTTATTGATGGAAAACCAGGATAGTTTTCTATGATATCGCTTACAGCGATCTGGCCGCCGAGAACCTCTTTTTCCAGAAGAAGTGTTTTAAGCCCTGCCCTCTGGGCATAGATGCCTGCAGTAAGGCCAGCAGGACCGCCGCCGATGATGATTAAATCGTACATAGAAACTCCGCTATAATATAAATTTCTAATTTCTAACCCCCGATAGATTCAATCGGGGACTAATTTCCAATAAAATGTCAAATGTCAAAAAACATTGGGAATTTAATCATTGAACATTTCATTGGAAATTAGAAATTAGGATTTAGGATTTTTAAATCATCCTTTCCAAAATGTCGGCGTAAATAATATCAAAATCGTATATATCTCGAGCCTTCCGATTAGCATGCAGCCGATGAGCAGCCACTTTCCAATAAATGGTATCTCGCTGTAATTGGAATAGGGGCCAACGATTCCGAGCCCGGGACCGATATTGCCGAGTGTTGCAGCAACAGAAGAGATGGAACTAACGATGTCAAGTCCCAAAAAGGCCATCGCTATTGAAGCGATAAAAAAGATCGCAATATAGAGGAAGGTAAAACCAATAGCTGCCGTGACAACCTCATTCGGGACAACCCTGGTGCCAAGTTTTATATTTATAACCGCATGGGGATGTATTAAATGTCTCAGCTCTTTATACCCCTGTTTAAATAATATTACAGCGCGCAGGCATTTTATGCCGCCGGTAGTAGAACCGGTTGACCCACCGATGAACATCAGCATAAGCAGAATCAATTGAGAAAAGGAAGGCCACCGCATATAATCAGCAGATGAAAAGCCGGTACTGGTAGTAATAGTGACAACATGGAATGATGCATATCTGAGTGAGGACATAAGGCTGTCAAATACTGAAAAATAGAGGTCAAGAGCCACCAAGATGATGGCAACCAATTGCAGTCCAAGGTAAAAACGGAATTCAGAGTTGTGCCAGTAAATTTTGGGGCCATGCCTCAAAATATTTGCATGGAGGGCAAAATTTGTGGCAGCGATGAACATAAAAACTGTGAGGATAATTTCTATCAGTGGATTATGATAATATTCAGCACTGATATTCCTATTAGAGAAACCGCCGGTTGCAACAGTGCCAAATGTATGTATCAGCGCATCAAAAGGTCCCATTCCAGCCCATATGAGGGCAATCAGCTCAGCAATGGTAATTGCAAGATAAACCTTGCCAAATAATATGACTACCTCCATAAGCCGCGGCGCCAGTTTTTCAGAAGAAACCCCCACACCAGTTATCTCTGCCCTGTAAAGCTGCATCCCTCCGATGCCAAGAAACGGCAGGATGGCTATAGAGAGAAGGATTATACCCATCCCGCCGATCCAATGCGTTAAACTCCTCCAGAAGAGTATGCCATGCGGCAGGTTTTCTACAGACTTGAAGACAGAGGCACCTGTAGTGGTAAATCCTGATATCGCCTCAAAATAGGCATCTACAAAATGAGGAAGCGCACCTGATAGAAAATAGGGGAGCGCACCGAATAAGCCGGCGCTGATCCATGTCATAGCTGTTATGGCAAAACCTTCCCTGAGAGAGACGTCTACCTTTTGCCCCCTGCAGGTTAAAAACAACACACCTCCAATGCCTGTTGTAATAAGAGATGAGGCGAATATAGCCATGGTGGCTGCTTCTCCATAGAGAAGCGATATAAGGGTGGGAATCAACATAAAAAGACCAAGGAAGAGATTGAGGATTCCAAGGAGGTATAAGATAACCCGAATGCGCATCTAAAAGTACTCCGGCTTCACCATGAGCATCTTCTCTATCTTGGACACTGCCTTTGGAAGGGCAAAGATAATAAGTTTATCGCCAACATGGATCAAGGTCTTTCCTTCAGGTATGACAACATCGCCCTTTTCCGTAACAATTGCGCCTATGATGGCCCCTTGAGGAAATTTGAGCTCTTTGAGCGGCTGGCCAACAATATCGGCTGTTTCCAGGGCAATAGTTTCGATCGCCTCAACCCGTTCCTCCATAAGTTGTGTTACTGCCAGTATCTTTCCCCTCCTGACAAACTGCAATATGCCGCTGACAGAGGCGAGTCTGGGAGATACTCCAACATCAATACCTATGGTTGACAGCATTGACAGATACTCCGGTTTATCAATAAGAGCGATGCATCTGCCAGCGCCAATCCTTTTACCTAAAAGCGCTGACAATATGTTGGCCTCTTCATCATTGGTAACTGAGATAAAGGTGTCTATATCCTGCACATTTTCTTCGGTCAAGAGATTCTGGTCTGTTCCGTCGCCTTTAATAACTATTGTCTTTTCTAATTTGTCAGCAATAAATGATGCCCTGTTCTCGTTTCTTTCGATGACCTTGACATAAAAACCTTTTTCCTCAAGCCACTGGGCAAGGTAAAAACCGATATCTCCGCCGCCAACGAGCATGACCTTACTGCCGCCTCTTTCTTTCCTGCCGAGTATTTTTGTGAGATGCGGTATCTCCGCTGGGACAGTAACGCAAAATACCAGGTCTTCTGCCTCAAGAACCGTAGAGCCCTTTGGTATTATCGTCTCACTGCCCCTGTAGATTGCTACGATGATAACCTGATGGTCAGGATGGAGCTCCTTGAGGTCTTTCAGCTTCTGCCCCACAACGCTGCATGTATTCGTAAGCTTCATGCCAACCAGTTTGACTTTGCCGTCAGCAAATTCTGCTACATCTACTGCGCCGGGAATCTCTATAATTCTCAATATCCTCTCAGCAGCAGCCTTTTCCGGATTTATGTTAAAATCAAGGTCAAGATAATCCTTTTCAAATATCTGAGTGTATTCCAAATAATCAGGCTCTCTGATTCTTGCTATCTTTTTAGGCACCCGGGACTGACTTCCTGCAACAAGGCACGCTATCATGTTTACCTCATCGCTGTCAGTTACAGCAATTATCATATCTGAATGCTCGATACCTGCTTCCATCAACACCTTTGGGCTGCTTCCGCTTCCATGTGTAATCTTTACATCAAGGCTTCCCTCAATTTCCTTAATCCGCTTCTCATTCTTCTCAATCAACACCACATCCTGTTCTTCAGAAGAAAGCCTCTTTGCAATGGTATAACCAACTACTCCGGCACCAACTATTATGACCTTCATAATATTTCTCACCTCTTATGATTATTGATGACTGTAAAACTAAAATCCGACCCCCTCACCTTTATCCTCTCCCACTTTGAGGCTGTGTCATAATCCTCTTTTTGTCATTGCGAGCGACCGAAGGGAGCGTGGCAATCCGACCCGAAAGGTCGTTGCGAGGGCAAAGCCCGTGGCAATCTCGAGAGTTCCCTCTCCGCCTCAGGCGGATCGGGACAAGGCTTCGGTCGCTGCGCTCCCTCGCAATGACATTATGACACAGCCTCTTTAGGGGGAGAGGGTGGGGTGAGGGGGACTGTAAAAGTCAAGATATAGACTCAAATAATTTTGCATTCTCCATTTTGCACTTTGCCCTATAAGATCATTCCTCTTACTATCTTTAGATTCCTAAGATCATCTCTAATTGACTTTTTCGGGGTCTCCAGTATCATGGGAATATCTTTTAGCTGCGGGTGATTCACGAGCGCCTTAAAACCCTTGAGGCCGATACTGCCCTTCCCGATGTGCTGATGCCGGTCAAGCCTTGAACGAAAACCGCCTTTAGAATCGTTCAGATGAATAAGCCTGAGGTTCTGTAAACCAACCTCATTATCTATCAACTTTACCAGCTTATCTACATCCTCTGGAGAATGAAGAGGATAGCCTGCTGCAAACCCATGGCAGGTATCAAAACAGAGACCAACTGCCTGGCCTTTCAGCGCATGGATAATTGCCTTGATATCGTTAAGCCTGTGGCCGAGCGTCCATCCCCCGCCGGCAGTATTTTCCAGCAGAATGCCGGTCTTCAGGTGAGGCCTCTTATCAAAAACATATGATAATGCCTTTATGACGCGGTTTATCCCAAAGCTTGTATCTCTACCCAGTGTACTGCCCAGGTGTGTAACAACAAAATCAACACTTAGACTTAAGGCTATATCAATCTCATGGAGAAAAAGCCTTATGGATTTTTTATACACGCCTCCATCAGGCGATGATAGATTTATGAGATAAGAAGTGTGCAAAATAATGGGATTTATTCCGCTTGTCCTCTTATATATCTTAAATCTGTTTACCTCTTCTTGAGGAAGAGTAGCCATATGCCAGTTCCGGGGGCTGTGGCCAAAGAATTGTACGGTTTCGCACCCGAGTCTTTTTGCTGTAACCAGTACACTCGATATGCCTCCCTCAATAGAGGTATGCACTCCCAAAGGCATCATCGCACTCTAACATATTGGCTAAAAAATTGTCAATTCTCACCGTGGATGCGATTGATAAAGAATTAGTACAAACGCATTAAATAGTGTTACATTGCTCTTGCGGGCATGTAGGAGCGGGCCTTGTGCCCGCCCGCAAGAAACAGGAGGGGACAAGCCCCTCCCCTACAGTTTCTACTCGTCGCACTCCACTCATTGCGTTTGTATTAGCTCTTCAGCTTTCTTGAGATTCTGATTGCGGTATCTCTTATATGCCTCTTTTATGACTCTTAATGCAGCACGTCGGTCTTCCCATCCCTCGATGTCGGTCTTCTTTTCTTCCAGGTCCTTATAAACAGAAAAGAAATGCTCTATCTCTTTAAGAAGGTGGGGCGGGACATCCTTCAGGCGCTCTATATGATTCCAGAGCGGGTCAAAGATCGGCACGCAGAGTATCTTTGCATCAGGCCCCTTTTCATCAATCATCTTAAAAAGCCCGATCGGCTTTGTCTCGATGAGGCAACCGGGAAAGGTCGGCTCCCATACAAGGACAAGGGCGTCAAGGGGGTCGCCGTCCTCTGCAAGGGTTTCAGGGATAAAGCCATAGTCGCTTGGATAATGGACTGCAGAAAAGAGCATACGGTCAAATTTTATGACCTTTTTCTCTTTATCATACTCATACTTATTCCTGCACCCTTTGGGTATCTCTATCATAACAGGCACAGTAATGTCCGGTTTCTTTTTCTTTGCAACCAAGATGATTCCCTTGGACGATAGTCTCTTTTTTTAGGCAGATTTCATATTCTGCACCAGACCTGATATAGAGCTTTTAGCATCTCCAAAAAGCATGCGGGTATTTTTATGGATATATAGCTCGTTATCAATGCCTGCAAATCCAGGATTCATGCTCCTTTTGCTCACAATAATCGTCTTTGCCTTGTCTACATCAAGTATCGGCATGCCGTAGATGGGACTCTTCGTATCATGTCGGGCAGCAGGATTGGTGATGTCATTTGCGCCCACTACAAGCGCCACATCAGCGTGCGGAAACTCAGGATTTATCTCTTCCATCTCTATCAGGTCAGTATACGGTATGCCTGCCTCAGCCAAGAGCACATTCATATGCCCGGGCATCCTCCCTGCGACAGGATGGATGGCAAATTTGACAGATATGTTTTTTGACTTGAGCAT
>MGQA01000007.1:1271-10082 GCA_001797665.1 Deltaproteobacteria bacterium GWF2_42_12 | reverse complement strand
AAGTTGCAAAGAAATTAAAAGAAGGGGTTATTGTGATTCTCTTCCCAGATGGCGGCGACAGATATCTATCTACAAGGCTCTGGGATTAAAAAAACAAGGTTGAGGTTAAGGTTTAGGTTAAGAAAGAGAATTCTTTTCCTCAACCTTAACCTCATCCTTAACCTGTATTTAAAAATGCTCTATTTTCCTAAAGAGATTTATAATCAAATAATAACTCATGCTAAGGAAGCTTATCCTAATGAAGGATGCGGCGCATTGATTGGAGAGGAGCACTCAGAGTTTAGAGGTGACAAGGAGCCAGAGATAGCAAAAAATGTTTTGATGGTTTTTAGAATGAAGAATATTAATAAAGACAGGGCAAAAGATAGGTATGAAATAGACCCAAAAGAATTGTTAAGAGTAGAAAAGGAGGCATTTGCAAATGGTCTACAGGTAATTGGATTTTATCATTCACATCCAGATCATCCGGACATGCCCTCAGCATTTGATAGAGAACGGGCATGGCCATTTTATTCATACGTAATTATTTCTGTAAAACGAAGAAAAGAAATATCAGTCAAATCATGGACATTTGAAGATGAAAAAGAACCTTTTAAAGAGGAGGAGGTAAAGATTGTAAATTGAAGATTGCAGATTGAAAATTGTAAAATTGAGGAAGCCTTAATTTTACAATTGTCATTTTTCAATTTTAATTTTGCAATGGAGCGTAGCGACAATGAATTTCACAGAAGAACAGATAGAACGTTATTCAAGGCATATTATTCTGCCAGAGGTCGGTGGGAAGGGGCAGGCAAAGCTCCTGAATTCAAAGGTCTTTGTGCTTGGCGCAGGCGGCCTGGGTTCGCCAGCGCTGTTATATTTGGCAGCTGCTGGGGTAGGCACAATGGGTGTAGCTGATGGAGACTGTGTTGATTTGAGCAATTTGCAAAGGCAAATAATTCATGATACGAGCAAAGTCGGCTTGCATAAGGCGCTATCTGCTCAAAAATCTATAGAGGCGCTTAACCCTGATGTGAAGGTAGTAACCTATAAAGAAAGGCTTAATGCAGATAATATTAGGGATATTATAAAGAATTACGATGTGTTGCTGGATGGGAGCGATAATTTTCCAACACGATATCTTATGAATGATGCTGCATTTTTTGAAAAGAAAACACTAATATCAGGCAGTATGTTTAGATTTGACGGCCAGGTAACTATATTTAAGCCACATGCAGGTCATCCTTGCTATAGATGTCTCTATCCTGAGCCGCCTCCAAAAGGTCTTGTGCCGAGTTGTCAGGAGGCAGGAGTGCTTGGCGCACTGGCTGGAGTAGTAGGTGTTATACAGGCAGTAGAGGCTGTTAAAGAACTCCTCAGCATCGGTAATACACTTGCTGGTCATCTTCTCATCTTTGACGCCCTTGGCATGACCTTTAGAAAGGTCAAGGTTAAGAGAGACCCTGAATGCGCCTTATGCAGCGAAAAGGCAACAATAAAGAAGCTCGTTGTCTATGAAGAGGCATGCGAGATACAAGCTGCGAAGTGTGGAGCGTAGATGGAAATTTCCAATTCCTAATTACCAATTTCCAATGAAATGCCCAATGACAGTATTGGACATTTATAATTTGGAAATTTATTAGAAATTAGAAATTGGAAATTGGAAATTATGAAAAACACATATCTCCACAACCCCGGATACCTAAAGATAGACCTCATGCTTAAAGGCATACGAGTCGATGGCAGGGTTCTTAAAAAGGCTGGTTTTGATAAATGTCGTGACCTCATAGATATCGCCTGCGGATTGGATATTATTCTGCCTTACAGCACATGGGTTACTGTGCCGTATATTGAAGATTTTGCGCAAGAGTCGCCTTATGAGCTCATAGAGAGGGATGGGAGATTTTTCATATTTGATGGCAGTGGGTCAGTTGATGTGTCGGTTGTTGCGACACCGGAGTTTTATAAACTGAAAACATCCACAGGCATTCCGCTGTCAAATATAGGGCTTGTCCATGGTGGTTATATTACTATAACCCCTGCAACACAGTGCGATTTCTTTAATAAGAATATAGAATGCAGATATTGCGCCGGAAATCTTGACATCCAAGGGGGAAAGGGTAGAGTTTACACAGTTGACGAGGTGTTAGAAACTGTTGGCGCAGCATATAAGGAAGGTAAGGCAGAAATTGTATATCTCTCTATAGGTTTCTCAGATACATCTGATGGTGGTATAGAATTTTTAAAGCCATATATCACGGCAATAAAAAGGAATTTTAATACCCTAATTGCTATAGAGGCGCTTCCGCCTAAGGAAAATAGATGGGTAGATGAATCCTACGCAGTGGGTGCGGATTCTGTGTTGTATAATCTTGAAATATTTGACGAGAAACTCTTTAAGGAGATATGTCCTGGAAGGGATAAGCTCATTGGAAGGGAGAGATACCTGGAGGCCCTCAGATATGCAGCAACTATATTCCCCAATGGGACAGTTGCATCGCATCTGATTGTTGGGCTTGAGCCGGTTGAATCAACTATGGCAGGGATAGATTTTTTTACCAAGATAGGTGTTGTGCCTATACTGCCTGTTTACAGGCCGAGGGTTGAGGCAAAGCTTACGCAATACAGGATACTATCTACAGAAGAGGTTGCGCCTGTATATGGTCATCTCTATAATGCGGTTGCAGCAAACAGTATAAATACAAATTGGGTCAGGGATATAAGTATTGTAACAACGCCTCTGGAAGGAAGGTTCTTTGTGGGCGACGAGGCGAGAATGAAGACATTTAAACAGAATTTTTATAAAACAAGATTAGGGTTAAAGGCGGCATGGGCGCTTGCCACATTACGAAGGAAGCTGCGGGTTAGCACATCCTCAAAAGATATTTAAAAAGCGAGGTGAGCAATAACTGTTTTAAAGGAGGTTAAAGGGGGTGAACGTTGAAATAGATAGGCGCCCCATCTGGATTATTGTTATATCCAAAGGTCTGAGACCCTTATTCTTTCTGGGATTAGGATTGCTTTTTCTTTATCTTATAAATCTTCCTACGCCAGAGGGATTGACAATTCAGGGCCAGAGGGCGATAAGTCTCTTTGTTGTTTGTATGATTTTGTGGGTTACTGGCATGCTGCCGCTTGCCATAACCAGTCTTTTCGCCATTGTAACAGTTCCGCTCCTTGGAATCCTTGACAGAAAAGAGACCTATGCGCTATTTGGGAATGAAGCGGTTTTTTTCATATTAGGGGCTTTTATAATTGCCGGCGCAGTTATGCACTCTGGGTTATCCAGTCGTATTGCGCTGGCTATTATGAATAGATTTGGCAGCACGCAAACAGGTCTCCTTGCCAGTATTTACCTCTTAGCTGCATCGCTATCATTTTTTATGTCAGAGCATGCTGTTGCAGCCATGTTATTTCCAATTGTGCTCGAAATAGCAAAGGGATTGAACCTGCGGCCAGGCAAATCAAGTTATGGCAAGGCGCTCTTCCTTTCTCTCGCCTGGGGATGTGTAATAGGAGGGGTTGCTACATTTCTCGGCGGCGCAAGGGTTCCCTTGGCTGTCGGTATGCTTAAAGAGGCAACAGGCGTCAATATTGATTTCTTTGAATATATGGTGGTAGTGTTTCCAACTGTTTTAATACTGCTCTTGATTGGTTATCTTGGGGTGACAAAATTTTTTCCATCTGAGATAGAAGATATGCATTTGGCAAAAATGCTATTTGATAGAAAAATGAAGGAGATTGGGAAAATCGCATATATGGAATATTCGGTAGGCATTGTAATGGCAATAACTATATTTTTCTGGATGTTTTTTGGAGCATGGCTTGGGATTGCCAATATAGCAATTGTTTCTGTCGTTGGGCTCTTTGTGTTAAAACTTGTAAGGTGGAAGGATATTGAGGAATATGTGAACTGGGGCATTATCCTGATGTATGGCGGCGCAATAACACTTGGCACAGCAATGGAAAGGTCAGGTGCGGCAGCCTGGATAGCGAATACAGTGATTAGTGATTGGGCAAGTAGTCCCTATGCCATTATAGCTGTATTTTCTCTCTTAACAATACTTTTAACAGAGGGTATGAGCAATGCCGCTGTTATAGCAATCTTACTGCCTGTTGGCATTGGTATGGCCGGGAAGTTTAATATAGAACCAAAGATTATTACATATGCGATTGCCGTCCCTGCTGGTTTAGCCTTTTGTTTTCCCATGTCAACGCCAGCTAACGCCATTGCGGTTTCTTCAGGCTATGTAACTACAAGAGATATGGCAAAGGCAGGCGCTGTAATGATGCTCCTTGCATGGATTGTATTTAATCTGGTAGCGCGATTTTACTGGCCGATGGTGGGGATAAAGGTATGAACCCCACAGAAGCAAAGGGCAGAGAGCAAAGGGCTAAGGGTAAGAACTCTATGCCTGTGCTCTATGCCCTATGCTCTTTGCTCTATGCTGGTCAGTAAGGGGATTTTTCAGATGAATTGTGTACTTTTAATACTATCAACCTCTCGGACTTCGCAGAATGCCATTGAGTATGCTGTGGGTCTGGCAAAAAAGGAGAAGGCAAAGCTTGTTGTGCTCTATATAATTGAGACAGAGCTTACCAATGAGGTATTTGATAAATTTACCGATATAGGTTTTATTGGCGATAAGCCTTCAAGCGAGCTTGCTGAGGCAATAATGAAAGAATATCGCCAGCGCGGCTATGAAGAGATGGGCAAAGTTCAAATCAGGGCTATGGAGGAGAATGTTGATTTTGATGCAGTTACAACTCAGGGTGATTTTGTTGAAAAGGCCATTGAAGTGATAGAACGTTACAAGATTGATACGGCAGTGGCGATTAAACGAAAACGCTCTGCATTTCTGAAATATTTCTCAAAGTCTGTTGTTGATGAACTTGTCGAACAGGCGCCGTGCAAGGTAGAGGTGTTTGAGGAGTAACTATGGAGCGAGTTATGGAGCAAGCCGACCGTGTCGGCGTGTAAAAAAACGGCAACACGGTTGCCTCGGTCCATAACGGCAACACGGTTGCCTTGCTCCAAATCAAGGAGAAAACATGCCCCAGCAAAAGGCTGCTAATATAAGATGGCATCGCGGAAAGATTTCAAAAGAAGACCGAATAAAGGCGATGAAACAAAAGGGTGTAGTTATCTGGCTTACTGGTTTGTCAGGCGTGGGTAAGTCAACGATTGCCGTTGAGCTTGAGCATGCCTTGTTTGAAAATGGACATCAGACATATATACTGGATGGTGATAATATCCGGCATGGTTTGAATAAGGATATTGGGTTCTCGCCAGAAGACCGTTCTGAAAATATCCGCCGTATTGCAGAGGTTGCAAAGCTTTTTATAGAGGCAAATATTATTACGATAACAGCATTTATCTCGCCGTACCGACAGGACAGGGAAAGCGCCAGAAAACTACAAAAGGATGGAGAATTTATTGAAATATATGTAAAATGTCCGTTGAGTATATGTGAGCAGAGGGATACGAAGGGGCTTTATAAAAAGGCGCGAAATGGCGAGGTTAAGGAGTTTACAGGCATATCAGCGCCGTATGAGGAGCCTTTAAATCCAGAGATAACAGTTGACACCTCAAAGATGTCTGTAGAGGAATCAACAAGGGCAATATTAAGGTATCTTGAAGAAAAGGGATATGTAAAGTTTTAGCCATGGCTGGTAAAGATGATATAAAGAAAGAAAGATTTACTTCTGAGAAAGAAGACCTTGCAAGGCTGAATAAAGACCTTGAAGCGAGGATACTGGAACTCTATTCGCTTTATAATATAAGTAAAGTGCTTAACCTGAGTTTTGCAGTAGAAGAGATATTCAATGGCACGATACATGAGATCGGCAAAACCCTTAAGATTGACGAATTCTGTATTATGCTGATTGACGAGAAATGTCAGGAGCTGGCTATAAGGGCTTGGTATCCTGACCCTGGCACATTACCTGATGTAAGATTTAAGATAGGCGAGGGCATATCTGGTATGGTGGCAAGGACAGGCAGGCCCGCCATAATACAGGATGTGAGCAAAGAGCCGGAATTTCTTTTTTATAAGGGGGCTATAACTGACATCGGCGCTTTTATGTGCGTTCCGTTGCTTGGTAAAAGGGAAAATGTCCTTGGTGTATTCAATGTCCATAAGACCCAGCCTAATGCATTTACGGACAATGATATAAAATTCTTTTCAGAGGTAGCAGAGCAGGTGGCTATAGCCATTGAGAAGGCTATTATCTATGAGAAGACAAAAGAGGCTTCGATGCGGGATGAATTGACTCGCCTCTATAACCGTAGATATTTTTTTGAATATCTTGAGAAAGAGTCGTTGAGGGCAGATAGGTATAATAAGAATTTTTCAATCCTTATGTTAGATATAGACCATTTTAAGAACTTCAATGATAAAAATGGGCATATAAAAGGTGATAATGTTCTTAAGCAGATGGCACAGCTCATTGGCAACAAATTGAGGTGTTCCGATGTTGTTGCTCGCTATGGCGGTGAAGAATTTATCATCCTTCTTCCTGAAACCCAGAAGAAGGCAGCGATAATTGCTGCCGAAAAACTGAGAAAGGCAATAGAGGATTTTAAGTATGAGGGTGGTGAGAATCAGCCCGAGGGCAGACTAACAGTTACTATCGGAGTTGCTACCTGGCCTGACGATGCCGCATTTACCAGCGAGCTCATTGATATTGCGGATAAGGCGTTATATCTGGGAAAGAAACAGGGTAGGAATAGGGTATGTTCAAAGGATGACATGCAACTTAAGAAAGATGAGATTTAAAAATTATTTTAAACTATAACAGGTTATTGGAATACCCACCCTTTCTTCAGTCATCATGCAAGGCCGATAAACATCTGCTGAAATAATCTCCGGACGACATGTTATGACAGGCTTGACAATCTCTAAGATGTTGATTTAAGTTGATGCAAGATTGCATGGCTTTGAGCGCATGGGGGCTTACGCCATGTCAGCAATCAGAATGGATGATTTATTAATGGATTAATAACTATGAAGATAGAAGATATTAAAAAAGATATGGTTGATAAGCTAAATGCAATGTCAGCAGAGGAGCTGCTTAAATGGGCGTTTGACAACTTTGGCGACAGGGCTGCGATAGGCACCAGTTTCCAATTAACAGGCACAGTCATTATAGACCTTGCAAGCAAATATACGAAAAGATTCAGGGTTTTTACCATTGACACCCTTCGCCTTCATCCAGAGACATACGATGCAATAAAGGCTGCTGAAAAAAAATATGGATTGAAAATTGAAAGGTTTACCCCAGACGGAAGTGCCTTAAAAAATATGCTGGACAGGTTTGGCGAATATTTGTTCTTTATGGACAAGGCAAAACAGGAGTATTGCTGCATGGTTCGCAAGGTTGAGCCAAATAAGCGTGCCTTAAAAACCCTTAATGTCTGGATAACAGGTCTGAGAAAAGACCAGTCTGATTATAGAAAGACAGTTGAGAAGGCTGCTATTATTGAAGAAGATGGCAGAAAGATTTTAAAACTGAGCCCGCTCGCTGACTGGGATATGGCAAAGATATGGCAGTGTATAAAAGAAAATAACCTGCCCTATAATAAACTCTTTGATATGGGATATGACAGTATCGGCTGTATCATATGCTCAACGCCTCTTGTCAAGGGAGAGCCCCTTCGCGCAGGCAGATGGCGGTGGTTTAATAAGCAGGACGATAAGAAGGAGTGCGGGATACATACTACGGGGAGCATTAAATAGTTTGCATTTTTCATCTGCTAAATATCCCTATTCGTCATTCCCGCATGTATTTAGCGGGAATCCATTACGATTACTCTGGATGCCCGATAGAGGCATTCGGGCATGACAGAAATGGTGATGTTTCTTGGAATAACGCAAATGTAATCTGTATTATGCTCTCATTAGTAAATAAGCTGTTCAAACCGATTAGGCTCTTTGAACTGCTATTTGAACGGCTGGAACGGTTTAAACTGCTTTAGGCTGCTGAAAAAGCTCTCAACAGCCTTGATTGCACAGATTAGAAAAAATGATTACACAGATATTTACAGATATTTTAAGGAGTTTTAATCTGTGTAATCTAATCTTTATCTGTGTAACCCCGCTTAGCGGGGTGTAATCAGAGATTGTTGAGTTTTTCAACAATCTCTGAGGGAGCTAAACATGACTTCATACAATCTTACACATTTAAAACAGCTTGAGGCGGAATCTATCCACATCATCCGTGAGGTAGCTGCAGAATTCGATAATCCTGTCATGCTATATTCGATAGGCAAGGATTCTTCTGTGCTCGTTCATCTGGCGCTCAAGGCATTTTGTCCGGCGCCATTGCCGTTCCCTCTTCTTCATGTTGATACAACTTGGAAGTTCAGGGATATGATTGCCTTTCGTGACAGCTTCTGCAAAAAGCACAATCTTAAGCTGATAGTTCATGTCAATAAGGAAGGGATTGAAAAGGATATCAATCCCTTTGACTACGGCTCAAACATCTATACGAATATTATGAAGACAGAGGCCCTTCGCCAGGCCCTTGATGCGGGTGGGTATGATGCAGCTTTTGGCGGAGCAAGGCGCGATGAGGAAAAATCAAGGGCCAAAGAGCGTATCTATTCATTTCGCGACAAAAAACACCAGTGGGACCCAAAGAATCAGCGTCCTGAACTCTGGAACATCTATAATGGAAAGGTAAAAAAAGGGGAATCTATCCGGGTTTTTCCGCTTTCCAACTGGACCGAGCTTGATGTATGGCAATATATCTATCAGGAGAACATTGATATTGTGCCGCTGTATTTTGCCAAGGAGAGGCCGGTTGTAAAGCGTAACGGCAACCTCATTA
>MGQA01000007.1:0-1241 GCA_001797665.1 Deltaproteobacteria bacterium GWF2_42_12 | reverse complement strand
AAAACCTGAAGTGAAAATGGTCCGTTTTCGCACACTCGGATGCTATCCACTTTCAGGGGCTATTGAGTCAACTGCTGTTACCCTTCCGGAGATTATCCAGGAGATGCTCCTTACCCGGCAGTCTGAGAGGCAGGGAAGGGTGATTGACTATGATGAGGCAGCGTCTATGGAGAAGAAGAAAAGAGAAGGCTATTTTTAATGATACACGAGCAAGAACTCATACAAAAAGATATACTGGCTTACCTGAAAAGGCAGGAGAACAAAGAACTGCTCAGACTTCTTACGTGCGGTTCTGTAGATGATGGAAAGAGCACGCTTATCGGAAGGCTGCTTCATGATACTATGCTTATCTACGAAGACCAGCTTGCTGCTATAAGAAGGGAAAGCGCAAAAAGAGGCGCTAATGACGAGCTTGACCTTTCTTTGCTCGTTGACGGTCTTGCCGCAGAGAGGGAGCAGGGGATTACCATTGATGTGGCTTACCGCTATTTTTCAACAGAGAAGCGTAAATTCATTATTGCGGATACCCCTGGCCACGAGCAGTATACCCGCAACATGGCTACAGGGGCGTCTACATGCGACCTTGCTATTATCCTTATTGATGCGCGGTACGGGGTTCTCCCGCAGACCAAGCGGCATAGTTTTATCTGCTCACTTCTTGGCATAAAACACATTGTCGTAGCTGTCAATAAGATGGATTTGGTTGATTACGACGAAGAGGTCTTTAACAGGATATGCAATGACTATAAATCTTTTTTAGCGCGGCTTGATATTGATGATATACACTTTATCCCCTTATCTGCTCTTAAAGGTGATAACGTTGTTGAGGCGAGTTCAAATATGCCATGGTTTAAGTCAGGCCCTTTGCTGAATTACCTTGAGACTATTCATATAAGCTCTGACCGCAATCTCATTGACCTGCGGCTTCCTGTCCAGTATGTTATCCGGCCTGATTTGAATTTCCGCGGTTTTGCAGGGACTATGGCCTCCGGCATCCTGCGCTCTGGCGATGAAGTTGTTGCTCTGCCAAGCGGGCAAAAGAGCTGGATAAAGGAGATATTAACCTTTGACGGTAAACTCGATGAGGCATTTCCACCCCTTGCCATAACCGTTACCCTTGCAGATGAGATAGATATAAGCCGCGGCGATATGTTTGCCAGGCCTGATAATGTGCCAAGGGTTGGAAGAGAGATAGAGGCAGTGATTGTGTGGATGACTGAGCAGCCGATGACAGCAGGAAA
>MGQA01000006.1:6736-7630 GCA_001797665.1 Deltaproteobacteria bacterium GWF2_42_12 | reverse complement strand
ATCTTGCCCCATTTGCAGATAAAGGGAAAAAACGCTATGACAAGGGGGAATACTGGTGGGAACTCAGGGCTTGCGATTATTATGCAGAGTTTGAGAAGCCGAAGATAATTGTTCCAGCCATTGTCAAAAGCGCATCTTACGCATTTGACACTGACAGCTTTTACTCTAATGACAAAACATCAATCATAGCCACAGATGACTTATATCTTTTGGGAATACTAAATTCAAAAGTCTCAGACTTTGTAATGCACTCTATTTCCTCTACAAAACAGGGAGGCTTTTTTGAATATAAGCCCATGTATTTGCAGCAACTCCCCATCCGCACTATTGACTTCAAAAGCCCTAAAGAAAAAACCGTTCACGACAAACTCGTCTCCCTTGTTGACCGGATGCTTGAACTCCACAAAAAGAAAAACTCCCTTCCGCCTTCGGCAGAGAGGGAAAAAGTTGAACGGGAGATAGTGGTTACTGATGAGAAGATAGACGAGATTGTTTATGGACTGTATGGGGTGACAGAGGAGGAGAGGGGAATAATAGAAGGGCGGTAGAAATAAGGCATGGCTATCTTTTCAAAAAGGACATTGCAAAGACTACTCAACGAAAATAGTAAACTTATGTCTGCAGTAGATTTTCAAAAATATGTTGACAGATTTAACAAAGATCAGAATGGCTTTTTATCAACCGAATGGGAAATAGCAATATTAAATGCTTTAAGTAAGGTAGGTGATGTAAAATATGAGCAATCTTTCGGAAGAAACAAACATCCGGATTTATTCTTCACATCGACAGAAAACCCCCAGATTTCATTTTTAGCAGATATTACAGCCGCCTCGGATAAAGGGTATGAAAATGATAACCCTATTAATGATTTCAAGAAAGAATTCATGAAGGGCA
>MGQA01000006.1:0-6718 GCA_001797665.1 Deltaproteobacteria bacterium GWF2_42_12 | reverse complement strand
GGTCTACTTTGTTGTCATGACAGAATTCTGGGCTTTCCCATCCGACCATCCGACTGTCAACATGGGCAAGAAAGGCTTTCAATGCAAAAAAAAGATGTCCGATTTATTTCCCCACCAAAAAGAACACGGATTCAGGAACGGTTCGTCTGAAAATGGGTAACGGGGTAAGGGTTGATTTTGTAGGGGCAGGCCCCCGTGCCTGCCCTGATGTTGACCCATGCGCCACAGATATAGACAAAAATGATTTGAAAGGGCAACCACAGGGGATTGCCCCTACAATTTATAGAGGCAATTGATTTTATAAAAGGATTAGGGTAAAGTAAGCAGCAGGGAGGCAAAATATATGCAAACAAATCAAGCAACAGCAGAAGTCTTTTTTACAGCCTTTAAGGCGCTTAAAACCAGTGAGAAAGAGGCATTTCTTGAAAAGGTAATAAGCGACCCTGCGCTAAGAGAAGACCTTATTGATATAGCTTTGATTGAAGAAGCTAAAAAGACAAAAGGGAAACCAATTTCTGCCAGAGAATATTTTGCAAAGCGTCACAAGACAGGGAAGGCTGCTTGAGTCGTTATAATGTTAAACTGATGCCAAAGGCACAGAAAGACCTTGATGGTTTTTCGGGCAAGTTATTATCAAGATTTGAAGAAATAATTCTTGGATTGTATGACGAACCAAGACCGCATAATTGTAAGAAACTAAGCGTCGGCGGTTCCAGATGGCGTATTAGAGTGGGCGATTATAGAATCCTTTATGAAATTGATGATGCACGAAAGATTGTAACAGTTTATAGGATTGCCCATCGCAGAGAAGTTTATAGATAAGATTGTTTTTACCGCTCAACTGGACACCTATTTCGACGGAGAGTATTGGTGCGCAAGGGGAGTTAATGAAGACATATTTACTCAGGGTGAAACATACGATGAGCTTTTAAAGAATATTAAAGAGGCGGTAACTTTGCATCTTGAAGAATAGATTTTTGAGCGAATTAGGGTAAAGCAAGGAGGATTGATTATGCCGGTTGCACTAAAAAGGACAAAACATCCATATATAACCATTGACCCAAAGATTTCAGGAGGACAGCCTGTTATAAGCGGCACACGCACAAGGGTGTTGGATATTGCCGTGAGATACGAACTTATGGGCATGACTATTGATGAAATTGTTGGCGAATATCCACACTTGAAACTTGAGCAAATCCACGATGCCCTTTCTTATTATTATGAACATAAAGAACTGTTTGACAGAAAATATCGGGCCGACCAGTTGCTCATAAGACAATTGAAAAAACAATACCCATCCAAATTGAAAGCAAAACTTGGATGAAAATTTACGCTGATGAGAATATAGAACGGTCTATAGTCGAAGGTTTGCGAAGACGGAGAATAGAGGTTATTTCAGCAAGAGAACTTGGCTATCATGGCAAATCCGATGAGTTCCATATCAAAAAGGCATCGGAACTAAAGGCTGTAATTCTCACCCATGATGTCGATTTTATAAAAATGGCGCAGGAAGCTAAAGCAAACCATTGTGGAATCATATTTTCACACCCTAAAAATGTTACTATTGGTCAATGCATAAGAGATGTTGAGCTAATCGTTAGCATTTTAACTGATGAAGATATGCAGAATCATATTGAGTTTCTGTAGCTTCAATCATCCTTCCTAAAACAATATAAAAAGAAATCTGATTTATTTTCTCGCAAAGAATAAAAGACCAGAGTTAGTAGGGTGGGCTGCGCCCACCAAAATAGATTTGAAAAATGGTGGGCAAAGCCCACCCTACAGGCTGTCGTGCCAGAAGAAATGCGGATGAAAATGTTTAATTATAATAATAAATAACCTATACAACTTTCATAAAATCTTTTAAGGCAATTCATATTAGTTAGACACCGAGATCGTCTTGTAAAAAATCAAAGAAAAAAGGTATCCGATTTATTTTTCGGCGCAAGGGGCAAGGGATGCAATCCTTAATTTCAAATATTTCAAGGCAGTTGATTTTAAGAAGGGATTAGGGTAAAGTAGGAACATTGGGAGGCAGAAATGAAAGAAAACCTTCAACATACCATCAAGGCATTTATCAGGAAGGGTGAAAAATACTATATCGCTGAATGTCTTGAGATACCCGTTGTGACACAGGGAAAAACTATTGACGAAACTACAAATAATCTTAAAGAGGCTGTGGCGCTCCATTTAGAAGGGGAAGACCTTGAACAGCTTGGACTTGCCTCCAGCCCAACACTGCTTATAACTATGGAACTGGAGCCTGTTGCTCATGTCGCCTAAGTTGAAAAGGCTTTCCAGCAAGGAAGTCATTTCAATCCTTTCAAAATTTGGGTTTTCTGTTCATTCACAAAGAGGCAGCCATGTAAAATTAAGGAGAACCCCCATCTTCTGGCGAAACACAATCCCTGACAATTGTGATGCATGATGAGCTTGATGTGGGAACATTGCGCGCTATTTTAAGACAAGCCAGCCGTTTTATTCCAGAAGACCAACTCAAAAAGGAATTTTATTCTGATTGACAGGATGCTCAGGATAAACAGGGTCAGCGGGGCTGTAGAAAAAGTATGTATTTACGCACCATTCCCGCGAAAGCGGGAATCCATAACATATTGATTTTACAGACACTGGATTCCCGATAAAAACTTCGGGAATGACATAAAGAGAGTTTTTCAACAGCCCCTCAGCGCCCATTTTTTATGAATAATGAAAAACAAATAAAAATCAAACCCCTTTGCATAGTCCTTGTAAGCGGCGGCATGGACAGTCTTGTCACTGCTTCTATAGCGAATATTGAAAATGAGATGGCGTTTTTGCATCTGAATTATGGCCAGAGGACAGAGGAGCGGGAGCTTAAGGCATTCAATGATATCGCTGATTTTTATGGCGTAAAAAAGAGGCTGGTTGTTGATGTGAGGTATTTAAAGGAGATTGGCGGTTCTGCATTGACAGATGAGCGGATAGAGGTCCCTACCCAACCCCCCTCAATCCCCCCTTTGAAAAAGGGGGGAGAAGGGGGGATTAAAAAAGAGGGGCAATGGGGGGTGAAAATCCCCATAACCTATGTCCCTTTCAGGAATGCGCATCTCCTTTCCATCGCAGTGTCATGGGCAGAGGTGATAGGCGCAAAAAAGATTTATATCGGCGCAGTTGAGGAAGATAGTTCCGGCTACCCTGATTGCAGGGAAGTTTTTTATAATGCATTTGAAAAGGCAATTGATGCAGGCACAAAGCCTGAGACAAAAATAGAGATAATTACACCGCTCATCCACATGAAAAAGTCGGCAATTGTAAAAAAGGGTGTTGAACTCGGCGCGCCGTTTCATTTGACATGGTCTTGCTATAAAAATAATGACATTGCCTGCGGTGAGTGCGATTCATGCAGGTTACGGCTGAAAGGGTTTAGAGAGGCAGGGGTAGAGGATCCGATAAAGTATAGGGAAGTAGGAGGATGTAGGTAGGAGGATGAATGACATTCAAAGATTATCTTAAGTTAAAAAAGGGGATTGATACGGATAAGGTTGACCCGATGGATTTGATGGATGAGTATTATGAAGAATACAAGGAGTATCTGGCAAAGACAAAGGATGCCTGTTCTTCAAAGGAGTAGTTGCAGCGCCTTAAATTCTCCTGAGCCACCCTTTGTTAAAGGGTGGATAAATAGGGGGTTAGTGTAAGTAAGGATAGTTATCTTGGTGGATAATATGGATTATAATATTTGTTTGGATAAGGATAATATGGGTTATACGGCGGGTAGTGCCACCACGGCCACAGGGGTGAAGGTTCATACACCGGCTCTTTATAAGGTTCAAATACACGCATCTGAAGCGGCTCAAGTATAGGGTAGGCATAATCCCGCTCACCGATCTTTTCTGTGGCAATGCCTTTGATTATACCGGCAACGGTTATCTCTTTTCCTGCTTTATATAAAAAAGTATCGAGGTATTGCGAACTCTCTGTCAGGAATCTGCCTTGTGATTTTTCTATTTCAGTTGCTCTGTCAGCTCTGTCTAACGGGGTTTGAAGCACCTCAATAACTGATTTGTCTGCAAGATTTTTTGATGATAAGATGATGCCGCCCCAGATGACCTTCTTATCCTTAAAGGCATCGGGGTTGGCCTGAACCATAGGCAGGGTTATTGTCCTGTCAACCTCGCGCCTTATATCTTTAGAAATCACAGAACATCCTGTTAAAAAGACGAGGATTATGATACATACTGTATATCTCATAGGAGATATTTTATCGTATGGCTGCTACTCCGTCAATTGCTGACATAGAAGCAAAGCGGCTTGCCCTCTATGCAATGCACAGCAAAGATTCAAGGGGCAGGAGATATAAAGAGACAGAACACCCTTTCAGGACAGCGTTTCAGAGGGACAGGGACAGGATTATCCATTGCAATGCCTTCCGCAGACTCGAGTATAAAACTCAGGTCTTTGTTTACCATGAGGGTGATCATTACAGGACCCGTTTAACCCACACTATAGAAGTAGCCCAGATCTCCAGAACCATTGCCAGGACGTTAAATTTAAACGAAGAACTATCTGAGGCCATTGCCCTTGCCCACGACCTTGGTCACCCTCCGTTCGGCCATACCGGCGAAAAGACCCTTGCGCATCTTATGAAAGGGCATGGCAGTTTTGAGCATAATCTCCACAGCCTGAGGATTGTAGAATATCTTGAAAGGCGTTATCCTAACTTCAAGGGGCTTAATCTCACATGGGAACTGAGAGAAGGTATAGTTAAACATTCATCTGAGCACGACAGGCCTGAGGTATTAAAGGAATATGAGCCTGAAAAGGAGCCCTGCCTTGAGGCGCAGATTGTGGATTTGGCAGATGAGATAGCCTATAACAATCACGATATAGACGACGGTCTTTCTTCAGAGATGATTAATGCAGGGCAGCTCAAAGATGTGGAACTGTGGCAGGAAAACTATGAGCGCATAAAAAAGGCTCATCCCAAAGAAGACTTCAAGATTCATAAATCCCAGACAGTAATCCAGATAATAAATCAACAGGTAACTGACCTTATTGCACAAATATCAAAGGAGATAGAAAAGAGAAAGATAGGCTCTGTTCAGGATATTAGAGACATTGGTGAGTCTATAGCAAGGTTCAGTCCTGAGATGAATAGAAAAAATACAGAGCTTAAGAAATTCCTCAAAAAGAATCTTTACAGCCACCACAGGGTCATACGCATGTCAGACAAGGCAGACCGCATCCTGAAGGCGCTCTTTAAGGTCTATTTAGATGAGCCGCAGCTCCTTCCGCCGCATGTGTATGCTGATTTAGAAGAGAAAGGCAAGGAGCGTCTCATCTGCGATTACATCGCAGGCATGACAGACAGATTTGCGCTGGATGAGTATAAGAAGCTTTTTGACCCGTATGAAAGGGTGTAAAAATAGGAGTAAGTCGAGCTACCAAGCTATTAAGCTATCGAGTTTTAAAGCTTGATCGCTTGATAGCTCGATCTCTTGATCTCTTTACTCCTTACTGCCTACTATCCTCTTCAGGCTCTTAATAAATGGCTTTCTGGCAATGCCTCTTTCCGTGATAATAGCTGTGACAAGTCTACTGGGCGTTACATCAAAGGCAGGGTTTTTTACTTTTATACGAGAAGGGGCTATGGGAATGTCTTTTATATGAGTAACCTCTCTTATATCTCTTTCTTCAATTGGAATCTTGTTTCCATTGTTTATATTTAAATCTATTGTAGATATTGGCGCAGCGACATAGAATGGTATTTTGTGCTCCTTTGCCAGTACCGCAACAGAATAAGTTCCTATCTTATTTGCCACATCGCCGTTGGCGGCAATCCTGTCAGCTCCAACAATGACTGCATCAATGAGCCCTTTCTTCATCATATAGCCTGCCATATTATCTGTTATAAGGGTTGTATCTATGCCGTCCTTCATAAGCTCCCAGGCAGTAAGACGTGAGCCTTGCAGAAATGGCCTTGTCTCATCTGCGAATACCTTTATTTTTTTACCCTCTTCAACAGCCGTCCTGATTACCCCAAGGGCTGTTCCATAGCCTGCTGTGGCCAGGGCGCCTGCATTACAATGGGTGAGAACAGAAGCCCTATTTTTTATAAGCTTACTTCCAAACTTGCCCATTCGTCTATTTATTTCAATATCCTCATCATGTATCTTCTTTGCCTCTCTGACGAGAATCTGTTTTAGCTCTTCGATGGGAAGCCTGGAATTGTCTTTTACAACCTTTTTCATCCGCTCAATTGCCCAGAAAAGATTTACTGCGGTTGGACGGGTATGAGCCATAATCTTACAGATTTTTTTAAATTCTTCTTTAAATCCCTTACGCATTTTATGGTTTATTTTAATAGCGCCAAGGGCGATGCCAAATGCAGCTGCAACGCCTATTGCAGGAGCGCCGCGGACTACCATCGCACGGATAGCCTCAGCCACATCAAGAAAATTCGTATAAGTCCTGTATACCTCCTCATTTGGCAAAAGGCGCTGGTCAATCATGACCACGCTGTTATTTTTCCACTCTACTGTCTGAAACATTCATATCCTCCATAAAGAGACTGGTTAAGGTTGAGATTGAGGCTAAGAGATTCCTCAACCTAAGCCTTGACCTCGACCTCATATTGTTACCTAATACAAACGCATTAAATAATGTGTCATTACGAGGAGCAGAGCGGTTGCGAGGCGAAGCCGAAGCAAACTTGGAGCATGCATTCCTGTTGCTTGCA
>MGQA01000005.1 GCA_001797665.1 Deltaproteobacteria bacterium GWF2_42_12 | reverse complement strand
ATTAACAGGGCTTCCATGGGTAAGGTGTCCGCCGTGGGAGAGATTCATTCCGAGAACCGTGTCTCCGGGCTTTAAGACAGACATATACACAGCCATATTAGCCTGAGAGCCTGCATGGGGCTGGACATTTACGTGGTCGCAGTTAAAGAGCTTTTTAGCCCTTTCTATGGCTAAATTCTCTGCTATGTCAACAAACTCGCAGCCGCCGTAGTACCTCTTTCCAGGGTAGCCCTCTGCATATTTATTTGTCATGACGCTGCCAAGCGCCTCGAGCACAGCATCGCTAACTAAATTTTCAGAGGCGATGAGCTCTAACTTATACTCCTGCCTTTCTGTTTCAAGCCTTATTGCCTCAAAAATCTCAGGGTCAAATTGTTTTAGAATGGACATTGTCTTTACCTCGTTCATGTGTAAGTTGAACGCACTAAAATATAATTTCTAAATCCTAATGTCTAATTTCCAATAAAATGTCCAATGGCTAAATTTCTAATGTTTTTATTTTGATATTTGATATGCTGTTAGGAATTATAATTTAGAAATTAGAAATTTAGCGAAAGAGTCTTATCGTTTCATCCCTTTTTCAATCTCTTTTATCTTATCAAGCCTTCTCTGATGCCTTCCACCTTCAAATTTTGCATCCAGCCATGTCTTAACCATTTCCTGTGCAAGGCCTTTGCCTGCAATCCTTCCGCCAATTACAAGGATATTAGCGTCATTGTGTTCTTTTGCCATCCGTGCAGCATATACGTCATTTACAAGGGCTGCCCTTACATTAGGAAATTTATTTGCAACAATAGACATGCCAATGCCTGTTCCACATATGAGGATGGCCTTTTTAAGTTCTCCATTGGACACCTTCTCAGCGACCGGGATGCCATAGTCAGGATAGTCCACAGATTCATTTCCGCTGCTTCCCATGTCAAGCACATCGCATCCTCTTTTTTTGAGAAATATCTTTATATCTTCTTTTAATTCTGCTCCAGCATGGTCGCTGGCAATAGTAATTTTTTCCATTTATTTTCCTCTAATCCTGAAATTTTTTAAATACCAGCGCTGCGTTTGTTCCGCCAAAGCCAAAAGAGTTGGATATAGCTATCTTTATTTTCTTCTCTCGAGCCTTGTTCGGCACATAGTCAAGGTCGCATTCAGGGTCAGGGTTCTCATAATTTATAGTAGGTGGCATTATGCCCTGATAGAGCGAAAGGGCTGTAAATACAGCCTCTACTCCACCTGCTGCGCCTAAGAGATGACCTGTCATAGATTTGGTTGAACTTATTGCAAGTTTTTTTGCGTGCTCTTTAAAAACTGTTTTTACAGCCATTGTTTCATAAAGGTCATTATAATATGTGGATGTGCCATGGGCATTGATATAATCAACTTCATGTGGATTTATTTGAGCAGACTTTATTGCCAATGACATGCATCTCTCCGCGCCTTCGCCATCGGGCGAGGGGGTAGTCATATGATATGCATCAGCATTCATGCCGTAACCGATAATCTCCGCATATATTCTTGCCCCTCTTTTCTTCGCTGATTCCGCTTCTTCGAGGACGATCACGCCGGCGCCCTCTGCAACAACAAATCCGTCTCTATTTTTATCAAATGGTCTGCTTGCCTTTTGCGGTTCGGCATTATTTGTTGAGAGCGCCTTCATTGCATTGAAACCAGCGATACATAAAGGCGTTATCGTGGATTCTGTGCCGCCTGCAACCATCGCATCCGCTTCGCCATTTCTTATAAGGTTATACGCATCTCCTATAGAGTGCGTTCCTGTAGCGCAAGCTGTTACTGCGCATGTATTTGGTCCTTTAGCGCCGAGCCTGATAGAGACCTGACCAGAGGCAAGATTAATAAGAACCATAGGGATAAAAAATGGTGTAATCCTGTCAGGGCCCTTTTCTTTTAAGATGCTGTGCCAGTGTTCAATTGCTGGGAGACCGCCAATTCCTGAACCTATATATACCCCGACCCTTTCAGCATTATCTGATGTTATCTCTAATCCAGCGTCTTTCTGAGCCATAATGCTTGCTGCAAGGGCATACTGGATGAAGGTATCCATCTTTTTAATCTCTTTTTTCTCTATAAAATCATCAGGATTAAAATCAGGCACCTCGCCGGCTATCTGGACAGGAAAGTTGGTTGCATCAAATTTCGTAATGCGTCGTATCCCGGATCTGCCTTCAAGGATTCTTTTCCAGTTTTTTTCAATGCCAGTCCCCAGTGGGCTTATAACGCCTATGCCTGTTACTACAACACGTCTTTTCATAGAGAGCCTTAAAAAAATATATGGCAACCATCGTGTAAGTCTCAAACTTCGTCGTACCCCCTGTCAAACGGGTGCCGAAATTTTGTGTCTGGTTGCCTAATATAAAAAATGAACATCCAGCCAAAATTGACTGGATGTTGCCTAATGTCGTTAGGAACTTTCGATTTAGCTATTTTGCCTTTTTATTTATGTAGTCAATTGCATCTTTTACTGTCTTTATCTTCTCAGCGTCTTCGTCAGGTATTTCTATATTAAACTCCTCTTCAAATGCCATGACCATCTCCACCGTATCAAGTGAATCTGCGCCAAGGTCTTCAACAAAAGATGCCTCTGTCTTTACCTCTTCTTCAGTCACACCAAGCTGGTCAACAATGATTTTTTTAACCCTATTCTCTACTGCCATTTCCTACCTCCTTTTTTAGATTAATTGGTCTGCTTTTATAACATTTTACAAACTTTGTTGTCAAAGGATAATATGATAAAGTACCAAATCACAAGCACCAAGTTCCAAATAATAACCAAGATTTTAAATGGGTTCAAATTTTGAATTTAGAAATCTGGAATTTGTTTGGAAATTGGAATTTGTAATTTGGAATTTTTTCTTCACATATACATTCCACCATTCACATTTAGTACTTGGCCAGTAATATAGTTTCCAGCATCTGAGACAAGGAATAGCACGCCTTCAGCCACATCCTCCGGCATTCCCAGCCTGCCTAATGGTATCTGCTTTGCCAACTCCTCCCGAACATTTTCAGATAGCGCCTGAGTCATTGCAGTCTCTATAAAACCAGGGGCAATTGCATTACAGGTAATATTTCTTGATGCAAACTCCCGTGCTACTGTTTTGGTAAGACCAATAACGCCTGCCTTGCTTGCTGCATAGTTGGCCTGGCCTGCATTTCCCATCTCACCGACAATTGAAGCAATGTTTATGATTCGCCCATATCTCTGTTTTGACATATGTTTAACAGCAGCCTTTGTGCAATTAAATACACCCTTGAGATTTACGCCAATAACAGCATCCCAGTCTTCTTCCTTCATCCTCAGTATAAGGGCGTCCCTTGTAATCCCTGCATTATTGACCAGTATGTGAATAGCCCCAAGCTTATTAACCGCCTCACCCATCATTGTTTCTGCTTCATGAAGGCTTGCTACGTTTGCCTTAAGCGCCACTGCCCTTCTACCAAGTTTTTCTATATCTTTAGCAGTTTCCTGTGCTTTGTCAAGATTTACATCTGAAATAATCATCTCGGCGCCATTATTGGCAAGCTTTAAGGCTATTGCCTTTCCTATGCCCTGCGCAGCGCCTGTGACAAGGGCGACTTTATCTTTGAGAATCATAGAACCCCCTCTTTTTATAAGTAGGCAGTATGCCGTAAGGAGTAAGCAGTAAACACAAGACAGATAGGGAAGCTACCGAGCCTATCGAGTAAATTTGTAACCAAGCTATCAAGCTACCAAGCTATTGAGTTTTAAAACTTGATAGCTCGATAGCTTAATAGCTAATTTGCCGGCGTATTGCTGCCTACTGCCATCTCAATATCCGTAGGTTTCTCTATATTCACTGTCTTTATCCCGCTATCAATCCTTTTTACAAGACCAGTCAGCACCCTGCCAGGCCCAATCTCAATTATAGTTTCTATGCCTTCCTGTTTCATCCTTTGGATAGATTCAACCCATCTTACAGGACTATAAAGCTGTTTTTCAAGAAGTTCTTTAATCTTGTCTTCCGCTGATAAAGGTTCGGCTTCTACATTTGTTATTATGGGAGTATTTAGTTTCTTGAATTTAATATTGGCCAACTCTTTTGAAAGTCTTTCAGCAGCAGGCTTCATTAGCGGAGAATGGGAAGGGACACTTACCGGCAATGGTATAGCCCTTTTTGCGCCTCTGGTCCTTGCAAGATTAGATGCCCTCTCTACAGCCTCTCTATGGCCTGATATCACAGTTTGTTCAGGGCTGTTAAAATTAGCAGGAACAACAATGCTATCTTTTGTGCTGCTTTCTTTGCACACCTCTGCCACTATCTCACCAGTAAGTCCAAGTATGGCAGCCATTGCTCCAGCGCCTTGAGGCACAGCCTCTTGCATAAATTTTCCTCTAAGGTAAACAATCCTTACCGCATCCTTAAAGTCTATAGCCTTGCCAGCAACAAGGGCAGTGTATTCTCCCAGGCTGTGGCCTGCGAGAAAACTGGGTTTTGTAGTAATTTCCTGTTCAATGGTGTTCAGGATTGCAATGCTTGCAGTTAGTATTGCTGGCTGTGTATTCTGGGTAAGATTCAATTCTTCGGCCGGGCATTCGAAGCATAACCGTGCCATATCTAAATGAAGAATATCACTTGCTTCCTGAAATACAGCCTTTGCATCAGGATATCTCTCATAAAATTCCTTACCCATTCCGATACACTGCGAGCCCTGGCCGGGAAATACAAAGGCAAAACGAATCGGGGAACCGGGGAATCGGGGAACCGGGGAGTAGTTTTCTCCGTTTCTCCGTTTCTCCGCTTCTCCGCTTCCTTGTTTCATTGCTGACCCTTGACTCATCCTACCACCTCACGATTGCTGATGCCCACGTCAGCCCGCCGCCAAAGGCAACAAAAAGTATAATATCTCCACTTTTTACCGTGCCCTTTTTGACAGCCTCATCTAAAGCAAGCGGTATCGAACCAGCAGAGGTGTTGCCGTATTTGTCAAGGTTGATATAAACCTTTTCCTCTGGCAACCCTAACCTTTCAGCAGTTGCCTTTATTATCCGCATATTTGCCTGATGCGGTATTAAGAGCGAAATATCTTCTGCCTTGAGTCCAGTATACTCTAATGCCTCCTGGCAAGCCTCCCCCATTGTCCTTACTGCAATTTTAAATAATTCATTGCCCTGCATTTTCATATACGAGTGTTCAGGGGATTTTTTGTGGAAAGGGCTGGAGTTTATGGAAAGGGGGGCATAGAGCATCTTCCCATAATGGCCATCTGCATGTATATGGGTTGACAATATACCCCGTTTTCCTTTTTCAGCAGAGAGCAGCACAGCGCCTGCGCCATCGCCAAAGAGCACACAGGTGTTTCTGTCCTTCCAATCAACAATCTTGGAAAATACATCTACTCCGATAACAAGCGCCTTTTTGCTAATGCCAGCGCGTATATATTTGTCTGCGACATCTAATGCGTAGAGAAAGCCAGAGCATGCCGCAGACACATCAAATGCTGCAATTCCTCTATTAGCGCCAATATGTGATTGAACAAAGCAGGCTGTGGAGGGAAACAGCATGTCAGGAGTCACTGTGCCTGCAATAATTAAATCTATATCCTTGGGTGAGGTTCCTGCTGACTTGAGAGCATTCTTTGCAGCCTTGACAGCGATATCATTGGTTGTTTCGCCATCTACAATCCTTCTCTCTTTTATGCCTGTCCTGGCAATAATCCATTCGTTGTTTGTATCTACTATCTTCTCCAGATCCTGATTCTTGAGAATCACTGAGGGCACATGAGAGCCGGTTCCAGTAATAAGTGACCTATTCATCTCCTTCTATGTTCCTTCCTCAGCATAACCCACTGGAGTTCTTGTGCACAGTTTCTGAAGGTCTTGATTTTTTTCAAGCTCTTCTAAGAGATGACGATTAAGTTTATGTTTAGTGCATTCAATTGCAACTCGAATAGCATTTTTAATTGCTTTGGCATTTGAGGCGCCATGGCTTATTATGCCGATGCCATCTAAGCCAAGGAGGGGAGCGCCGCCATATTCTGCATAATCCACCTTCTTTTTTACCTTTTCAAGCGCTCCTTTTGCGAGAAGATATCCCATCTTAGCTGGAACGCTTCCCATTATTTCTTTTTTCAGCATAGAGGTAAATGCCTCGGCTACACCTTCTGTTACTTTGAGAACCACATTTCCTACAAAACCGTCGCATACTACAACATCCAAATCACCGGCAAATATATCACGACCCTCTACATATCCCACATAATTAAGGTAATTAAAAGAGCTATCTTTTAATATCTCATGAGTCTCTCTGGTGAGCTCGTTGCCTTTGCCTTCCTCTTCGCCATTGGAGAGTAACCCGATTTTGGGGACATCTTTCCTTAGGATATACCTTGCATAAACAGAGCCCATCAGGGCAAACTGAACCAGGTGTATCGGTTTACAGTCAACATTTCCGCCGGCATCCAGCACAATAACAGGGTCTTTTTTAGTGGGCATGATAACAGCAATAGCAGGTCTCTCAACCCATTTTAGATTTTTCAGCACAAAGATTCCGGCAGCCATTGCAGCCCCTGAATTGCCTGCACTAACAACAGCGCTGGCCTCGCCGCTTTTTACAAGGTCAAAGCAGACCTTAATAGACGAATCCTTTTTTCTCCTTATCGCCTGGCCAGGAGATTCTTCCATGCCCACAACCTGAGAGGTATGTAAAACAGAGATGGGCAGGCCTTGCCGGTCGTGCTTTTTCAGCTCATCCTCAATTCTCGCCTTATCGCCAACTAAAATGATTGGAACATCAAATTCTCTGGCTGCCCAGACTGCCCCCTCAACGACAACTGCAGGGGCGTAGTCTCCACCCATTGCATCAACAGCTATTTTCACGCTGTTAAACCTCCTCTAACCTTACAACAAATCTTAAACGACATAGCCATGGATTTCGCTGAAGGGTATAGCGTAAAACGAGCAATATCTAACGGATTCATATATTCTCCAAATACAATATTAGGAAGAATTAGGAAAGCTCTTTTGACTTTATGACCTCTCTGCCTTTATATGTTCCACAGTTTGGGCATATATGGTGAGGAAGCTTGGGCTCTCCGCATTGAGGACATAAAGAAAGAGCTGGCATAGACAGCGCATCATGGCTTCTACGTTTATTTCTTCTTGTTTTGGAATGTCTCTTTTTAGGATTTGGCATTTCTTTCTCCTTTTTAATGGGATTACACAGATTTTAATATATGACTACACAGATGGTCTTAATCAGTGTAATCTGTTATCCTAATCAGTGCAATCATTTTAATTTAATTTCTTTTAGTTTTGCAAATCTTTTATCTATCTGTTCTGCAGAAGGACAGCTACATTTGCCTTCATTCAAATTTGTGCCACATTTTGGGCAAAGGCCTTTGCAATCAATCCTGCATACACTTTTCATTGGCATATCGAGCGTCAGTTGCTCGAGCAGAATCGCATCAATATCAATTTCATTGCTTTTTAAGGTATTAACATCAATTTCTTCTTTTGTAAGCTCTTTCTCCACGAGCTCAAGTGCAGATTCTGTTGAATAAACAATCTCAATTTTAGAGTCTAAATTATATTCAAACTCCTTCAGACATCTGACGCACTGTAATTTAAACAGGGCTGTCATATTTCCTTTTACGTATAGCTCCCCATCAGATTTAAATAATGCAAGATTTGCTGATACGGGTGAAAGAATTTGAAAATTTATCTTTCCTGCATCTGTCTGCAATTCATTGCTATCCTTGGTGATATTAAGTTGCAAACCCTGCGCAGGTATATCCAGAATATTTACTTTCATTGTAAATTTTTTTAAGACTTTATACTATACAAGAAGAAACTTATTTTTGTCAAGGATAAATCACAGGATAAATCAAGGATAAATCAAAAAATTAAGAGGGCAGTGCCCCATATTGGTTGTTGCCAGGCCAGAGGAAAAGTCCATATATTTTTTGCCATCATTTGGCTCAATATAAATCCTTCTGGCCCTTTTTACTATGATATCAGTATGGAAAATAAGCGCTGGCGTAAAGAGTTTATTAGCCTTGTCAATAAGGTTATCTTTCATAATACCCCCTGGTCAAAGATTTGCGACTGAGGATACATCAGAGAAGAGGATTAAGCAAGATTTTTATAGTCCATTTTTTATGCGAGGGACTTTGTTTGTATTGCACAGTTATCCATTTATCTGGCAAATCTGCTACGGGTGAGGTATAAAATAATAAAAAAGAGAGAAGGAGCCTTATAGCTAAGATGAGTTGTGTTGTGAGCGAGACGCAAGGAGGTATAAATTAGGTGAGTATCCTTTTGTATACATCCAAGATGTTTATATTTATTTTCTTAATAATCGCCTCTCTGGCTTATGCGACTTATGTGAGAAATACGATATGGAAAGATGAGATGGCGTTCTGGAAGGACGTAGAGATAAAGAGTCCTTTGAAGGAGAGGGGATATAATAATCTTGGCATAACCTATTCTAAAAAGAGGATGTATGAGGAGGCGATACATGAATATCAGATAGCATTAAAAATCAATCCTCATCTTCCATTGCTCTATAATAATCTTGGGAAGGCTTATCATGAAGAAGGCAAATTGGATGATGCCATAAAGAAATATGTGATGGCCATAAGTCTCAAGTCTGACTACTCAGAGGCTTATTATAATCTTGGAAATCTATATCGTGATAAAGGCCGGTTAAGCGATGCAATCAAAGAATATCAAACTGCTTTGAGATTGAAACCTGATTACCCAGGCGCTCACACTAATCTTGGAAATATCTATTATATTCAGGGTAGAATAGATGAGGCAGTAGAAGAATATCTCACTGCAATACGATACAATCCAGACCATACTGAGGCGCATTATAACCTTGGAAACGCTTATTTTAAAATTGGTAGATTTGCTGACGCAATCAAAGAATATATGGCTGTTTTAGAAATTGAACCCGATTACGAGGATGCCCTTCATAATTTGAGGCTTCTGCAGAGAAAAGGGGGTAAGGCGCATTATTAATCTTTGTCTATCACTTCAGGCTTACAAAGAAGAGAGTCATAAACAGACAGACGGCCGCAGTTACTACATATATACTCAATATTATCTATCATCTTTGCGCAAACATGCCTGGCGTCATTAACCTTCTTTTTGCAAAATTCACAGGTAAACGGAACGCCCTCTTTCAGTGGGTGGCATAGATGACCCCTTCCACTTGCTCGTCCTCTGCATGTAGGGCATGAATAGGTTTTAACGTATTCAGTCATGCACAATATCCATTATGCTGCTACTTGTCCTATTTATCAATCTGCGCCTTTTGCAATCTGCCACTGTAATCCCTGTAAATAACCTTCCATTTTGTGAACATATCAATTGCTCCGCCCCTTCCACCAGCCTCCCTGTGCCCGAGGCCGCTCTTTTTGGTTCCGCCAAATGGAAGTTGAATCTCTGCGCCAATAGTGGAGGCATTGATATACACAAGCCCTGTGTCCAAATCCCTTTCTGCAATAGCTGATTTATTTACATCCTGCGTATATATGGCGGCGGAAAGTCCGTAGGGTACATCATTTACTATCTTTATTGCATCTTCCAATCCCTTTGCCTTAGTCACAGATACAATCGGACCAAATATCTCCTCTTGTGCAATGCGCATCCTTGGCTTAACATCAGCAAATATCGTCGGTTCTATAAAATAGCCTTTGGAGCACGGCCCTTTTCTATATGCCTTGCCTCCGATAATAAGTTTTGCGCCCTCTCTTTTGCCAATATCAATATAATTTAAAACCTTGTTCATCTGTGTTTCGTTTATTACTGGCCCTACATCAGTGGTTTTTAAAAGGCCATTGCCGAGCCTTAATTTTGCAGCAGTATTTGTAAACACCTTAAGGAATTTGTTATAAACTGCCTCGTGAACTATGACACGGCTTGCCGCAGTGCATCTCTGTCCTGTTGTGCCAAACCCTCCCCAGATTGCGCCTTCAACCGCCAGGTCAAGTCTCGCATCATCCATAACAATGATGGCGTTTTTACCACCCATCTCACATGATATCTCCTTGTCCAGCGCGCTACACATCCGTGCAAGCTTCTCTCCCACGGCTGTTGAGCCTGTAAATGAGACGCCGTCTATCTTTGGATGGCTTGCAAGATATTCCCCTATCTCTTCGCCAGTTCCGTGGACAAGATTCAATACCCCGGGTGGTAAGCCAGCCTGAGCAATCATCTCTACAAGTTTTGTTGCACAAACAGGGGTATAGCTTGATGGCTTAAATACAACGGTATTGCCGCTGACAAGCGCAGGAAATATCTTCCATGCTGGAATAGCTGTCGGAAAGTTCCAGGGCGTAATCAATGCAAAAACCCCAATAGGCACACGAATGGATTTACAGTCTTTATTTGGCAGTTCAGATGGCACTGTCTCGCCTGCAAGGCGTCGGCCTTCGCTACCCATATAATACGCCATGTCAATTGCTTCCTGCACATCACCCAAGCCCTCTAACAGAACCTTTCCCATCTCACGGGTAACAAGTGTGCCAAGCTCCTGCTTCCTTTTGACAAGAATCTCTGCCGCGCGCAAGATTATTTCGCCTCTCCTCGGGGCCGGGGTCAGGCGCCATTTGTCATATGCCTTGCACGCTGCTGTAACAGCGGCCTCTATATCCTTTTGTCCTGAGCGTGGAACAATACCAATAGTATCTGAGGTATCACCAGGATTTATGCTTTTAAAGGTCTTTCCAGATATTCCGCTTACCCATTTGCCATCAATAAAGTTTTTAACCTTTTCTATCATGCCAACCCTCCTCAATATATGGGTTTTAAAATTGCATAAAATTGCATAGAGTATAGCAAAGAGATTTCTGGCTGACAAGGGGAAGAATTGCTGGTAATAAAAATATATATCTTGACAATTACAAAAAGTTTAGTTAACACAGCAGCTTATAAAAAATTTAAATGGCTAAGTTAAAATTTTGGAATATTTTATAGGGGAAGATTAATTTTTGCAATAAAATCCGTATGTTAGGAGGAGTCATGATTAAGAATCATAAGGTTGTCTTGGGATTATTCATTGCAATACTGATGGTATCATCAATAGGATTTTTCAATTCATCTTCTGCAGCAGATAAAAAAGAACAGTCAAAAGGAGACAGTGAGATGGAAAAGTTAAAAAATACGAGGGCGGTTATTGAAACAAAGTATGGCAAGATTGAATTAAAGTTTTATCCGCAGGCTGCCCCAAATCATGTGAAAAACTTCATAAAACTTGCCAAGGAAGGTTTTTACGATGGGACTATATTTCACAGGGTTATCCCTGGCTTTATGATTCAGGGCGGCGATCCGAATACAAAAGGGCCAAACAAGGGCACTTACGGGACTGGTGGTCCAGGCCATACTGTCAATGCTGAGTTTAGTAATATCAGCCATAAGAGGGGTATTTTGTCTATGGCAAGGTCAATGGACCCCAACAGCGCAGGGTCTCAGTTTTTTATCGTAGTGAAGGATTCCCCATTTCTTGACAGACAGTACACTGTGTTTGGCGAGGTTGTAAAAGGAATGGAGGTAGCGGACAAGATAGTCAATCTTCCGAGGGACGCAAGAGACCTACCTAACGAGCGGGTGGAAATGAAGGTTACGATAGTTGAGAATGTAGTAGAAGAGAGTAAGGAATTTTAATTTACCTACGCACTGGAAACGACCGTAGCAAAGATTTTGGTTGCGGGGGGATAGGGGGGATAAAAGATTCTGTTGTCAACAAATAGAATTGTCCGCTTTTAGAGCAAATGAATTGTCCGCTTTTAGACTTGGCAGGAAAGGCACGGAGGGCGTAGCCCGAAGTGCCTTTCCTGCTCTTCTGCCATCTTCAAGCGGATTCTACGCAGCTTTTTTCTTCTCCTTTACCTTGATATTTCCATCAGCGTCATAGTCGGCAAGTTTCCTGGGCCCATGAAATAAGGATAGAGTTCCATCGGTATAGCGATGCACCCTTACCTTTACCCTTATGTCCTTGCACCGGTATTCATCCTTAGGAATTTGAAGGGTCTTTCCTTCGAAACTGACACAGTTGTCGGAGCTTACTGTCCTTTCATGCTGCTCGCACAGGATGTCGTCCAGGTTTGCTCCCCATCCACTTAATAAACGCTGTCCCTTGTTCTCTTGCAGGGCGCATAAACTCCTCATTGTAGGCAGGCATATATACCTCT
>MGQA01000004.1:3275-8259 GCA_001797665.1 Deltaproteobacteria bacterium GWF2_42_12 | reverse complement strand
TTCTTGGATTCTTCCTCAAAAAATGCGCCAATATCTAATCCTTTTGTCAGCGGATCAACCGGAGCTATAATAGAAGGTGCATTTGCATCTTTGGCCGATAAGTCTATGTCATGAGATTTATCAAGTTTTTTCCCGTCTTCTCCAAATATAACCTTTACTACCGGTGAAAAACTGTTCGGAGTATTTATCCTTGTCACGATCCCGATTTGATTAGTTGAAAGTCGTACGACTGTCCCTATTGGATATGCCCCTATCATAGCTATAAAGGCGCTTAGTGTATTTGGCTCAAAATGTTTTCCTGAGAGGCTGCCCATAATCTTTATGGCATCTACAGGGTGATACGGCATCTGATACACCCGCAGTGTTGTTAAGGCATCGTAGGCATCTACAGTAGTTATAATCATACTCAGGGGGTGGAGCGCTGATTCCGTTTTAGGGTAACCCGTGAAATCATAACGAATATGATGTTCGTATATCAGGCGGCCAACGAGTCCTTTCACACCTTCCATCCGTTCTATAATCTTAGAGCCAAGCACAGGATGTTGTTTTACTGTTTCCCATTCTGTGGTATTGAGTTTGCCAGGCTTTTTAATAATGTCTTCAGCAACGCCTGTTTTACCTACATCATGAAGCAGGCCGGCAACTCCAATAATATGAAGCTCTTCTTGTTTGTGGTTCATGCTATGAGCAAGGGCAATAGAAAGGATGCTCACATTTACAGAATGATTGAATAGATAATTGTCATAGTTCTTTATCATTGTCAAACCGAGCATAGCGCTTCTGTCCGATATAACCATCTCTGTAATTTCGCTCACAGCTTTTACTATTTTTTCAGTCTGTGGTATCTTGCCCATCCGTATCTGCTGCATGGTTTCTTTAACGGCATCTAAAGCATTATTGTAGGTCTCTAATATATTGCGTCTTCCTTTTGAGATGAGTTTGAGGCTAATATGTAAGATGTTTTTTGATGTCAATACCTTCTGAAACTCTGTGCCTTTTACCTCTTCTCCCTCAGACAAGGCATCTACAAAATTTGTAAATTCTTTCTGTATAAGGCCCTTTTCAAATATAATTCCTTCAATCTCCCTTTGTTTTATCTGATAAAAAAGCTCGCCGAGATTTTTTTCAGCATCCATAAACGGGATATCTTCAAAGACCAAAACATCCTTCGTAATACCAAGAAATATTTTACTGTTTGTCTTGAGAAGCTCTGTTAGAGCCTGATATGCCTTCGTTACAGGGGCTGCTATTGCAGGATGACCCACTGGATAAAGCTTCTTCCCCTTTATCGCACTATTAACATTTTTTAGCAGAATATCTGCCTTTTCAAGCTCTATCTCTGACATATGTCGCTTCGCTCCATTGTCACGCTGAGCGTGGCATAATCACGCTTTGCGTGATTGTAAAAATAGAAGTTACTAATGAGAGCATAATGCAGATTACATTTGCGTTATTCCAAGAAACATCACCATTTCTGTCATGCCCGAATGCCTCTATCGGGCATCCAGAGTAATCGTAATGTATTCCCGCTAAATACATGCGGGAATGACGAATAGGGATATTTAGCAGATGAAAAATGCAAACTATTTAATGCTCCCCGTAGTAAGAGGTTAAGAGATTGAGAGGTTGAGAAAAAACCCTCAACTTCTCATCTTCTGCCTTATCATCAATCTGCAATCTTCAATTTTATTTTCTATTTAATCCCTTCCATTGCCTTTTTGCATGCGAGATGAACGATCCCTGTAGCGCTTTTTGACGTCTCTTCCAGTATCTGGAGGGCAGTCTTACCGCCTATTCGTCCAAGCGAGATAGCTGCAAGGGTTCTGATTTCATCATTCTGTTTCCTTCCCAACAAGACCCGTTTTTTTAGAATGTCTCTTAGGATTGTTATTGCCTTATCACTGCCAATTAAACCAAGAGCCCTTACAGCCTCTTTCCTAATTTCTGTATTCTCATTAAAGAAATCTCTCATTAATGCTATGCCCCCTAATGGCTCAATAGCTGTCTGTTCCTTCAGCATCCCTAATGATACAATGGCTTGCAGCTTAAGCACAGGATTGGCCTCATTAAGCCTTTCCAGGAGAAATGCCCTGCTTTCATTTGAAGATATTTTACCCAAGACCTTAAGGAGCTCTTTTTTTATACGAATATCCTTGTGTGAGAATGATGTCTTCAAGGCATCAAAGGATTGGACATTTCCGATTTCTCCTAAAAGCACTACCATTTGCCTTACCACAAACCACCTGTTATCATCAAGACGTTTTTCTGCCTCCAGTCTTAACTTTTCCCCAAACATAGTAAGGGTATTAAATATTTGACGTCTTGAATAAGACTCATCTGTATTAATAAGTGTATTCAGCAAGTGTTTCATTGCCTCTTCACCCAATAGGAGCAACATCCGCTGGATTTCGTTGCGCCTATTTTCTCTATAGTTGCATATTCTTGTTGTTAGATATCCAAGTATATCCGTGTTCAGCATCTCCTTTAGCTTATCAAGGGCAAGGGTTTTTTGTTCAGGGGAACGATTGCTATTAGGATGAGAATGCGCAGTGAATGCAATAAGGGCTGGAGATAGTTCTTCCCAGTTTTTGTCTTCTATAATGGGCCTTGCCTTTTCCATTATTTTGTTTGCAATAGTCTGATATTTTTTTGTATCTTCTTCCTCTTCCAATTTGAGCAGCAAATCTTGAATTGTTTCCTCTTTTCCTTTAACATCATCTAACTGTTTTTCAATATTATTGATAAAATCTTCCTCTGGTTTTATTTCTTCTTCATTTTCTTCCGTTTCTGCTTCATTAGAAGGTTTTTCCTCTTTTTTTTCTCCTGAGCCTTCCTGACCTATTTCCATCTCATGTTTCTTTTTATCTTCTTCCAGTGCGATAATTGATTTTCGAATATCTTCATATCTCATCTCATTAAGTTGAATACCCTTAATTTCCTTTGTTACAAGTAATTTTTCGAGTCCACCTGCCCTTTTTAAACTATCAACATCCATCTTAAGGATATTGAGGAGGTCTTTCCATTCCTTAAGTGTTGCATCCTGTGTAAAGGTGATTTCCCGTATCTTCTTTAAGAATAAGTCTTTTGCGAACCCTTCAAGTGGTTTATGGCTTCGCCCTATTGGTAGATTTGCTTCTTGAAAGCCGGCGCGTTCAACAACCCATTTTACCTCTCCCCGTTCTTTTACCGCAGCTTTCAATAGATTAAAGGTCCTTTCTATCGCCATCTCGAGATTGGGGTGCCCTTCTGGGTAGAAGGCAGCAACCTTGACAGTCTTGGCAAATTCTATTAGTATGGTCTCGGTTGTGAGTGAGTTGGACATAGTTTATGGTTATAATTTAGGAACCAATGCTATTGCGTTAAAGCAACTCTCAACCCTATAGAGATTGTTGACAAACTCAACAATCTCTGATTACGCAGATTAAAATACAGATTACACAGATTTAATTTAGCCAATTCTATTGGTTTATCTGTGTAATCGTCTCTTAAAATTTGTGTAATCAAGCCTGTTGAGGACTTTGTCAACAGGCTATATAGCCCTTGAATAGGCTTTCAGTGTAAATATAATAAGAAAAACAGCCACTGTCAATTGCAAAACTCAGGTTTCATTATTCTATGGCTAAAGCAAGAACAGTATATACATGCCAGTCTTGTGGTTATCAATCGCCAAAATGGATGGGCAGATGTCCTGACTGTAACCAATGGGGCTCTCTTGTTGAAGAAAAGATGTTTGTAAAAAAGGAGGCCTCTCCCTATCCTTCACAAGGTGGATTACCGCAGCCAATTACAAGCCTTGAAACAAAAGAAGAGGATAGATTTAAGACAGGTATCAGAGAGCTGGACAGGGTGCTCGGCGGCGGTATTGTTAAAGGCTCTGCGATACTCATAGGCGGAGACCCTGGTATAGGCAAATCAACTTTATTGCTTCAGGCTATGGCAAGGCTTGCTAACAGCGGGATAAAAGTCTTATATGTTTCTGGTGAAGAATCTCCTAAGCAAACAAAAATCAGAAGCGAGAGGCTTGGGGTAACGTCAGAAAACCTTTATATCTACGCTGAAAATATGCTCGAGCGGATATCTGACAGCATAAAACAGCTTAAGCCTGATGTGGCGGTGATTGACTCCATTCAGACAGTTTATACTCAGGCCCTTGAGTCTTCGCCTGGCAGCGTAAGTCAGGTCAGGGAGACATCATTTCAATTAATATTTAATGCAAAGGCTATGGATATGCCAATTCTCCTCGTCGGTCATGTTACAAAGGATGGCTCTATAGCAGGACCAAGGGTCCTTGAACATATGGTAGATACTGTCCTTTATTTTGAGGGCGACAGAGGGCACTCATTCAGAATTTTAAGGGCAGTAAAGAACCGATATGGTTCTGTCATGGAGATAGGGGTGTTTGAGATGCGCGATAAGGGGCTTGAGGAGGTTACAAACCCGTCAGCGCTCTTTCTTGCAGAAAGACCTCAGAATGCATCTGGTTCTGTTGTGGTATCGAGTCTCGAGGGCACAAGGCCGATTCTGGTAGAGATTCAATCTCTCGTTTGTCCAACTGTATTTGGGATTCCCAAAAGAACTGTGCTTGGTATTGATTATAACAGGGTTTCTCTCCTCGTTGCAGTACTGGAAAAAAAGGGGGGACTTAATATTGTAAATCATGACATATTCGTCAAAGTAACAGGAGGCATAAGGCTTGAGGAGCCTGCGATAGACCTTGGCGTCATAGCATCTCTCGCGTCTAATTTTCTTGATAAGCCTATCCTGCAAAAGACTGTTGTGTTTGGAGAGGTTGGATTGGCAGGCGAGGTGAGGGGAATTAGCCAGGCAGAATCTCGGATAAATGAGGCAGAAAAGCTCGGTTTTGACAGGTGCATCTTGCCTAAAGATAACCTATCCAAGCTCTCTGGTCTAAAAAATAAAAAGTCCCTAAATATGGTTGGCGTTTCATCAGTCAGGGAGGCGATGGATGTGTTGTTTTAGAGAA
>MGQA01000004.1:350-3172 GCA_001797665.1 Deltaproteobacteria bacterium GWF2_42_12 | reverse complement strand
CAACCCCTTAACTTCTCAACCCCTCAACTTCACAAGTTCGGTCTTTTACTGCTTACCGCCTACTGCTTACTGACTGCTGTAGTAAATGCCCAGGAACCCCGCCCCTTCCTCACAGACAAAGACCAATTCAATTATGCCATGTTTCTTTATAAGCAGGGGCACTATGAGATTTCAGCAAGGGAATTTGGCAGGGTGATAGATTATTTCCCAGGCAGTCAGATAATACCCCATGCCCAATATATGATAGGCGATGCATATTTGAGCGCATCAAAATATCAGGAGGCTGTTAATCAACTTCAGCAATTTATCAAAAACTTTCCGGCTAACGTTCTTAAAGTAGAAGCATCTTTAAAATTGGATGTTGCCCAAACAAAATTAAAAGAGACCTCCCTCCTTTTTACCCCTGAGCTGCCTGTTATGAAAATCCCTCCTTCTACATCTTCCCGACAAGAAGGGGCAATGCGGGCTGTGCAAATTGCCATGTTTGAAGGGAAAGACTACAGAGAAGTTGAAGGCGAATTAAATCAATTAAAGATTTCAGGCATAGATACAATTATCTTAAGGGTCTTCCATAATAAGAATGACAGGTTTTATCCATTTGTAAAACCCAGAAACAATGTCGGGGTCTATTTTAAATCGAATGAGTCTCCGGTGGTTGAGGATATCCTTGCCCCTGTTCTTACAATCGCTCACAAAAAGGGATTAAAGATATTTGCATGGATGACAACAAGATACGCTGACTATGGATTAGAAGACAGGCAAGACCTTAGATGCAAGGCATATGATTTTTCTACTCGAAACATTGTCCCCTGTAAAGGGCTCGACCTGTTTAATGATGATTCTGTCCAGCATCTGGAAAGGCTTTTTGATGATTTGGCGAAATATCCTATTGATGGCATACTTTTTCAGGATGACCTTATTTTAAAGCATAATGAGGGGTTCGGGCCTTTTAGCGAGGCGCTTTTTGAAAAGGATACTGGTGTGGAGCTTGTCCCGCTTAGACTTTACAGTGACGTTTCTGAAAATGGCAAGGGCGGTTATTATGTTGCCCAATATAGTCCGGAGTTCTGGATGTGGTCATCCTGGAAAAACAAGAGACTGCTTGATGTTGCGCAGAGGCTAAAGAAGGTGGTTAAAAAAAGAAAGTTAGATGCAAAATTTGCAATAAATCTAATGTATGAAACTGTCTCAAATCCGCCGTATGCGCTGGCATGGCTTTCTCAGAGCCTTGATGAGGCTGTAAAACATGGGTTTGATTACTATGCAATAATGGCTTATCATCAGCAGATGCAGGAGGAGCTAAAGAAAGAGCCATCTGAGATACATAATATTATAGAAAATATGACAACAGAGGCTGTCAGAATTATTGGGGAGCCGCGCAAGGTTCTTATGAAACTACAGATGATTGATTGGAATACTTCCCAGCCGCTGCCTGACGAAGACATTGTAAAACTTTTGACTACGATAAAGGCCATAGATAATGTCAGCCTTGCTTTAGTGCCATACAGAAAGGACTTTCCATTTGAAAAATTAATACGGACGCAATAAATGCCTTTATTTAATCCTAATCCCATATTTTTATTGACAGATTTGAAGGCAAGTATTATTATGGCCAAAAATTTAATAAATCCTGCCATTTCAGAGGGAGGTGCGGTCATGATGAATCATAGATTGTTCCAAAGGGTCTTTATTTCATCTTTCCTTGTCTTTCTTTTCTTTACAGATGTAGGTCATACAGAACTTACTGATACCCCTGAATCACCAACCAATGCTGAGCAGCCGCCTCCTGCAGATAATTCCACCCAAGAGTCTTCTTCGCCTTCTCCAGACACAGCTACTACTCAAAGTACCGCATCGCTTAGCACAGCTTCAGAAACTACTTCAGGCGCTGGTTCATCAATCCCTTCCTCATCCTTCCCTATAGTAACTACAGACCCCAATACTGGCGCAGCTATGGCAGCTATCCCAATAGAGGTTCCACCAGGAAGAAAAGGGGTACAGCCAAATCTAACACTTAAATACAACTCCAATATGAAGAACGGATGGATTGGTGTGGGGTGGGATATACCCATTGGTTATATTCAAAGAAATACCAAGCACGGGGTCAATTATAGCGCAAACGACTTTGTAGTTGATGGCAGCAGAGAATTAGTATCAAGGGGAGATTGGGGCGCAGACTATTACGGTAATGAGATAGAAGGCGCATTCTCGAAATACTATTATAATTCATTTACTGGTGGTTGGGAAGTTACAACAAAAGGCGGCACAAAATATTTTTACGGCACAACTGTAGCCTCAAGGCAGGACAATGCATACGGGGTTTTCAAATGGATGTTAGACAAGGTTCAGGATACCAATGGCAACTACATGACCATAACCTACTGGAAAGACCAGGGGGAGATATATATTGATAGGATAGACTATACGGGCAATGGTAGTCTAAGCCCTACAAACTATGTGAAGTTCTATTGGGAAACTCGCACTGATGCCTCTGTGATGTATACAACCAATTCTTCGGTAAAAACAGCCTATAGACTGAAAACCATAGATATAATAGCTAATGGACAGAGGGCGAGGGCGTATGCGTTAGCCTATAGTCCGAGCACTGCTACTTCGAGATCTTTATTGTCGAGTACGCAGCAGTATGGCGAGGATGCTACTGTAGATGCATCAGGAACAGTTACAGGTGGGACGGCATTGCCTGCAACAACGCTATCTTACGAGGTGATCGCAGCGGCACCATTCTCCGAAAGCAACTTTGGCTCATGGTCACCAGGTTGTTCATTCGAATGGCTCGGAAATGGTGACTTTAATGGCGACGG
>MGQA01000004.1:0-330 GCA_001797665.1 Deltaproteobacteria bacterium GWF2_42_12 | reverse complement strand
CAGGTTGCGGCAACGATATTGTCGTGAAGGAGTCGACAGGCTCCAGTTTTGTTGAGCGCACTTGGAAGATATGGTCCCCTGGTTGCTCGTATGAAAAGCTTGGAGTTGGTGACTTCAATGGAGACGGCAGGTCAGATATCCTGATGCGCTACACAGGCTGCGGGCAAGACATGTTTGCTTTTATGTCAACCGGTTCAAGCTTCACTGAGACCAACTTTGGCTCATGGTATCCTGGCTGCTCATTTGAGTGGCTGGGACTGAGCGATTACAATGGGGATGGCAAGACAGACATCGCTTACCGATATACAGGTTGCGGCAACGATATTGTCG
>MGQA01000003.1 GCA_001797665.1 Deltaproteobacteria bacterium GWF2_42_12 | reverse complement strand
TGCAAGCTAATGACTACATCATCACAGGGGATAGTAAATATAGTGATGATTTTTATATTGCTTCAAATGAGGTGGAAAAAAGGTTGCAGAAGGCAAATGAAGTAATACATGCAGAAGAAAGGAAGACGATAAGCGATGCCGGGATTGCGTGGCAGAATTGAAGAGATGCTCAGGCACACAGTTTGACTCAAGCGTGGTGGAGGTTTTTTTGAGGACTGTTGGGCAATAAAATAAGCGGTATACCTATTATATATAATATGTAGCGTCATAACCCATTTTTTTGCCATTGCGAACGACCGAAGGGAGTGTGGCAATCCGACCCGAAAGGTCGTTGCGAGGGCAAAGCCCGTGGCAATCTCGAGAGTTCCCTCTCCGCCTCAGGCGGATCAGGACAAGGCTTCGGTCGCTACGCTCCCTCGCAATGAGAATTGTGGCACAGCCTTCATCATGGAGGGGTCGTCATAAAAATTATCCACTGCCTCGTCTGGCAAGCAACCCGCCAGTTTCCCCAAAAATCAATGTCTATTTTTGGGGTATCAAAAAAACCTTGCAATCATTAAATCTATATCAGATAATTATAAAATTGAAATTTTTTTAGATTTCAGATAGGCAGGAGTTAATAAGATTAACGAAAATAGACCTGTAGCCGTTGAAGGGCTTCCTTTTATAGTTCCGCTTTTGATTTTGACTGCAGCGCTCTGGTATTTTGGGGCGCATTATGCGGCAATATTTTTTTTGCTCCTTACGGCATTTGTCGTCTGGTTCTTCAGAAACCCTGAAAGGGATATACCTTCTGACGAAAATTCAATTGTATCGCCTGCGGACGGCAAGGTGATAGTTATTGGCAGGGTGTTTGATGACCGCTTTCTTAAAACTGACGCATTAAAAATAAGCATATTCATGAACGTGTTTAATGTGCACGTAAATCGTATTCCAACGTCAGGCAAGGTCTTAGGCGTTTTTTACAACCCCGGCAAGTTTTTTTCTGCTGATAAGGACAAGGCTTCTCTTGAGAATGAGCAGAATGCCTTGCTTATTGAGGCAAAGAACGGAAAGAAGTTTGTTGTGAATCAGATTGCCGGGCTTATTGCCAGAAGGATCGTTTGCTATGCGAAGCCGGGCGATAGCATTGAGAAAGGCAGACGATTTGGGATGATACGATTTGGTTCAAGGCTTGATGTTTATTTGCCAACGGACTGCAAGATAGATGTCAATGTGGGTGATAAGGTGAAGGCTGGCAGTTCAATTTTGGCGCATTGGTAAGGAAGTTGATTAGCTGATTATAGAATTAGCGAATGAGAGAATTAGAAAAACCCAATTCTACAATCTCTAATCAACTAATTCGTTTAACAGAGGAGGCTTAACCATGATAGATAAAGAAATAAGGGGCAAAGAGAGGCCCGGCGGCATAAAAAAAGGCATATACCTTCTCCCGAACCTTATTACATCAGCAAGTCTTTTTGGCGGATTTTACTCTATTATTGCGTCCCTGGACGGAGAATTTGGCAAGGCTGCAATTGCAATATTAATCTCTGCAGTACTGGATGGAATTGACGGAAGGGTTGCACGGCTCACAAAGTCAACGAGTAAGTTCGGTTTAGAATATGATTCTCTGGCAGACCTCATAGCGTTTGGACTTGCCCCCGGGATATTGATATTTACCTGGGCATTGAGGCCATTCGGCAGATACGGTTGGCTGGCTGCATTTTTATATGTAGTATGCGGCGCATTGAGGCTTGCGCGATTCAACATTCAGATAAATACTATTGAAAGCAAGAGGTTTAATGGGCTTCCGATTCCCGCTGCTGCATCGCTGGTTGCTTCAACAGTCTTGTTGTTTTATCATTTTGGCCACGAGGATATTACCAAGCATGTAACCATACTGGTAATGGTTTATACCCTTGCATTTCTTATGGTGAGCAATGTTAAGTATTATAGCTTTAAAGAGTTGAGCCCTTCTCAGCGTATGCCGTTCCGACTTTTGGTTGGGATAATACTGCTTTTGATTGTCGTGGCTGCTGAACCTCAGATAATGTTTTTTGTCCTTACCCTGGGTTATGTTTTATCAGGGCCTATAACTGCATTATGGAGTAGTAGAGTAAAAAAGCCAGTATCGCAGCCTGAGTTGCATCATCATAAAGGGGTTACGAAGTAGAAAAGATAACGGTAAACACTTGAGTTCTATTTTTTAATCCCAAACAAATCCATGATTTGAATAATCTAAATTCAAAACAGCTTTGAAGATTTAGATTTTGTGCATAGATAGCATTTGATTAGTCAAAGACGGAAAGGGCTTTGAATTAAGGATATCAGAAAAAATGACAGACTACGTAAGAATATTTGATACAACCTTGAGAGATGGCGAGCAGTCTCCTGGCGCCTCAATGAATATTGAGGAAAAGGTTATCATTGCAAAGCAGCTTGCAAGGCTTGGCGTGGATATCATTGAGGCGGGTTTTGCAATAAGCTCTCCAGGAGACTTTGAGGCTGTAAGAAGGATTAGCCATGAGGTTGAAGGTCCTATTGTTTGCAGTCTTGCAAGGGCAAAGTTAGAGGATATTGACAAAGCATGGGAGGCATTAAAAGGCGCACCCAAACCGCGTATCCATACCTTCATCTCTACCTCTGATATTCACCTGAAGCATCAGTTCAGGATGACACGGGAGGAGGCAAAAAAACGTGCTGTAGAGATGGTAAAACGCGCACGAGGTTATCTGGATGATGTGGAATTTTCTCCAATGGATGCAAGTCGTTCAGATGTTAAATATCTTTATGAAGTTATAGAGGCTGTAATTGATGCAGGGGCTACAACCGTAAATATCCCTGATACAGTGGGGTATGCAATCCCCTCTGAATTTGGGGCATTGATTATAGGAATTAAAGATAATGTTTCAAATATAAATAAGGCCGTCATCTCAGTGCATTGTCACAATGACCTTGGTCTTGCTGTTGCAAATTCTCTGGCTGCTGTAATGAATGGAGCGAGGCAGGTGGAGTGCACCATAAACGGCATCGGTGAGAGGGCAGGCAATGCATCTCTTGAAGAGATAGTCATGATACTCAGGACGAGGAAGGATATTCTCCATATTGATACAAAGATAGTTTCTGAACAGATATATCCGACGAGCAGGCTCGTAAGCAGCATCACCGGCATTATGGTTCAGCCAAATAAGGCAATTGTTGGCGACAATGCCTTTGCCCATGAGTCCGGCATTCACCAGGATGGTCTTTTAAAAGAAAAGACGACATATGAGATAATGAGGCCTGAATCTATCGGCATTGCACAGTCAACGCTTGTTATGGGCAAACATTCGGGGAGACATGCATTTAAGACAAGATTAAAAGAATTAGGCTATGAGTTATCTGACGAAAACCTCAACAAGGCCTTTGAGCGGTTTAAAGTCCTTGCAGACCAGAAAAAAGAGATTTTTGACGAAGATATAGAGGCAATCGTTGCTGATGAGATATTGAGAATAGAGATACCTGAAAGATTTAAGCTGGACAAATTGAATATAGTAAGCGGCACAGACTCAACACCTACTGCGACTGTGGAGATGTATATAGATGGGAAACATGTAAAAGAGGCTGGGTTTGGCGATGGGCCTGTAGATGCTACATATAAAACCATTGCAAAGATGACAAAGGCAAAGAGCAAATTATTAAGGTATTCTGTGAATGCGATAACTGGCGGTACAGATGCGCAGGGCGAGGTGACGGTTAGATTGCAGGAAGATGACCATGTTGTGCTTGGACAGGGCGCGCATACAGATATTATCGTTGCCAGCGCAAAGGCATACATAAATGCGCTGAATAAACTGGAGTATAAGAAGAGGGAGAAAAAGGAGAGGGTAATTTAAATGCCGATGACAATTACTGAAAAGATTCTTGCAAAACATGCTGGACTGAAAGAGGTCCGTCCTGGTCAGCTTATCAATGCAAAGGTGGATATTGCCCTTGGGAATGATATAACAGCGCCAATTGCAATAAAAGAGTTTAAAGGTGTAGGGGCAGGAAAGGTATTTGATAAAAACAAGGTCGTGCTTGTGCCAGACCATTTTACTCCTAATAAGGATATAAAGTCTGCTGAACAGTGTAAGATATTAAGAAATTTTGCAAAGGAGCAGAAATTAACGCACCATTTTGAAGGCGGCGAGGTTGGTATAGAGCATGCCCTGCTTCCCGAGCAGGGTATTGTTGTCCCCGGTGATTTGGTGATAGGCGCAGACAGCCATACCTGCACATACGGCGCACTCGGCGCATTTGCAACAGGTGTTGGCTCCACGGATTTGGCTGCTGCTATGATTATTGGTGAGGCGTGGTTTAAAGTACCTGAGTCCATGAAATTTATCTATCGAGGAAAATTGAACAAATGGGTTGATGGCAAGGACTTGATACTCTACACGATTGGCAACATAGGCGTAGACGGAGCATTGTATCGGGCAATGGAGTTCTGCGGCCCTGTTATTGATAAACTCTCTATGGACAGCCGTCTCTCTATGTGCAATATGGCTATTGAGGCAGGAGGAAAAAACGGCATTATTGTACCTGATAAAATCACAAAGGCATATGTTGATAAACGGGCAGAAAGGCCGTATAAATTCTATACAAGCGATGGAGATGCGGTTTATTGCAATGTAAGGGAATATGATTGTTCGAAGATAGAGCCGCAGGTAGCATTTCCCCACTTGCCAGAAAACACAAAAAATATTACCGATGTAGGCACTATCACCATTGACCAGGTTGTCATCGGCTCATGCACCAATGGCAGAATGGAAGATTTGAGGATTGCAGCGAAGATATTGAGGGGTAAAAAGGTTGCCCCTTATGTGAGGTTAATTATAATCCCTGCAACGCCCCTTATTTATAAACAGGCCATGGAAGAGGGCTTGTTTGTGATTTATTTAAAGGCAGGGGCAATCATAAGTCCGCCAACCTGCGGCCCATGTCTTGGCGGACATATGGGAATCCTTGCTGAAGGTGAAAGGGCCCTTGCAACTACAAACAGGAACTTTGTCGGCAGGATGGGCCATCCAAAGAGCGAGGTCTATCTTGCGAATCCAGCAGTTGCAGCAGCAACAGCAGTAAAAGGCAGGATTGCGCATCCGGAAGAAGTGGTTAGAAAATAATGCAAAATGAAAAATGCAGAGTGCAAATTATAAAAAGCCAAGCTTTATCAATTTGCAATTTGAAATTTGCACTTTGCAATTTACAATTTTAAATATGTCTCGGCCTTATTACTATCGTCCTGCATTTGATATCTTCGCGCCATTGTATGATTTAGGAATGTGGCTTATAGGATTGCCATTTGGCGGCGAAAGAAGGCTAAGAAGCGCTGTTATTGAAAAGATGACGCCTCTTCAAGACTGCAGGATTCTTGAAATGTGTTGTGGCACAGCAACTCTTTCTTTGATGGCTGCGGAAAATGGCGCATCAGTTTATGGCCTGGATATAACTCATGGCATGCTAAACGTTGCTCAAGAAAAGGCCAGGAACAAAGGAGCCAGACTCGGTCTTATCCAGACCGATGCTATTTCCATGCCTTTTAAGGAGAAGGTTTTTGACAGGGTAGTTGCATCAATGGGGCTTCACGAAATCCCTTTTGATGCAACAAGAGGTGTATTGAAAGAAATCAAAAGGGTTCTTAAGGATAATGGGAGGTTTGTAATTTTTGATTATCATCAGGGAGAGGGTTTTGCAGGATTTTTACAGAAGATATTTTTTGTGTTTGCAGAACATGGCCCAGCCCGGGAGTTTATTAGGGCTGATTTGCAAAGGGAATTAAGGGAGGCTGGGTTTAAAAACTTTAATAGGGGGTTACTGGCGAAAGGGGCGTTACAGATTATTACTGTAACAGTCTGAAAGGAGGTAAGTGTCTTGAAGATTACAAAGGATATGGTAGTTGAGGATGTTCTTTCAAAATACCCTGAAACCCTTGATGTGTTTGCAAAGCAAGGACACTGTTTTGGACTTCTTGCAAATCCTGTAGCAAGAAAATCCCTGGCAAAACTTGTTACCGTAGAAACAGCGTGCAAACTGCATTTTATTGATTTGGAAAAGTTATTAAGAGAATTGAATGAGGCAGTGGGAAAAAAGTGAGTAATACGATTACACCACGCTAAGCGTAGCTACGCAGATTATGGAAAATCAGATTACACCGATTAAAACTAATCTGCATAATCAGTATAGAAGGAGAAAAGTGTGAAATTCAAAGGCAAGGCATGGAAGTTTGGCGCAGATATAGATACTGACCAGATAATCCCTGCGAGGTATCTGAATACTTCTGACCCAAAAGAGCTTGCAAAGCACTGCATGGAGGATGCTGACCCTGATTTTATAAAGAAGATGAAGCCCGGAGATATTATTGTGGCCGGCAAAAATTTTGGTTGCGGTTCTTCAAGGGAACATGCGCCCATATCAATCAAGGCAGCAGGTATATCATGTGTTATTGCAAAGAGCTTTGCGAGGATATTTTATCGAAATTCATTTAATATGGGACTGCCTATATTTGAGTCGCCTGCAGCAGTTGACAGCATCGCTGAAGGTGATGAAGTCGAGGTCCATATGGATACCGGAAGGATTGTTAACCTGACCAAGAATAAAACATTCGACAGCCAGCCAATTCCGCCGTTTATGCAAGAACTCATAAGCACCGGCGGGCTGATGGAGTGGGTGAAGAAAAAAATAGGTTAAGGCTAAGGTTGAGGTTGAGAGAAAAAATAGGGCTTTTCTGAACCTAAACCTTAACCTCAGCCTTAATTTTAAAAAGGGGGAACTGAATGAAAAGAGAAGGAACAAGGAGCAGGGTTATTACCAGCGACAAGCTGCACATCGAGAATAAAACAATCTTTGTAGACCTCAAGGAAAACGATGGAGGCAAGTTTTTGCAGATTGCAGAGCTTTCCAATGACAGAAGGAGCACGGTGGTCATTCCTCACAGTGGGCTGCCTGTTTTTCTGGAGGCGCTACAAAAGATGTCTGCAATTGATAAGGAGTAGAGATGGCAAAAAACTATAAGATTGCGGTTCTTCCCGGCGACGGCATCGGACCCGAAATAGTGGGAGAGGCTGTTAGAGTTCTAAAAGCGATTGGTAAAAAAAACAATATAAAATTTGACCTGCAAGAAGCCCTTGTAGGCGGTGCATCCATTGACAAATACGGCGCTCCGCTCACAGACGAGACCTTAAAGCTCGCAAAGGGAAGCGATGCGGTCTTGTTGGGCGCAGTCGGAGGGCCAAAGTGGGAGGGGCTTGATTATTCCATACGGCCGGAGCGGGCGTTGTTGGCCCTAAGAAAGGAACTTGGTCTTTTTGCAAATTTGAGGCCTGCAAAGATTTATCCTGTTCTATCAGATGCGTCAACACTTAAGAAAGAGATTATTGACGGCGTTGACATAATGGTGATAAGGGAGCTTACCGGCGGACTTTATTTCGGCACTCCCAAGGGAGTTACAAAACTTCCTGACGGCACAGAGCGCGGCGTAAACACCATGGTGTATACAACGCCTGAGATAGAGAGGATTGCACGGGTTGCCTTTGATGTGGCCCGCAAGAGAAGAAAAAAAGTTACCTCTGTTGATAAGGCAAATGTGCTTGAAACTACAGAGCTTTGGAGAAAGGTGGTTATCAAGGTGCATAAAGATTATCAGGATATTGAGCTTAGCCACATGTATGTTGACAACTGCGCCATGCAGCTTGTGAGAAATCCAAAACAGTTTGATGTGATTGTAACAGAGAATACCTTCGGAGATATACTTTCAGACGAGGCTGCAATGCTTACAGGTTCAATCGGGATGTTGCCCTCCGCAAGCCTCGGCGGCAAAGTAGGTATGTATGAGCCCATTCATGGCAGCGCGCCGGATATTGCAGGCACTGACAAGGCAAATCCTATTGCAACAATCCTATCTGTGGCAATGATGCTGAGATTTTCTTTTGATCTCACAAAAGAGGCAGATGATGTTGAAAGGGCAGTGGAGAGTGTTTTGAACAAAGGCTATCGCACTTTAGACATAAACCAGCCGGGGATGAAACTTGTAGGATGCAAAGGGATGGGCGAGGCGATAATTGGGGAGTTATAACGACCGAAATCAGCGGCGGCTATAAGACGTCCAGTGGATTGGCTTATTAGGTTAGGCACGTTTATATATCTTCCAATTTGACACCCTTGCCAGCCTTTATGCTGTTCCTTGTTGCTGGTTTATTCGGGACACATCCCATTTATTATCTTTTTTCCTTTTTTGGCCTTCCCCGTGGCTTTGATTTAAAGATTCTATCAAGTTTCCGTTCCATTTTCTCTATGAAACTTTCACTGCCCATAGGACGGCCATTTCTTGTATGATTCCTTATGTTGTTTATCTCTTCTTCTTTAATGCTCGCCTTCATCAATTCTCTGTAATCTTCCCTTTGTCTGCCTTCAAACAGCGCCTCGCCAAGTATCTCGTCTTTTATGCCGTCTATATGAGCCTTTGCGCTTGAATAGGGATAATCTTCCGCCTTATTCACAATCTTCGCCCGCACAGGGTTTTGTTCTATGTATCTCGCCACACCCCATAAATACTTTTCCTTATCCACTATGGATGAATGATACCTGCTCTCCCATAGCCTGCCTGTTCTCTTGTATGTCCTGTTGATGTATTGCGTATAGCAAAGGGTTATCCCCTGCATCATTTTGTATAAAGACTCGTTTTTTGTCGGTCTTGTCAGCAAATGCACATGATTGCTCATAAGACAGTAGGCAAGGATAGGCGAGTTCCATTTACCTGAATATTTCTTGAGGAGCGATAGATACTTCTCTTTGTCGGCCTTACTTAAAAAGACTTTTTCTCTGTTGTTGCCTCTTTGAACAACATGATGGGGGAATCCTAATGCAACTGCCCGTGCCATCCTTGACATGATGGAATTCTACAGGATAGCCTCCCTTTTGTCAAATAAATGGGATGTGTCCCGAATATCTCCAAAGCGAGGAACTGACATCGAACTTAAAGAAACTGCGGGAATGGTAGGGATGGTTGA
>MGQA01000002.1:45077-47228 GCA_001797665.1 Deltaproteobacteria bacterium GWF2_42_12 | reverse complement strand
AGGGACGCTTCCCCTATTTCTTATTATCACATTCATTCAACCTTGTCTATCCGGCAGTTGAGCAGCATAAAACGATGATGCAGATTATAATTCTTCAGGTTTAACTATAGATATAAAACTTGATGCCTTTTGTTTTAATTCAGCATCTCTGGAGACAAATGTGTCGGAAAAGTCTTTTGCAGTTGAAATGAGAATCGCGTCAGTTGGCAAAAGTTTTGTCTTTTTCTGGATTTCAAATGCCTGCGCAATATGAATTTCATTGGGAATAATAATTTCGAGATTCTGAATCTCGCCTATCGTTTCAATATCTTTAATTATTTGACTATCCTTTGCCCTTGACCTTTTTCTAAGAACAGCCAATATTTCCATGATATTAATAACCGTTGTAACTCCTTCCATATAGCCTTTTTCAATCCTTGTCAGGAGATGCTTTGAACTTTCATAGGAGCCTTCTTCTTTAAGGAGAAAATTTAAGAAGATATTGGAATCTATAAAAATCCTTTTGGTCATTGATTCGCTTCTCTTATTTCTTTTATTATAGTTGTGCTTGTTATACCCTGCTTTTTCATTTCAAGCCCTTCCTTATAATACTTTCCATCGAGATGTTTAAGCATAGAAGGTTTTTTTTTGAAACCTTTAAACATTTCCGCTGTCTGTAAAATTTTTTCAACTGTTATTCCACTCAGGTCAGTCTTTTGCATAAGCAACACCTCCTTTTGCAGAAAATTATATCATTACTTCTATAAAAACCAAAAGGATTTTTTTGGCCGCGAATTGCCTAATGTTTAACAAAACAGATTCCTGCCCCTTCCTTACATCTGCTGAATGACATAACCCATCTTTTTGTATGCCTTTAACCTGTTTCGGTACATCTTGAGAAGCATTGCGTTGAAAGAATCGAGATAGTCGTAGATTAGGACATTTGATTTACCCTCAGAAAGGCGGTATTTTTGCTTCTACTCATTGATGTAGCATTTTCTCTGTGCCTTAATTACCCTGTCTATCTTCTTGATTTTTCATAGTCATAAATAGAGTTTATCAATTTCTTCAGAATATCTTTGTTCTCCATATAAAATCTTGCCACCTGCCATCTAAAATTAAGATATCTGTGGGCGAGCCTATTTCGTTGAATAGCAAAATTTGCCAGAGTCTCTATCTCCTTTTTGCTAAAACCGAAGAAGCCGCCGAGCTTTTTCATTACATCAGGATAACTCTCTGCCTCTATATTATTCTCTGTCAATACAACACCGCATACTTCAATAACAGCAGTCAAAATATTTTCTATGGTTCTGTCTATAAGTTTTTGAAGTTTATTATCAGAAGAATATTCTTCCCATGTTTTAAGTTTATATTCAGACTCAAATTCATCCACCTCCTTTGTTATAAAGGCAAGAGATTCCATTATTCTCCCTTTTGCATATCTAAACTCTGGCACGGTCTAAGCCCTCCAGCCTTTTCCTTACAACATCAGATTGCCATTTTGTGCCAAAGATGCTAAAGTCTTCCATCTGCGATATTGCCTTTAATCTCAAATCAACATATCTCGTAAAATCCCTCATAAAGACAGGCATGCCTTTGACGATAGCATTGTAGTGAAGCATTGGTCTGGATAAATCTTTATCAATATAAAGGACATTTACCTCTCGCTTCAGGATATCTATAAGCTCCAAGGATATAGTGTTCATTGAGCTAAATGTCTTTTCTTCGCTCATCTCATGAATAAACAAAACTGCCACATCAACATCAGATTCTATCTTTGGATATCCGCACGCCAATGAGCCGTATAAAAATGCCGTATCAATATCGTAGGCATCAGCTTTATTCTGAAAGTAGGCTTTTAAAGTTGAAATTGCTTCTTCTCTATTCATTGATTTAACCCTTTCTCTGTGCCTTAATTATCCTTTCTATACCTGCAAAATCTTTTTTAATATCTATATCTTCAAAGCCATTATTTTGTTCTATCAGATTCTTTATCTTTCCTGCCTGTCTGTAACCCATCTCTAACATTAAGTAACCGCCTTTAGCCAGATATGCCGGCGCATCGGCGATAATCTTTCTGTAAAAATCCATGCCGTCTTCGCCGCCGTAAAGTGCTGCTTGCGGCTCATAATCTTTTACCTCGGGTTGGAGTTCTTGAAGCATCTTTCTTGA
>MGQA01000002.1:0-44969 GCA_001797665.1 Deltaproteobacteria bacterium GWF2_42_12 | reverse complement strand
ACATCCAGAGCCTTTTCTGATATATCAACAGCAAATACCCTGCTATTAGGAATTTCCTTTGCAAGAGAAATGGCTATACAGCCGCTGCCGGTGCATAAGTCTAAAATAAGTTTAGAGTCCGGAGTCCGGAGTTCGGAGTAATGAATTTTTGTATTCTGACTTCTGACTTCTGACTCCTGACTCCTGACTGTCTTCACCGCTTCTTCCACCAATACCTCTGTTTCAGGCCTCGGTATCAGGACATCTTTGGTAACTTTAAAGGGAAGCCCCCAGAATTCCTGTTCGCCAAGAATATATTGGGACGGTTCTCTTTTTATCCTCCGCTCAACAAAATCTATAAATTTTTGCAGTGCATTATAAGAAATATGGCTGGCGTGTTTTAAATGAAGCTCCGCCCTTTTGCAATCAAGCGCATGGGACAGAAGATACTCAGCCTCTATATTCGCATCAGGAACACCATATCGCAGAAGATAATCCTCTGCCCATAAAAGGGTTGCCCGAATGGTTAAGTTTTGTTCGGCTACGGCAAACATAAATTTACTGAATATCCATCCCTTGTTTCAGAAATTTAAAAGAACTCCCTTTTCATAGTTTTGTTTTGGTTTATTTAAGAGGCATGGTTAGCCCTATTTTTTCCAAAGGGATATAATTGAAATAGTATGAACACCTTACGCTTATTATATAATCCAGCACATCCCTGTATTCAGGTTTCTTAAACCAATCACTTAAAAGGTAAATGTATTCAACTTCTATATTGGCGCGCGAAAATAGTTTCTGATATTGCTTCTTCTTAAAATCACAGGTTTGGAGCTTTTCATCCACAGAACCGGCAACATTCTGAATTTTGCACTCAATGATGTATAAAGTATTTTTTATGATTACATAAATAGAATCGTCAGGTAACAGTCTTTTTGATATTATTGTTTTCCAGTCAATGTTTAATTCTTCAAGGAATTTATACAGGCTATATTTTTTAAATATTCTGCCGACCGGTTTGCCTTTGAAATAAACATTATCTTCTCTAACCTCATAGCTTTTTTGTAAATTAAGAAAAGTCGCAAGATCAGTCTTACCCTCAAAAAATAGCCCTGTTTTAGTATTTCCGCCACCAGTTCCGCCTTTAATCATAAAAACCTACTTCCCCAGACATTTTTGCTTCACGTTTCATTATTTCTGCTTTAAGTGTTTTTAATTTCGATTCGAGTCTTCGTACCTTTTTAGATCCCTTCTTCTTTCCTTCACTTTCCTTTTTATCATTTTTATTATTACCTTTTAATAACTCCGAATCCTCTATGACTACATCAATAAATGACAGCCCCATCTGTCTGGCTAATTCCAATCTGTGCTGTCCATCTAACAGATAGTAATTCTTATTTATTGTGATAGGCATCCACGCATCACGATCAAAGTTCATTAGCATATACAAAACATTAGAATGTGAAACTTCATTATGATAGCCAAATAATGACTTATCTATCTTGATTTTTTCGATAGGGAATTTTAATGCGGGTATCCAATACGGCCTGTCATATTTTGTATACATCTCAAACCAATATTTTTTTACAGGGATATAATTGCGCATAAAGGCTCATTTTCTTTATTTTTCATTCTGAAGCTCGTTTTCAAGCTCTAAAATGGACTTCATTGACATATCACGGCCTTCTCCATTAGGATAGTTCACATCCTCTTGACCCCAAATCCATTTGTATGATTTCAGAAGTATCTCTATTGGTTCTCCTGGCACATCGCCTATATTCGCATTCCTCAATATTTATTCTGGTTCTTCCCCCCGATGAACTCGTTTGAGATAGTCAATTGCTTTCAATGCGATTGATGCATCTTTATCTTCCTTTAATTTCAGGTCTTCGTATATTTGCCTATGAGTAATCTGCCATAAAGTTCCCTCTATGGGATTATATACCCACACAAAGAAATCCTCTTTCTTGGGCTGTCCATAAACTGACTTGCCGTCTGGTTTTGCAATAACTATTTTTCGTCCATCGCTTAGCTGTTCGACTTCATAGCCACGGTAAGGTATTTCTTCTAATTTTTTGCGGAAATCATCACGCGAAGCATTTAGTATCTTGAGACTTTTCAAGTCCATCGAATGTTTGTATTCGTTTCGTTTCTTCTTTTTGGTCAAGGACATGTCGTTCCCTTAGTTTATTTGATTGTAAATCGTATCAAACCGTTACATTGCTTGTTTTTCACAAGGCAGAGCCCCTTTCGTTACAGACAATTTTAGCTCTCTTTTAGTCAAAGCCTCTTTTAATCTTTTCACGGAAAGTTGTAGATATTCGTCTTCCAAATCAATCCCCACATATTTCCTATTCAGTAAAATCGCCGCAACCCCAGTTGTTGAACTTCCACAAAAAGGGTCTAAAACCACGTCTCCCTCTTTTGTAGAAGCAAGTATCAGTCTGGTTAAAAGGTCAACAGGTTTTTGAGTAGGGTGTTTGCCGAACTTTTTTTCTTCTGATTGTGGCGCGGAAATTTCCCAAACATTTCTCATTTGCTTGCCCTGATTCATTTCTCTCATCAATGGATAATTAAAATAATGTTTACTTTTTTGATTTTTTGCTGCCCATAAAACTATCTCTGTTGAATGAGTAAAATATCTGCAAGAAAGGTTAGGCGGAGCATTGCGTTTATACCAAATGATGTCATTTAGAATCTTGTAGCCAAGCTCCTGCATGGCAAAACCGATCGAATAAATAATATGGGTAGTGCCTGAGACCCAAATCGTCCCGTTCGGCTTTAAAACCCTCTGGCAAGCCTTGAGCCATTCAAGGATAAACTTGTGATTTTCTATAACACCCTTAGACTTATCCCATTTGCCCTTGTTGACGGAAACCATCTTTCCGGCATGACAGGTAATTCCTCCGTTAGAAAGAAAGTAGGGTGGATCTGCAAAGATCATGTCAACGCTGTTTTCCCTTGCCCGATCCAATATCTCGATGCAATCGCCCTTAAGAAGTCTGATGGAATCTTCAGGATTGTCGTAATAAATAGTAAAAGGCGGCTTGTTTCCGTAGTTGGCCGCTCCCTCGGAAATATAAAATTCAAGAGGGTTCATTGCGAGGTTATCGCCAATCGCATTTTTGTGCTTGACAGCAGATTTTGGCCTGGTTTTCTTCTTTATTTTCTTTGCTGACAGGGTCATAGCTCTTTTAATGCAGTATATTGCTTGTTTGAGTTCAGCGTGAACTCTTATATATCTCCGTCCCCACCCCCGCGTCTGTGAAAACTTCCAAAAGAACCGCATGTTCTACCCTGCCGTCTATGATATGCGCCTTGGACACACCGCCTTTTAAGGCATCAAGGCAACATTCTAATTTTGGAATCATGCCGCCTGTTGCGGTTTCGTTCTTAATGAGCTTTTTTGCCTCGGCAACACTGAGCGCTGATATGAGTTTTTTATCTTTATTCAGAACACCCTGCACATCAGTAAGGAGAATTAGCTTTTCCGCCTTTAGCGAGGCCGCAATTCTACCAGCTACGGTATCAGCATTGATGTTGTATGTCTTGCCGTCGTCGCCAACACCTACAGGCGCTATCACAGGGATGAATTTATCACGGTCAAGGGTCTCTATAACCTTTGGATTTACAGTCTTGACATCTCCTACCATTCCCATGTCTGCGCCTTTGGCTCTTAGCTTCTTCGCTTTAATCAAGCCGCCGTCCTTGCCGCTTAACCCCACAGCTTTTCCGCCATAGTGATTGATAAGCCCCACAATCTCCTTATTCACCTTTCCAACCAGAACCATCTCAACCACATCCATGGTCTCGCTGTCTGTAACACGAATGCCTTTCACAAAGCGGGACTCTTTGCCAAGCTTCTTTAATAGCTCGCCAATCTGCGGCCCGCCGCCATGCACAACAACAGGATTCAGGCCAACATATTTCATAAGGATTATGTCTTTAGCAAAGCTCTGCTTAAGGTTCTCCTCTATCATCGCATGACCGCCGTATTTTATTACAATTGTTTTGCCATAAAACTGACGTATGTACGGCAATGACTCTAAGAGTGTTTCAACTTTTTGAATGTATCGCTGCATAACATAACTACCTTCAGCCGTGTCCATGACTCGTGACCGTGAAAAAACCTTAAACGGACACGGAACACGAACACCGTTCACGGTATTTACAAAATATACTTGCTCAAATCCTCGTCCTTTATAATATCAGAGAGCCTGTCCCTCACATATTTCGCATCTATCACAATCTCTTTATGCCCGCCTGCAGCAATCATATCAGGCGCATCAAAGGAGATGTCGTCTAAAATCCTTTCCATTATGGTATGAAGGCGTCTGGCGCCGATGTTCTCCATCCTGTCATTTACAATAGTTGCCATCTCTGAAATCTCTGCGATGGAATCATCTGTAAAATTGAGTTTTATACTCTCTGTCTCCATAAGGGCTACATACTGTTTTGTCAGAGCATTCTCCGGCTCTTTTAAAATTCTTATAAAATCCTCTTTGCCGAGAGATTTGAGTTCAACACGTATTGGGAATCTCCCCTGAAACTCTGGAATCAGGTCAGAAGGCTTTGACACGTGGAATGCGCCTGATGCGATAAACAAAATATGATCTGTTTTAATCATGCCGTATTTGGTGTTCACAGTTGAGCCTTCAACAATCGGCAAAAGGTCTCTTTGCACACCCTCTCTTGAAACATCTGGCCCATGGCCTGATTCTCTGCCTGCAATCTTGTCTATCTCGTCAATAAACACGATACCAGATTGCTCAACTCGTTCTATTGCCTGCTTTACAACCTTATCCATATCAATAAGCCTTTGCGCCTCTTCCTGATTCAGAATCTTCACTGCCTCAGGGACTTTAACGCTGCGCCTCTTAGTCTTCTTAGGAAAGATGTTTGCAAACATATCTTTTATGTTCAAATCCATCTCTTCAATGCCGGCAGTCGAAAATATCTCCACAACCGGAAGTTTTTGCTCTGTAGTCTCTATCTCGACAACCCTGTCATCAAGCTTGCCTTCCCTGAGCAGCGCCCTGAGCTTCTCTCTTGTGCTTTTCTGGAGCTCTCTTTCCTGCATAAGCCTTTGAGGGTCCTGCTGTGCCGCAAATCCAACAGATGTAACAGGCGGCAGGAGCAGGTCTAAAAGCCGCTCCTCTGCCATCTCCTGTGCCTTTTCCTGAACCTTAACCCGTTCCTCATCCTTTGCCATTTTTACAGCAAGGTCAGTAATATCGCGGATAATGCTCTCCACATCGCGGCCGACATAGCCGACCTCTGTAAACTTTGATGCCTCAACTTTTATAAATGGCGCCTGTGCGAGCTTGGCAAGCCTTCGGGATATCTCTGTCTTTCCTACGCCAGTAGGCCCAATCATAATGATATTCTTAGGCGCTATCTCATCCCTGAGTTCAGGCGCTACCTGCTGACGGCGCCAACGATTTCGGAGGGCAAGAGCAACCGCCCTCTTCGCCTCTTTCTGGCCTATAATATACTTATCAAGCTCTGATACAATTTCTCTTGGGGTAAATGTTTTCATAAATTTATATGATTACACAGATTTTAGAATACGATTGCACAGATAAAAACTAATCTTCATCATCTGTGTAATCTGTTTTTATAATCTGCGAAATCAGAGAATCACAACTCCTCCACAGTTATATTCTCATTCGTATAAATGCAAATCTCCGCTGCAATCTTCATTGCCTCTTGAGCAATTGTTTTTGCATCAAGATTAGAATAGATAAGCATTGCCCTGGCAGCAGAGAGTGCAAATGGTCCGCCAGAGCCTATAGCGGCAGCGCCGCCTTCAGGCTCTATTACATCACCGCTGCCTGACAATATCAATGAATGTTCCTTATCAACAACAAGCAAAAGAGCCTCAAGCCTTCTAAGTATCTTATCTGTTCTCCAATCCTTTGCAAGCTCAACAGCAGCTCTTTGAAGATTGCCGCCATATTTTTCGAGTTTTGCTTCAAACTTTTCAAAGAGGGTAAACGCATCGGCAGTGGAACCGGCAAAACCGGCAAGCACCTTGCCGTCTCCCATGCGACGCACCTTGACAGCGCCCTTTTTCATTACGGTATTTCCAAGCGTAACCTGGCCATCACCTGCAACAGCAATCTTGCCATCTTTACGAACTGCTAATATTGTTGTTCCGTGAAACATAATATCAGCCTCCTGACCCCAATTCCTAATTCCAAATTTCTAATTCCTAATCCCTTTCCCTGTCTTTTTTGCTCTCGGATGCGCCTTATCATACACTTCCATCAGCCTCTGAACGCTTACCTTTGTATACTTTTGGGTCGTTGACAGACTTGCATGACCGAGCATCTCTTGTATTGTCCTCAAATCAACCCCTGCATCCAACAGATGCGTAGCGAATGAATGTCTTAGTGAATGAGGGGTTGGTGACTTCGCAACATTTGACCTAAGGGCGCTCTCTTTCACAAGTCTCTGCACTGCCCTCGGATAAATCCTCTCGCCCCTTGCACCCAGAAAAACAGGCTCATTCCCCTCTTCCGACTTCTGACCCCTGCTTACAGCCCCCGATAGAACCATTCGAGGGCAGGCCTGCAGTGGCAGGCTTCTAACTTCTGACTTCTTAGCCAGATATTTCCTCAAAGCCTCTCTGGCCTTTTCACCAAGTATGGCAATTCTTTCCTTATTCCCTTTTCCAATGACCTTGATTATTCCAGAATCAAGATCAATATCCCTCATGTTAAGCCCTGATAGCTCTCCAACACGTATGCCTGATGAATACAGAACTTCAAGAATAGCCTTGTCTCTTAAAATTGTGAGTGAATCGGGGAATCGGCGAATCGGTGAAGGGGTGAGTGGGTTTTTCCGTTTCCCCCTTTCCCCCTTTCCCCGTTTCTCTGCTATTGTTTGCCCTGCCTCTACCAGCGTCTTTGCCTCATCTACAGTCAATACAGTGGGAAGATACTTTTCTATTTTTGGATGCGTAATAAGTTCAGCAGGGTCTTTTGATAAATACCCCTTTTTAACTAAAAATCTAAAGAATGCCTTTATAGAGGCTAATTTTCTTGCAATTGACGCCTTTCTACAGTTTTTATATAAATTACCCAAAAAAAGCCGCAGCGCATTTTCATTTATTTTTTTAACATCTATCTCGTCATTGCAAAGATAAAGCCCATTATCCTTTAAAAAACCTTCTAACTGCGTAATGTCTCTAAGATAGTTTTCCCGTGTATACTTTGAGGCATTTTTTTCAATGGAGAGATACTGTTCAAAGGCCTTTTTATATTCTTGCATAAGAAGATGTTTTTATAGCATAAAGTACCGGCAATAAGCAATGGGCTATAGGCTATGGGTTTTCCTATTGCCTATTGCCTATTGCCTCTCGCCAATAGCCTATCTTATAATATTCAAAAATCTCCGCCATCTGATCCAACTATCCTCTGAATTCCATGACCAATATATAATAAACGCCTTGCCCTTTATCTCAGAAATATTTACCGCCCCCCAGTAGCGGCTGTCAAAGCTTCTGTCGCGGTTGTCACCCATTACGAAAACCGAATCTTTGGGAACTGTATAAGAACCGAAATTATCTCTTGGTTCAGGCCCTTTGGGATAAACAAAAGAATCTACATGAACGCCGTGTTTATCTTCTAACGGCTTGTTGTTTACAAAGACCTTTTTATCTATAACCTGAACAGTATCTCCTTCAACTGCAACTACTCGCTTGATAAAATCCTTGCAATCATCACTAATCAATTGCCAGACATCCCTTCTTTCAATCGTATTTGCAAACCTTTTTTTGGTTTTCGCTGAAAAACTCCGGCAGTATTGGGGATTATTGGGAAATTCAAAAACAATCACATCACCTGACTTTGGATTTTTGAATGAAAAAAGCTTACGGTCAGTAAATGGCAATGGTATGCCATAGATAAACTTAGTTACCAGCAGATGATCTCCTATCAAGAGCGATGGTTCCATAGAGCTTGATGGAATCTTAAACGCCTGGATAACAAAGGTCCGTATGATAAGGGCCAACACCAGGGCAATTACTATGGCCTCAATGGTTTCTCGAATTACCTTTTTTTTCTGCATCAATGGTCTCCTTTTATTTGAGCAGATTAGTTGATTAGAGAATTAGTAAAACCGAGTCTCTAATTTGCAAATCCTCTAATTCGCTAACTACCCTCCTATCTTCAACACTGCCAAGAACGCCTCCTGCGGCACTTCAACCCTTCCCACCTGCTTCATCCTCTTCTTCCCTTCCTTCTGCTTTTCCAAAAGTTTTCTTTTCCTTGTAATATCGCCGCCATAGCACTTCGCAGTAACATTCTTTCTTAATGCCTTTACCGTTTCTCTCGCAATAATCTTACTGCCGATTGATGCCTGTATTATAATTTCAAACATCTGTCTGGGTATAATCTCTCTCATCTTTTCAGCAAGTTCCTTGCCACGGTAATATGCCCTCTCCCTTGGAACGATGACAGATAATGCATCTACGGGTTCGCTATTTAACAGAATATCCAGCTTCACAAGGTCTGCCTCCCTGTAGTCCAGATATTCATAATCCATTGATGCATAGCCCTTGCTCAAGGTTTTTAACCTGTCATAAAAGTCCAGAACAATTTCATTCAGAGGTATCTCATATACCAGCATAACCCTTGTGGGTGTAAGATACTTTATCTCTTTCTGTATGCCGCGCCTGTTCTCACATAACCCGAGTATAGCGCCCAAATATTCATTGGGGAGGTGTATAGTTGCAAGAATAAATGGTTCTTCAAGCTTTTCTATGTATTGTACTGACGGAAGCTTTGTTGGTGTATCAATGAATATAACCTCTCCTGTAGTCTTAGTAACTTTATAAATAACAGTAGGAGCGGTTGTAATAAGATTAAGCCCGTATTCCCTTTCAAGCCTCTCCTGAATTATCTCCATATGCAGGAGACCTAAAAATCCGCATCTAAAGCCGAACCCAAGCGCAAGCGATGTCTCAGGCTCATAGGTAAAAGAGGCATCATTTAACTTTAGCCTTTCAACCGCCTCTTTCAGATTTTCATACTCTGATGAGTCAACAGGGTAGAGACCGGAAAATACCATGGGCTTAACAGACTTAAATCCTGGCAAAGGGCTGTTAGTTGGATTTTCCGCATCTGTTACTGTATCTCCAATCCTTGTATCTCCAACCTCCTTTATGCCTGCTATAACAAAGCCAACCTCACCTGAGGCAAGTTCACTCTTTACTGTCGGATTTGGGGCAAATACCCCAACCTTATCTACCTCAAAGACCTTTCCTGTGGAAACAAATTTAATCTTTACACCCTTTTTTATTACCCCATCAAAGACCCTTACCAAAATGATAACCCCGAGATAGGTATCATACCAACTATCAAAAAGCAGGGCATTCAATGGTCTATGAACATCACCATCTGGAGGAGGTATCTTTGCAATTATTGCCTCAAGTATCTCCCGTATGCCTATACCCTCCTTTGCGCTGGCAAGAATTGCATCCTTTGCATCAATGCCGACAACATCCTCGATTTCTTGTTTTACACGTTCCGGTTCAGCAGCAGGGAGATCTATCTTATTTAATACTGGAAAGACCTCCAGGCCGACATCTACGGCTGTATAGAGATGGGCAAGGGTCTGCGCCTCAACCCCCTGAGAAGCATCTACCACAAGGATTGCGCCTTCGCATGCAGCAAGGCTTCGGGAAACTTCATAGCTAAAATCCACATGCCCAGGGGTATCAATAAGATTTAAGGTATACTCTTTACCATTAAGCGCTTTATACGTAAGTCGAGCTGTCTGTGCCTTAATGGTAATACCCCGTTCCCGCTCAAGCTCCATCTTGTCGAGAAATTGGTCTTTTTTCTGCCGTTCGGTTATGGCGCCGGTAAACTCCAGAAGTCTGTCTGAGAGGGTTGATTTACCATGGTCTATATGGGCTATTATGGAAAAATTTCTGATATTTTCTATTTTCATAAGAGTGAGTTAAATTTAGTTTTATATTATAATAGATTTATCTTGGCATTGTCAAAAACTAAACTGACTAGGGTAATGTCATTTCTTTTGATATTGATAATTGTATGATATATAATTTGTTATTACATGATATTTTAAAATAGAAAGGAGCTTACCTTGTTTGAGATAGTTGAAAAAAAACAACTTTCACATACAGTTGCCTTATTCAGGATAAAGGCGCCGCTGATTGCAAAGAAAAGGAAGGCCGGACAGTTTATTATAATCCGTATTAATGAACATGGCGAACGGGTGCCATTAACAATAGTAGATTCTGATACTAAGGAAGGCACTATTACCATTATTTCGCAGGAGGTTGGGAAGACAACTTCTATGCTCGGTGACCTTGAAAAAGGCGACACTATTTTGGATGTTGTTGGCCCTCTTGGTAAACCAACCCATATAGAAAACTTTGGGATTGCGGTTTGTATAGGGGGAGGCATTGGCACAGCGCCTGTATATCCTATTGTAAAGGCTTTAAAAGAAGCAGGCAACAAAGTGGTTTCAATTATAGGCGCGAGGACAAAGGAGCTTTTAATCCTTGAAGATGAGATGAAAAAGACCAGTGATGAATTATTTGTCACAACAGATGACGGCAGTTACGGTCATCATGGATTTGTAACCCAGATACTTCAGAAACTTATCAATGAGCAAAGAAAAATCGGTATTGTGGTAGGCATCGGGCCTGTGCCGATGATGAAGGCATTGTGTAATGTAACGAGACCCCATAAGATTCATACTGTTGTAAGTTTAAACCCAATCATGGTAGACGGAACCGGAATGTGCGGCGCATGCAGGGTGACTATAGCTGGAAAGAATAAATTTGTCTGTGTTGACGGTCCTGAGTTTGACGGTCATGAGGTTGACTTTGATGAGCTCATAAGGAGAAACAGAGGTTATCTGAAGGAAGAAAAGATAGCAATGGAAGAGCTTACATATCATGAAGGCGCACGGTGCTATGAAAGAACATAATTTGATTACACCAATTACAAAAGCAGATTACACAGATTCCGGCAAAAGGATGTTCGAATCTGCGTAATCGTTTCTTGAAAATCTGTGTAATCACTTACTTATAATAAGGAGCAGTAATTAATGGATCCAAAAGAGATGAAAGAAAGAATGAAGATACCCAAACAGCCGATGCCTGAGCAGAACCCAAAGGAGCGGGTAAGGAATTTTTATGAGGTGCCTTATGGATATACATCTGAGCAGGCAATGCAAGAGGCAAAGAGATGCATCATGTGCAAAAATCCATTGTGCGTTGGCGGATGTCCTGTAAATATAGATATACCATGGTTCATACAGCTAATTGCCGAGGGTAAGTTTGTTGAGGCTGCGCGAAAGATAAAAGAGACCAATGGACTGCCGGCGGTCTGCGGCAGGGTCTGTCCTCAAGAAGACCAATGTGAAAAGATATGCGTAGTAGGCAAAAAGGGTCAGCCAGTATCAATCGGCAGGCTTGAAAGATTTGCAGCAGACTATGAAAGGGAACACGGAGAGGTTGCCATCCCTGATATTCCGAAATGGACAGGGAAAAAGGTTGCTTTGGTTGGCGCCGGGCCAGCAGGTCTGACGGTTGCAGGCGACCTCGTAAAAAAAGGACATAAGGTTACTGTGTTCGAAGCCCTTCATGCACCGGGTGGCGTCCTGATGTATGGCATCCCTGAGTTCAGACTGCCGAAAAAGATAGTTGAGGCAGAGGTGGAATATTTAAAGAAGATGGGGGTTGAGATTGTCTGCAATGCAGTTATTGGAAAGCTTGAAACAGTAGATGAACTTTTATCATCCGCCTCAGGCGGGGGCTATCACGCTGTATTTATTGGTACAGGCGCTGGCCTTCCAGTTTTTATGAATATCCCCGGAGAAAATCTCATTGGCGTGTACTCTGCCAATGAATACCTTACACGGGTAAACCTGATGCGCGCCTATCAATTCCCTGAATATGATACGCCTGTTTTAAGAGGTAGGAAAATGGCAGTTATTGGAGGCGGCAATACTGCAATGGATGCTGCAAGAACAGCATTGAGGCTCTGCCCTGAAGAGGTGACCATTATCTACCGCCGTTCAAGAGAAGAGATGCCTGCAAGGATTGAAGAGATTCATCATGGAGAGGAAGAGGGGTTGAAGTTTATGCTCCTCACGAATCCAACACGGTTTATCGGCGATGACGAGGGGAGGCTCAAAAAAGTTGAGTGCATAAAGATGGAGCTTGGAGAGCCTGATGAATCAGGAAGAAGACGGCCAGTGCCTATAAAAGGTTCTGAATTTCTGATAGATGTAGACATTGCAATTGTTGCTGTTGGAAATGGAGCAAACCCATTAATCCCTCAAACAACCCCTGATATAAAAGTTAATAAATGGGGAAATATTACAGTAAATTCGGATACAGGAAGAACCAGCAAAAAAGGCGTCTTTTCAGGCGGTGATATTGTCCGGGGCGGCGCAACTGTCATCCTCGCAATGGGCGATGGCAGGAAGGCAGCGGATTCGATACATGAGTATTTGGCAACAGGGGCGTGGTAAGGGTTACAAACGCAACCTTTGGCCAAATACTGCGTCCCGCTCAGCGGGACATAGCCACGCTAAGCGTGGCGTCAAATCTGCCTGTCCAAATACTCACATACGTAAAATAGTATGTTCCGTTTTGTCCAACCAGCTTTTCCTTGTCCCCTGATAAAAACTCTCAGGGGCAGGCTTTGGCTCAAATCTTACGTTTGTATAAAAATATCAAAGCGCCATTGATAGCCCTTGAGAGGTTATATATTGAAAATAAAGCTGCCTTTTAATGGGTGTCCCCTTTTCGCTCCCATTTCATACTGTTTTTGATGCAGCCTGTAAAATCGTCTTGCAAGCAGTAAATACATCTGCTAATATTCAAATTACAGGAGGTTGCCATGTTATTTGAATATATTCAACTGGCTCTGGAAATAGCGGAATATAAAAAATTGGATGACGGAACATGGTTTGCCGAGATACCCGGTTTTGAGGGTGTCTGGGCTAACGGAAAAACAGTTGAGGAGTGCAGAAAAGAACTTATGGATGTCTTAGACGAATGGCTTGTTCTCAAATTAAGAGATGGAGACCCTGTTCCAAAGGTTAAAGATATAGAGATAAATATCAAAGAAACTGCAACCGCCTGACCATGCCATCCAGCATTTCAAGAAGAGAGTTAATCAGAAAATTTAAAACCCTTGGATATTCCGGCCCATTTTCCGGAGGCAGACATCAATTTATGATAAAAGGCAAGCAAAAAATCCGGATCCCGATCCTCACGGGAGCGGAGATATTCATATAAGCCTTGTTAGAGAAATAATCAGACAGGCGGGCATTAGCGGTGAAGAATGGGATAAGGCATAAATAATTTAGTGATATTAAAGAATGTGGGAAGCGTCCCTCAGACCCCCATATATCTGCCTGAAGCAAGAAATGCGGTTAAAAAACTCCCTCCAGCGATAAAACCCAGCGTGAAACATGGCATTGAAAGATTTATAAATCATCCGTTTGACGGAAAGGAACTCGTTGACGAGCTTTCCAGCTTCCGCTCCATTGCCATTGGCAAATATCGTATTATCTACATGATAATAGAAAAACAGCGCCTCATAGAAATTTATTTCATAGGACACAGACGAGATGTCTATATGAGTTTTAAGGAGTTGCTTGAAAAAATAAATAAGTCTCCCTTTTAAATTTAAATCCCTCTCTTCATTTAATAGAACCGTTCCATTAACATTTCCTAATAGAACCGTCCCATTAACATTTCCCAATCGGGATTGTAAAGACAAATTTACTTCCTTCGCCCACTTCGCTTTCAACCCATATCCTGCCGCCATGCGTTTCAACCGCCATCTTGCAGAAGGCAAGACCCAGACCTACGCCTCGCCTCGCATCGGTTTTGTCATCCTTAGCCTGCCAGTATTTATCAAATACCAGTTCATGAAATTGTTTCGGTATGCCTGGCCCTGTATCAGAAACCATTATCCTGAATACCCCTCCTGACAGACTCCCGGAAACAGTTATCTCTCCACCGTCCCGCGTGAATTTTATTGCATTGCCCATAAGGTTTCCCAGTATACGTGAGAGTATATATCTGTCAGCGAATATTTCAGGCATGCCACTCTGAATCTCGGCAGAAATTCTCTGGCCCCTCGCAGCCGCCAGCACCATTGCCTTTTCAACGGTTTCACTCAGCATATCGCTGAATGAAAAAAGATTCCTGTTAAGTTCAAGTTCCTTTTCCATTTTTGCTATCTCTAACAGGTTGGCAATCATACTATCCAGTTCACCGCATGACTCATATGCCATTCTTAGAAGCTTATCGCTTATTCCTTTCTTATTTTCCTTGTCCTGCAATCTTTCAAGAACAATACCAACTACATGTAAAGGGTTCTTAAAATCATGGATAAGCATGTGTGTAAGCCCTTCCTTTATCTTCTCCAATTCCCTTTCCTTTGTTACATCCCTGAATGCCTCAACCACGCCGACAATGCTGCCGTTCTCTGTAAGCGGCGCAGCGGTTACAGCAACCAGTATCCTCTGCCTGTCGGATTTATGGGCTGTGATAACATGCTGAGGCAAAATCTTTTTTGTCTTTATAACTGTTAGGGGGCAACGAGGGGTGCCGCAGAGAGGTGTGCCATCCTCGTCTGTATGTGATAAAAAATCCTTGCACGGTTTTCCTATAACATCCTCTGCCCAGTGCCCGGTAATCCTTTCCGCGCCCTTGCTCCATAATGTTACATTCTTATTGCGGTCAGTTGCATATATGCCGTCTGCTATGCTGGAAAGGACTATATCTGTGAAACTGCTTGTTTTTCCGCTATCTTTTGAATCCCGAGTCATGCCTTTTACTCCAGTCCATATTCCTTTATTTTTCTATGAAGAAACAAAGAACAAAGGGGACAGATTTATTTTTCGGCTATCTTTAATATTAGAATAGAACAATATTATCAAACCTCGTCAACGATGTCAAAATCCTGCGGGCTGTGGCGAGGTGAAGGATTTACGCAAATTCAAGATACAATTCTTTCCCAAAAATCCTTGCAACCCTTTCAAGGGTTTTTATCGTTGGATTGCACTTGTTGGGGTTTTCGAGCCTCTGGTATGCCTGATAGGAAATGCCAAGCCTCTTTGCGGCCTCTATCTGATTCATCTGCAAGCCTTCCCTGATTTTTCTCAGCATGATAGGTGTTGCCACTTCAGGTTCCGGCTCTACGAAGTAGACATGTTTCCCCTTTAATTTTGATGGTTCGGGAATGGTAAACCCTCTTTCAAAGATAGAAGATAGATAACCTGATAATGCCTCTCTTGCATTCTTTAACGCTTCTTTTAGAGTAGCTCCTTCTGTAAGACATCCTTTCAAATCAGGAAACTCCACAAGGAAACTCTCGTCTTCTTTTTCGTAAGTAATTTTAGCAGGATAAGTGAGCGTTTTCATTTCTTTAGTCCTCCCTCTTTTAAAAGTTTGCTCAATAAACCCTTGCCCAAATCTTTACTTCCATGCACCGGCACAGAAAGTGTTTTGTTGTCCTTAATCATGATATGGTGACTACCCTTTATTCTATCCAAAATTCATCCATTCTTTTCAAGAAGCCTTATAAGCTCCCGTCCTGTCATATCTAATGGATACAACATATATGTTGTATTGTCAAGAAGTAAGATGCGGCAGGTATGTTATCCCCTTTTTAACCAATTTACTCAAAGAAGCTGATGAGGAAAGATTGAGATTGCTGGTAAAGATTGCGTGGGCTGTGGTGAGGTAAGTAGCCCTTATCCCGCAAATCTCCTTTTCACCATCATAAACCAGTTGCTTTGCAGGTCTTCATAGGAAATATAAAGACCTGAAGATACAGCCTCTTCAATAGTTTTGCCCTCTCCGAGATTTTCCAATATCCGTTTAACCGCTGACATGCCAAATTCGTTTATAATATACTCTGTTGCTGAGAGGCTTACAGAGTAGGCAACCACTGCCTGTGCAGTATTGAAGCCCATGAATGAGCCTTCAAATACCCTGAGGGGGACAGGTTTTTCTGATTTTGCAACAAATGACAGAACCTCGTTTATATTTTCATTGACTGTGCCTTCAACATGCTGGGCAATGCCTTCGTTTAGCCATACCGGCGATCTTCCTTTGGAGAGTCTGTGAACGAGGGCATGGGCATACTCATGAAAAAGCACCCTTTCGAGCAGATTCGTCCTGCTTGTTATTCCGCCTGCCGGTATCTTTATCCTGCCGTCGTATAGTGCGCCCACCCAGGTCGGAGCCCTGGTTACATCGGTGAATTGTTGCTGAGTGTATAACACCGCTTCTATCCTATCTTCAGGATAATATCCCATATCAGAGCCAACCTTTATATATGCCTCTTCCAGAATTATTGAAATCATATGTCCTATCTCTGAATTCTCTCCGCCTTCAAACTTGACCGTAAAATGGCTTCCTTCTTTTTTTTGAAATCCTTGTTCGGCCTGATTTTCTCTATTGAGTAAAGCAAGTCTTCGGCCAGCCTCGCTATTATGCGGATCAATATTGAGAACCTTTTCAAAATAAAGCACAGCCATGTTTCTGTCTCCATTCGCAAGAAAGGTTTCTGCGAGCATGAAAAGCATGTTTTTATTATGCAGGTCCGCGGGGCTTTTTTCTATATAGGCATCTATATAGGGAGCAGCCTTTTTTGCATCGCCATGCTTTATATAGGCAATCCCAATATTTTTATGCGCGCTATGTAATTGTGGATTGTAAACAAGGGCATCCTGAAAGAGGTTTATCGCTATTTCATAGTTCGTATTTTCAATCTCCTGCCGGCCGATGTTAGATAGAGCGGCTGCCATGTTTGCCTTAATTACCGCATGAGAAGGATCTATAGCCAATGCTGCTTCATAAATTTTCCTTGCCCTTTTATAATCTCCTTTGTCGAAATATTCACCGCCTTCTTTGTTTAAACGGTCCAGGCGTTCGTCTTGCAGGAAATCAGCATGTGTTTTTTCTTGTTCTCCTGTAAATTCTGATATATCTACCGCTGCCTTATTTTTGTTTGGCACAGCCTGCCCGGATAGAGTGAATATGTTCTTATCCTCAAGTTTAGGCTTGATGGCAAGTATAAAAAAAACCCCGCAGACAATAATAAACAGCGCAGATAGGAGGAATATTTTCCCGAATCTGGAAGGTTTGTTTGGTTCAGGCTGGTAAATCTTAATGTTTTTCAGCGGCTGGTTTTTTTTATCGGCATCAGACTGGCCTTTGACAGGCATTCCTACTGATGAGGATATGCCTGCGTCACATTGCGGACATTTTGCTATATAGTTAGGAAATAGCGCTCCACACTTTTTGCAAATCAAAAATTACACCTTCTTTCGTATCCTTATTGCGCTGAGGAGCATATTTGCTATGACAGACACAAAATACATCTCATCTTCCTGAAATTCTTTTATATCAACAGTCTGAACATTGAGCACGCCAAAGAGCTCGCCTTTATGTATTATTGGGTGGGATAGCATGGATTTGTAATCCTTTTCCCTCAGCTCAGCGAATTTTTTATATCTTGGATCCTTTGATACATCTTTTACATAGATTGGCTTTCCTTCTTTTGCCGCTGATCCTGTAACTCCTTCTCCCAATTTGAGCCTTACCTTGCCAATCGCCTCTTTTACAAAGCTTGTGGTTGCCGTTAAGACAAGTTCTTTTCCATTCCAGAGGTATATTGAGGAAACATCTACGCCCAATCTCTTTGCGGTCTTTTCTACGACTGACTGGAGCACCTCATCAAGCGCATAATCAGAGCTTGCAAGCATGCTTATCTCTTCAAGGGTCATAATCTCCATTTTTTCCCTGTTCGCCCTTTCCATCTGAAAGACAATGCCGCCTTCTTCACTAATCTTTACATGAGAAAAAGCATCGCTTGGATAATATGGATTGATAGCCTTGCTTGCTGACGGCATTGTCTTATATTCCCAAAAACCGCATGCGCACACAAGCTTTACCCTGTAATCGTCAACCCTCTCGCTTTTCATCTTCTTTCCGCATTTCCTGCATCGTGTAATAAATTCCATTCAGCGCCTCGTTAAAATCAGTTGGAATTTAACAGGCTGTTGAAAAAGCCATCAACAGCCTTGATTACACAGATTAGAGAAAAAGATTACACAGATATTTACAGAAATTTCAAGGAGTTTTAATCTGTGTAATCTTGTCTTTTATCTGTGTAATCCCGAATAGTCGGGATGTAATCGGAGATTGTTGAGTTTTTCAACAAGCTCTTAATATTCGGGAGTCGGTTCTTCAGTCTATAACCTGAGGTATTTCTTTGTTCTCTTCCGAAATATTAGGCAAGACGAGTTTTACGACCTTGCCTTCGTCACCAAGTCTGCCAAGTGGATTGCCATTCAGCGTCACATTGACACCGCCTGCATTCCCTATCAGTATAGAAAATTTTTCTTTTGCTATCCATTTAACCTTTTCGCCTTCTCTGAGAGATACCTCAAACGGATCCTGACTATCCACTTCAGCTCGAATCCATGTGCTTTTCGTGGCTTGTATAATCAAGGCCATGGGTTCTTTTAAGTCTGCCTTAGATGACACAGATTCTTTTGTATTTTTATCCCCTTTTTGTAAAGCCGAAGGGCTAACAAGTATGCCTCTATCGTCTTCCTGTTTAGACCGGGCCTCGTAAGCTATAGCTTCCTTCTTGTTGCTATCAGATACATCGTTGCCAGTCGTTAGCTGTATTTGTGAATAATCAGGAGCATCTGGTTTATACTTTTTTAAGATTACATATGCTCCAGCTGAAATTATTAAAAGGATAGTGACAGCTATAGCAATAAGCGATTGCGTAGATAATGTGGTTAGTCTCTCTAACTTTTCGTCTTTTGCTTTGGCAGCCTCAACAGGTTCGACCTTACTTTCAGTAAGGGTTTTCATATACACTTCATAACGAAGCAGCGCATCATGTCCGTCTACACCAAGATGTTTGCAATAAGCCTGTATAAAACCTTTTACAAAAGGCGGTGCGGGTAATTTGCTAAAATCGTCTTTTTCTAATGCATTAAGCAGCCCAGCCCTTATTTTAGTTATTTTAGCCACATCTTGTAATGAGATACCTCTAATTTCTCTTTCTCTTTTAAGATATTCGCCTATGCTCTCCATTTTGCTAACTCCTAATTATTTATGTTGAAGGCTTTTGCCTATTTAATGTTTATTATTTCAAGAGGTCAATATATCCCTTAGCCGACCTTGCCATCTCGCTGTCGGGGACAAGTTTAATAACTTCTTGGAATGCATTCGCCGCGCCTTTCTTGTCTTTAATCTTTATGAGAACAAGACCGAGGTTGTAATGCGCATCCGCATAATTTGGCGCGTTCTTAATTACGAGTCTGAAAGTATCAGCTGCCTCTTTATCTTTATTCATTCTCATATAGGTAAGGCCAAGGCTATTATATGCCTGCAAATACATTGAATTGTTTTTAATTGCCTTTTTAAAACTCTCTTCTGCCTCTACATAATCTGTTTTTTCGTAAAATGCTCGTCCCATATTAAAATAGGCAAGCTCTGGAGTTGTATAAAGGATGTTTGCGAGCGCTTTTTGGGCCGCTGCGATAGCAGCATCCCACTCTTTTTTTTCAATGTAGACAGCTGAGAGGTTTGTGCTGGCATCAGAAAATTTTGGGTCTATTCGGATGGCCTTTTTAAAGTGCTTTATCGCATCATCATGGAGGCCTTTCGCAAAATAAGCAAGCCCCAGGGCATTATGATACGATGCCTCATCAGGATATTTTTCAACAGCAGTTATCAGTTCTTTCAGGGCTTCAGGGATATTTCTTTCATTGAGATGAACAACCCCAAGCTTATAATGTATATCTGCATCTTCCTTTCTATTTGCCTTTGAGCCTGCACATCCGTAAAAGACAGTTGCCAGGAGGCAGTAAGCGGTAAGCAGTAAGCAGTGGGTAATAAACAGTAACTGCCTACTGTATACTGCGTACTGCATACTTTCTTTGACTGCTGGTTTCTGACTTCCAGTTTCTAAATTCTTAATCATCTCATACTCCTTAGCCTCTTGTCGGTTTTCAAGATATATCTTCAAAATGGGTTAATTGCTTAAATTTTCTATATCTATCGTAAATCTCTTTTAGTGTCAGGGTGCGCATTCTGTTGAGGCTGAAATCCTCTACATTAAATGAGGCCATGACACTCCCAAAGATAATTGCCTGTCTTATATTAGATTCATTTGTGTTGTCAATATTTGCAAGATATCCTATCAGTCCTCCAGCAAAACTGTCGCCAGCGCCGGTTGGGTCAAATACAGATTCCAGGGGATAGGCAGGTGCTGAAAATATAGAACCACCATTGAACATCAATGCGCCGTATTCCCCTCTTTTTATTATTACTGTTTTAGGGCCATATGCAAGAATTTTTTTTGCTGCCTTTACAAGGTTGGGTTCTTTTGCAAACTCTCGCGCCTCACCTTCATTCAGGACAAACAGGTCGACTTTCGACAAGAGCCCCTTAAGCGCATCAGGCTTGCCTTCTATCCAGAAATTCATTGTATCACATGCAACGAATTTTGGCTTTTTGACTTGTTCGAGAACATTCAATTGAATCTCTGGGTCAATATTTGCAAGAAACACATAGGGTGATTTTGTATAGACCGCTGGAATATGAGGTTTAAATTTTTTAAAAACATTTAGGTGAGTTGCAATGGTATGGGCTTCGTTTAAATCATACTCATATCGCCCCTGCCAGCGAAATGTCTTGCCAGCTATTTTTTGTAAGCCGTTTGTATCTACCCCTTTTTCTTTTAAAAAATTAATATGCTCATCTGGAAAATCTTCACCTATAACAGCTACGAGGCTGACATCTGTAAAATAACTGGCAGCCGTAGAAAAATAAGTGGCTGAACCGCCAAGGACATTGTCTGCCTTTCCAAAAGGTGTTTCAACTGAATCAAGTGCAACAGAACCTACAACCAGGATGCCCATCAAAATCCTCCTGAATTTCAAGTAGGCAGTATGCAGTAAGGAGTAAGCAGAAAGAAACCTGCCTACTGCCTACCGCTTACTGCTTACTGTTTTTTACCATTATTCATCCACACTGTCAATTAATGTGGAAAGGGCAACTATCTCAACTTCCCTCTTGAGCATTGGTACCATCTCTTTTATAGCTAAAATGGTGGTATGGTGTGGATGGCCTATAGCAATGGCAGAGCCTCTCTTTTTTGCAACTTCTATCAATTCTCTTATCTGTCCCTTTATGTAATCTATATCCTCTTTGTTATCTAAAAATACCTGCCTGCTCAATGTTTTAAGTCCGAGCTCTTTTGCTAATCTATAGGCAGTTGATTTATTCGTGGTTTTGCTATCCAGAAAGAATAGATTTTTTTCTTTTGCGATTTCCAATACTATCTTCATAAGTCTTTCATTCTCTGTAAATTTCGAGCCCATATGATTGTTTATTCCAATAATATGCGGGATTGCGTCAATATCCTTTTTAACCTGTGAAGCAACCTGTTTTTCAGACATGGTTGTAAGTATTGCCCCTTCCCCTGGATCGTTGTTGCTTAAATCTTTTGGCTCCATGGGGAGATGCAGCAACACCTCTCGCCCGTTTAAATAAGCCTCCTTTGCAGCGTTCTCTGAATTCGGCAAAAATGGCAATACAGCGATAGCAATGGGGGCATCTATTTCTAATATCTCTTTAAGCTGTGCCCTGTCGCGGCCAAGATCGTCTATAATTATTGCTACCTTAGCCAGTGGTATATGCGGCTTTTGGGGAACAGGAGGTTGAGGTTTCTCTATCTTTGCTACAACTGTAGATGTTGAAATAGGTTCTGGAGGTTTTTCTTTTGTACTGTAGCTGAGGTATAGAATAAACCCTAATATAGCAATGATAAAAAATACCGTTGCAATTCCCAAAACAAAAAGGGTCTTTGATGAGAAAGACCCTTTTTTGCTCCAGTTATTTTTAGCCATTTTTTAACCTATATAGCTAATCCCTCTTAGATGAGCCACTCTTATGATTCCTTCTTTATTGTCTCTTTAAATATATACCAACTCTTCAGATAATCCAATGCCCTTTTGAGCTGCATGTCCGCTTCTGTCTCTTCCTTTTCTTTTACTACCTTTTCCTCTATCTTTATCTTTTTTTCTTTAGGAGATTCAACCTCTTCGGCTTCAAGGTGTCTTTCTAGTTCCTTTTCTTTAATATGTTCTTTTATTGTTTCTCCAACCACAATATCGGGTTCTATGCCTTTTGCCTGTATAGATCTTCCTAAAGGCGTATAATATTTAGAGGTTGTAAGTCTAACCGCTGAACCATCGCCTAAAGGAATGATAGTTTGAACAGAACCCTTGCCAAATGTCTGGGTTCCAAGCACAACCGCCCTTTTATGGTCCTGGAGCGCGCCTGCAACAATTTCTGATGCGCTTGCGCTTCCACCATTTACCAGGACTATAATCGTATATTGGGGGTGCGTTCCATCTGCCCGTGCCTCAAACTTCATATCCTGGCCTGGGCTTCTGCCCTTGGTATATACGATTAAACCTGATTCCAAAAACGTGTCAGCTACTCCTACAGCCTGCTGCAAAAGTCCACCAGGATTATTCCTTAAGTCAAGGATGAGACCTTTTAACTTGCTGTCCCTTGAGCCAAGCTTATTTAGCGCCTCTTCAAGTTCATTAGTAGTCTTTTCCTGGAAATGTGCGATTCGGACATAACCAAACCCTTCTTCTAACGTTTTATATTTTACACTCTTAATAGCTATGATATCCCTTACAAGTGTAAATTCCTGTGGTTCTTTAAAGTCCTCCCGCATTATCCAGATAGTAACCTTTGTTCCTTTTTGGCCTCGCATTAGCTTTACAGCATCGTTTATGGTCATATCCTTTGTCGGCTTATCACCTATTTTTACTATTTTATCTCCAGCCTTTATCCCAGCCCTGAATGCTGGCGTATCTTCTATGGGCGCAATGACAGTAATTATGCCATCCCTTATTCCCATCTCTATGCCAATACCACCAAAGGCGCCTTTGGTTTCAACCTGCATTTCTTTATACTCATCTGGAGCCATAAAAGACGAATGCGGGTCGAGCCCGAGAAGCATGCCTTTTATTGCGCCATAAATGAGGTTTTTGGGGTCAACATCTTCTGCATAGTTATCCTCTACGATAGAGATCACGTCGGTAAATATTTTTAGATTCTCATATATCTTTGGAGGCACAGCGGAAACCCTGTGATTAATCCCCCATAGAAGAACGCTCGTTATTAGAGCTATTCCCAACAGCGTCATGAGCTTACGCCCTTTTAACCTCTTGAACATAAATGTATTCCTCCTGAGTTTATTTAAGATAAAGACTTGATGCGATATGCGAAAGGGTTAAAGGAGGTAGCGCTACCTAATTGCCTTCTGCCTTAAGCCTGACGCTCTCTGTCTTATCATATGTCAACCAATTTACCGGGTCTAATGGTACACCCTTCTGTCGTATCTCAAAATACAGATGAGGTCCTTTTATTGAACCTGTATCTCCTACAAGTGCGATTATATCGTCTCTTTCCACGGTAGAATTAACCTCTGCGAGGATTTTTGACAAACGGCCAAAGAGTGTATGATACCCATTGCCGTGATCTATAATCAAAACCTTTCCATAGCCCCTGAACCATCCAGAATATACAACGTGGCCTTTATATACGGACTTAACCTCAGCCCCCATCGCAGCCTCAACCTCGATGCCGTTATTAAAGGTAACAGTGTGAAATTTGGGATGCTCTACCTTTCCATACATTGAAATGACTTTGCCAGCTACAGGCATTGGCAAATGACCGCGCATAGACGCAAAACCGTTCGTCTCATTATCCAAAGGATTATTAACCGTCTCATTCTTCAACCTATCTATGAATAGTTGAAGCTCTCTGCCTGCGCTTTCCATTTCCTCAATTGCGGCAATCTGTATTTCCTTTTTCTTTTTTATATCATTTAAAAGGACCTTTTTCTTGTCTTTTTCTTCTTTTATTTCTTCCTTTTTCTTTTCAACTGCATCTTTTAAAGAGCCTATCTCCTCCTGAAACTCTTTGAGCCGTATTTTCTCTGCTTCTAAGAGCAGTTGATTCTCATTGTAATCTTTTAACAGGGTTGTATCATGATCTATAACCTTGTTTACATATTTATATCTTCTACTAAACTCATTGGCAAAATTTGGGGCAAAAATGCTCTGGGTTATGCCCGCCCTATTCATCTTGTACATTGCAACAAGCCTTTGTTTTAGAAGTTCCATCAACCTTATTCTCTCCTGAATCAACTCTTTTATTCGGATATCCACATCAGAGTTTTTTTGCTTTATGACAACAAGGCTGTTTTCTATCTTTTCTAATTCCTCCTCCTTTTTAGATAAGGCCTTGTCAAGCCTTTCAAGTCCTTCAAGAATAGCATATTCTTTTTTTACATTATACTCTAAACTTCTCTTTTTTTCTACAATCTCCCTTTTGAGGGATTCCAGTTGTTTTTCCTTTTTTACAATCTCCTTCTTTAGCTTGGCAGGTTCAGCCGCATAACCATGAATGGCCGGGGAAACGAGTAAACACAAAACAAGATAGAAGGGGTAGGTTCTAAGGGTCAATAACAATAATAGGTTTAAATTATGGATTGCCACAGTTTTAACTTTCTCTTTTTAAGCAGTCATTGGTTTTTTATAGAATTTAATTTATCCTATCTAAAACAATTAAATTTATACTCTTTATTCTATCTTTCAGCGCCCCCATTTTTGAATCTTTGCCAAGCTCGAGGTTTGTAACAACAGCTTTATTTACAGTTCTGAAACCATCTTTATCATAATAGCCAAAAAGCTGATGGAGCGCATAGTAGTTTCCATCTACGTTGCCGAGATAGAGCATGATATGACCGTTGAGGGCTAATAAGGTAATGCCTGGGATTGCGGAACTTATTGCGTTATCAATATCTCCGTTTGCCGGCATTTCATCAAAACCTGCTAACAGCGTCCCGACATTAGATTGTTTGCCAGAATGCCTGGGAAGGTTTATGCCCATCGTCGCAAACACATCCTTGATAAAGCTTGAACAGTCCCTCAAACCGTTTCTACCTCCCCAGCTGTATTTCTCGCCAAGGATTTTAAATGCCTGTTTTATCACATTTTTCTTGGTATAGGGAAGATAGCCAATATTCACATCGCTGCCTTTCTTAATAAATGCATCTGCCCATTGAAGCTGACCATTGCCCATTTTTTTTGGAAATTTAATAATCCAATGTCTTTTATCTTCACCGCTAAGCGCAAAGGAACGACCCATGGGAATGGACTCAAGAACCTTTGCACCCTTATTGTCTGCAAAAACTGCCACTCGGTTTCCTGTTATTAAAACGAATTTTTCAGCATCTATTATTAAATCGTCTTTGCTATTTACAAAAGCAATGATATTGAGTTTTATCCAGCCACGTACAATGTTTGTCTGAAAGAAACCCCACTGTCCATCCCTACTCTTGTGCAGGAGCGCCACCACCTGAGGAGGATATATGGCGGAATACTGAAATGCATCAAAATCTTTGGCAGAAGGGCCTTTAAACACAGGTTCATCAGTAGGGAATGACCTTATATCCGTCCTTTTAGTTACAATCCCAAATGTAAGTTCATTCGATTCATTTATAGCCTCAAAATTCATATTGTCTAATAGTTCTTCATAAAAGGCGTCTTTTACAGGTTTTCCCTTCTTATCAAACATATTTTTATCTACTGGGAGAGGGTCTTCAAGCAGCCATTTTTCAAGCTCTTCTTTTGATACCGATGTTCCCATTTTTATTACATCTGCCATTTCATTGTTTTCGCCAAGAATCAAAGCGTTTAATTCTGCAATTTTCTCTGAAGAAAGTATTACCTCATCAGGATTATCAAGCCTTCCAATCCAGAAGTCTGCTTTAAATATTGGAAGGTAGGCGCTTGCTTCGAGCAATACGGGAGAGAGAAAAATTATACTGATGACTATCTTCAAAACTTTCATGCCAACTTTGATAACATAATACGTCAATATTCTCAAGTCATAAATTATGTTCGGTAAAATCAATGTCTATTTTTGGGTATGTTTCAAGCTCTGGACAATAAAATACTACTGTGATATACGGAGTCTGTGGAAAAGATTAGAAATCCTATTCCAACAGTTGATATAATAATTGAATTAAAAATCCCCCCTCACCCCCCTTTTTCAAAGGGGGGAAGGGGGGATTGGGGGATTGTCCTTATAGAGAGGAAAAATCCCCCGTTTGGCTGGGCAATTCCAGGCGGTTTTGTGGATTATGGAGAAACCTTGGAAGATGCGGCTATACGAGAAGCTCATGAAGAGACAGCCTTGAAGGTGAGACTAAAATGCCAGTTACATTCTTATTCAAACCCTACGAGGGATCCCCGATTTCATACAATTTCCACAGTATTTGTTGCAGAGGCAGATGGAACACCGCAAGCCAGAGATGACGCAAAAGGAATCGGCGTTTTCACAGAAGACAATCTGCCTAAGCCTCTGGCCTTTGACCATAAGAAGATATTGGAAGATTATTTCAGATGGAAGAAGGAAGGGTGGAGGGTGTTTGAGGAAAAGGCATTGCAGTCAAATGATGGCTGTGATAACTTGCTTAGCTGAAAGGTAATTGGATTATGATAAAAGATACCCAACTATTAAAAAAATTTGAAGACACAATCATGAAAAAAGAGGGAAGGCTTTCTTTTAGTTACTCTATGCGCATATTTGAATCTCTCTGGAATGAAGGGATAAAACTCGGAATATTGCCTCCCAAGAAACCATTAGAAGGAATAGAAGTTGATATAAAGATAGCACAGGTGCTCAATTCATGTTTGAAGAAATCCTCGCAAGGATAGGCGCAGCGCTTGTTAAGTGCAATATTCCCTACATGATTATAGGCGGACAGGCTGTATTGCTGTATGGAGAACCGCGGCTCACAAGAGATATTGATATAACCCTCGGCGTTGATACAAATCACCTTAATCAACTTCTTGCAATCCTTCAAAAAATACCACTCAAGCCCATACCAGAAGACATAGAATCATTCGTCAAGCAGACTATGGTCTTGCCGGCGCTGGATGAAACTACAGGCATACGGGTTGACTTTATATTCTCATTTACGCCTTATGAAACAGAGGCGATAAAGAGGGCAAAGAGTATAAATATTCTCAATCAGGAAGTATGCTTTGCCTCTGTAGAAGATGTCATAATACACAAAATATTTGCAGGACGGCCGAGGGATTTAGAGGATGCAAGGACAATCCTCTTAAAAAATCCTGATATTGACATTAGATATATACAGGGTTGGTTAAAGGAGTTTGACGCATCAATTGGCAATAAGGATTTTCTGAAAACCTTTGAGGACATATTAAAAACCATAAATCAGTAGAATAGGCTTGTTTTTAGTGGTAAAAGGAAGGACAGAAGGTTTTTGAGATATGGTGATCCCCATCGTCATAATCAAAGGTAAATAAAAATGGAAAGAGAACTTGTTTTAGGCATTGATTACGGCGGCAAATATACCGGTCTTGCAGTTGTTGACCGAAGGCATAATCAGGTATTATATGCAAACAGACTGAAGATGCGGGACGATGTCGCTGGTATTCTCAAAGATCGCAGAAAGCAAAGAGGTATCAGAAGAACCGCTCAAACCAAGAAAAAGCGGCTGCGTGAATTAAAAAACTATCTAAAAAGTATTGGATATAACGAATCCACAGCAACATTTGAAACGGTTTACAGCCTTGCCCATAAAAGAGGATATGATTATGCTGATATGCCTGAAGAAAAGACTTCCGAAGAAATAGAGGCAATGGATGTGGAAGAGCGCAAACAGTGGGAAAAAGAGAAACAGGAATGGGAAGAGACAAAAAGAAATTCAAGGCACAGGAAAGAAGTCGTAAAAGATGTCCATAAAGCAATGATTGAAGGAAGAGCAACCGAGGAGCAGATAAAAAGGGTTGAAAGGATTTTTAATAAACAGTACCGACCTAAAAGATTCAATAATAGGATTTTAACTAAATGTAAGGTAGAAGATTGCGGAGTTAATACGCCGCTCAGAAAGAATGTGAGAGATTTGCTTATAGAAAATATAGTCAGATTTTTCCCTATAGAACAATCTGAAAAGGATAATCTCAAAGATGCTGTGCTTGATAAAAACAGGAGGGAAGAAGTTAAATCATTTTTCAGAAAACATAAGACTGATGAACATATTAGGAAGCAGGTTTATGATATAGCGGATAACAAGCTTTCGGGTAGAACGGTCTTTTGCAAAGAACATATCCTTGAACATACTGAGCATAGCAAAGAGGAACGAAAGGTTTTCCGTCTTGCGCCATCCTTAAAAACAAAAATAGAGAATGTCCTTGCTGTTATTAAAGACGAGATATTGCCCAAATTTACTGTCAATAAGGTGGTAATGGAGAGCAACAATTTTGATATAGCAGCCAAAACACAGGGGAAAAAACGATTGGCAAAAGAAGAATATGGTAAAGGGCCCAGGGAAGGCAAAGAGACCAGAAAGGAAGCCCTTCTTCGAGAAACGGATGGTAGATGTATCTACTGTGGAAAATCTATTGACATATCCAATGCGCATGATGACCATATATTTCCCCGAAAGGCCGGGGGCTTAAATATCTTTGCAAATTTAGTAGCATGTTGCGCTGTATGTAATGAGAATAAAAAAGGGAGAACTCCGTTAGAAAGTGGAATCTCGCCTAAACCCGAAATAATAGCCTTCATGAAGAATGATTTAAAGAAAAAGATTCTTGAGGACGCACGAAATATCAATACAGTAGATTTTAATAAATACATGTCCCATGCCTCTATCGGCTGGAGATATATGAGGGACAGACTAAGAGAGTCTGCCGGCAATAAAAAGTTGCCCATAGAGAGGCAGAGCGGCATATACACTGCATATTTCAGGAGGTGGTGGGGATTTAAAAAGGAAAGAGGCAACACCCTTCATCATGCCCTTGATGCTGTAATCCTTGCTTCAAGGAAAGGGTATAGTGATGATGGATTGGTGGATATGACCCTTAAGCCAAAATATAATAAAGGTGGAGGGTTTGACTCTGAAAAACACCTTCCTGAACCGATAGAATTTAAAAGGGATAAAGGCAGCAAGGGCTCTGCATTGCATGATAGAAACCCACTGTCTTATAAGAAGGGCATTATTACCAGAAGATTTATGGTTACAGAGATTGAGTGCGGTAAAGAAGACGATGTTATTTCCGAGACATATCGTGAAAAACTAAAAGAGGCTTTTAAACGATTTGATACGAAAAAAGGAAAATGTTTAACAGACAAGGAGGCAAAGGAAGCAGGTTTTTGCATTAAGAAGAATGAATTGGTTATGAGCCTTAAATGCAGCATTAAAGGAACCGGGCCAGGGCAGATGATAAGAATCAATAATAATGTTTTTAAGACGAATGTCCATAATGTTGGCGTGGATGTTTATCTTGATGAAAAAGGTAAGAAAAAAGCATATGAGCGAAAGAATCCGAGACTGTCAAAACACTTCATAGAACCACCACCGCAGCCTAATGGGAGAGTTTCATTTACCTTAAAACGAAGAGATATGGTTACAGTTGAAGGTGAAGACGCAATCTATAGAATAAAAAAACTCGGAACATCTCCTACGATAGAAGCAGTTGTTGGTAGTGATGGAAAAACAAGAACTGTCTCTGCCACCAAGCTGACAAAAGCAAACAGTGCTGAATAGTTTTTAAAATTAAATGTCCTAACCCACGATGAAGGCGCCATTTCTGGCATAGAGGCTCAGGCTGGACAAACCCAAGCGTATATCCCTTCACTGTATAGGCGTTTTACAATTAAGGCTCTTTTAAAATTTCGCAAACCCCTTAAGGTTTGTTTCAAAAAATGGTCTTGCGGAAATTTTATAAATTGTTTTTGAAAATCCCTTTGAAATTCCAGCAAAACAATAGCTGTTTCACGCCATATTTTCAAAGAGCCTTAACTGTAACTTCGATCTTCTCGAAGGAGATATGCGTGGGCAGATGTTTCACGCCATATTTTCAAAGAGCCTTAACTGTAACTGTGTGAAGCGGTGCAAGGCGCATCCCGCCTTTATAAGTTTCACGCCATATTTTCAAAGAGCCTTAACTGTAACTCCTTCTTATACCTGCGGTAGGCCGCCTGCTCAGAAGTTTCACGCCATATTTTCAAAGAGCCTTAACTGTAACGTTCCTCAATCTGTGCGGAAGGCCGCCCCGAAAGTTGTTTCACGCCATATTTTCAAAGAGCCTTAACTGTAACGATTGAAAATGGCAACCATGAGCTCGGATTTGTGTATGTTTCACGCCATATTTTCAAAGAGCCTTAACTGTAACTTCATAATACCACACTGAAACGAAACTCATGCTAATGATACTTCGGCTGTCTTGCCTGTAGATTCATTAATAACAAGGAGTTTACCCTCATCCTCTTTTTTCAACTGTTCATTGGCATTCAGCAATTCTATGCCATAGACCGTTCCATCAGGCGCCAAATCTATGTTCAGTTCATCGCTGATTTTCACAGTCTCCACTTGTGCTGGTTTTTCATGCAGGCGAATATAAGCTATGTTGTATCTCGGATCATATGTTAACTTCATATATGTTCCACCGTAAGGCTTGCAATATGGCGTATACTGCTTTATAGTTACACCACATAACCTCAAAAATCAAGAAAATATTGAGGAGGTCTATATGGATAATGAAACATCAAAAATCCTCCGCATCCATCCGGAATATCAACCGGAGGAAAAACTCCCGCCAGCACAGTTCAATCTCTTTACAGGAGAAGCAGAGCCAGTCCCGCAACTGATTGACAAAAATATTGATGATGAAATATTTGTTGACGATGGGATTTCGCTTGTGCAGAGCGGAGATTCGTCGCAAATAGTTCTGTCAGGTTTTGGCATCTTCTTAAGTAAAAAGAGTGAACGCCTTATTGTAAAAAAGAGCAGTAAGGTTATTTATGAATTTCCCTTTTTTAGACTGAATGAGGTTATTGTCGCCTCTCGTGGGATGTCATTATCCTCTGACCTTGTTGAAGAGTTATGCCAAAGGGGGATAAGACTGAATTTTTTGACAAATGGCGGCAAACCGTATGCAATGCTTTCCTCGCCCATGCTCTCCGCAACGGTTGTATCCAGAAGAGAGCAGATTATGGCGTTTAATGATGAAAGGGGGCTTGAATTCTCAAAGGCGGTTGTAGAAGGAAAGATTGTAAATCAGGAAAGGCTTATAAGATATTTTGGCAAGTATATTAAGACCGTAGATATTGACAGATTTAATAAACTTGAAGGAATTGCTGATGATATTAAAAAGATGAGCGGACAGGTAGATAATATTGATGGGCAAAATATTGAAGATGCAAGAGGTGGTTTGATGGCAATAGAGGGTATATCAGGCAGGTTATATTGGGGCGCGGTCAAAGAGATTATTGCAGGAAAGGTTGAGTTTTTCGGCCGTGAGACAAGAGGGGCAGTGGATAAGGTAAACTCTCTCTTAAATTATGGTTATGGCATTCTCTATTCGCATGTCTGGGGAGCAATTATAAATGCAGGTCTTGAGCCATTTGCGGGATTTCTGCATGTGGACAGGCCCGGCAAGCCGTCTCTTGTTCTGGATCTGATTGAAGAATTCCGCCAGCCTGTTGTTGATAAGGTTGTAATTGCCCATATCAACCTCGGAGAATCCATTAACATGAAAAATGGATTGATTGAAGAGGAAACAAGAAAGACAATGGGAAGCAAAATTATAGAAAGGCTGGAAAGCCAGGAAACATTTGAAGGCAAGAAATATAAAATCAGGTCTATTATCCAGATGCAGGCAAGAAACCTATCGGCTTTTTTAAGCGGCAGGAGAGAATATAAGGCGTTCAGGTTTAAGTGGTAATTAGTTCACGCTGAAAAATGCCCATCTGCTGCGTTGCCTTCGTCGCTGCGCTGCTCACATACCTAAAAGCGTATGCTCCGCTGCTCGCTCCTCGGCGCCTTGCATCTGTGCAATTTTTGAGCGTGAACTATATAAAAGCATTTTTCAACTAATTATGGGAGAACATACTGTTTATATTTTCTATGACATAGAAGACGACGGCATCCGCAATAAGGTGGCAGAGACCTGCAAAGACTATGGGCTTCAAAGGATTCAATTTAGCGGATTTTCAGGCACGTTGGGCAAAAATAAGCGCGAAGAACTTTTTTTAAAGCTTTCCTTTCTCATTGGCGATAAAGCCGGAAAACTCCTTATGCTCCCTGTTTGTGAAAAAGACATCAATGCCAAAAGGGAACTCATACAGGAAAATAGAGATGATTCATCTCAGGGTTAGCGACCTTAAACAGTTTGTCTATTGTCAAAGGGTTGTGTTCTATAACTATGTTATGCCTGTTGAGAAAAAGGCAACCTTTAAGATGGAATATGGAAAGATAGCAGAGGATAAGATAGACAGATTAGAAAACAGAAGGAAACTTAAGGAATACGGCTTATCCAGCGGCACGAGAGAATTTCATAAGCAATTATATTCTGAGAGATATGCTTTATCCGGCAAGGTGGATTTGCTAATTAAAACCAAAGATTCTTATTATCCTGTGGATTTTAAATATACAACCTCTCAGCCGCACAAAAATCATCTTTATCAGCTTTTGGGTTATGCTATAATTTTGGAAGATGTATATAATCGCAATGTTGATAAGGGTTTTGTATACTTAATTCCAAAAGAGGATGCTGTGGTTTTTGATTTAACCGGCAAAGTCAAAGAGGAAACAAAAAATTTATTAGACGATATCCGAAAAATGATACACTGCCAGCAAATTCCGCCTCCGGTAAATTCTCCGGCCAAATGTCTTGACTGCGAATATCGTAATTTTTGCGGAGATGTATTATAATCCGAAATAGTATTATGCCCCTTTCAAAAGAAGATAAATTGCTCCTCTTAAAAATAGTAAGGGAGACGATTGAATCTTATATTAAGACTAAAAAGATTCCTCCTTTCAATGTGAGCAGCCCGGCGCTTCTGGAACATCGTGGGGCATTTGTTTCTATAAAGACAAAGGGCAATTTGAGGGGGTGTATAGGCATCTTTGCGTCAGAAAAACCCCTTTATCTCACTGTTGTAGACATGGCTGTTGCCACTGCTACGCAGGACCCCAGATTTATTCCGCTTACTGCAACTGAACTATCACTGATTACCATAGAGATATCTTGTCTTACGGCGCTAAAAAAGGTAAAAGATACTACTGAAATAGAGGTTGGGAGGGATGGTCTGTATATTGTAAAGGGGTATTGCAGAGGCGTTCTTCTCCCGCAGGTCGCAGTAGAGTGTTGCTGGGACAAAGAAACATTTTTAGAACATACTTGCCTTAAGGCAGGTCTTCCATCTGACGGCTGGAAGGATGGGGCTGATATATATACATTTGAGGCAGAGGTGTTTGGCGAAGGCGATTGATAAGGCCGTAAAATAGCGATTAAAAACTTCGCTATTTTACAAACCTGCGATTTGCCTGCTCCCCGATAGAGACACTCGGGGACAGGCATACTTCGTTATCGACACGCTCAGCGTGCCTTGACCAAGCTTAGCTTGGTCGGCGCATTTTTGCTCCTCACCGTATCCTCCCCCTGTCCCCCTGTGGGGACAGATTTCAAATCTGTCCCCAGAAAAGGGGGAGGGCTCGTCGCAAAAACATGTCCCTGAGTGCTTTTATCAGGGATGGCCTCTGCCTCGTCTGACAACCCCCGATAGAATCAATCGGGGGCGGTTTCCCCAAAAATCAAACGCTATTTTTGGGTAAGGTATTTTTAGTGAAAAATATTCTTACTTTATGCTAAAATAAAACCCCAAATTTGTATACGAATGTTAAAAAATAATTCTACAACAATCCATGAGACTGATTAAATCTATACTTATTATTTTAATTATCTGTTTAATAACTTCCATTTTTAGGACAAATGCAGAGGCTATACCAGCCTTTGCAAGAAAGTATAAGACGAGCTGCACAACATGTCATGCAGCTTTTCCAAAACTTAATGCCTTTGGTGAGGCGTTCAGAAGAAACGGATACCAGATCCCAGAGGTTGACGAACGCTATGTTAAGGAGAAACCTGTCAGCTTGGGCGCTCCGGCGTGGAAAGAGGTTTGGCCTGAAGGAATCTGGCCAGGCGAGATTCCTGGGGCAATACCCCTTTCTTTATTTGGAAGTTTGTTTTACCGATATGATGTAAACTCTCGGGTAAAGCATGATTTTACCTTTCCAAGTACCATAGCGCTTGAATCAGCTGGAACACTCGGTGAAGATGTATCTTTTTTTGGCAGTGTTTCTCTTATTAGAAGTGGAAATGAGTTCGGCGGTTTGTGGCGTTTTTTCCTGAAGTTTAATGATACATTCAGCAGCTCGCTTCCTGACCGCCTTTTGAATGTGACTATCGGTCAATTCGAACCGTCAGCAGTCCCGGTCTCCAATAATCGCCGTTTAACATATGCGCCATATCTCATTAATACGTTTACAGTCGGGAAAAACAGCTTTAACTTCTCAAATCAGCGAGGCATAGAGATAGATGGCATTATAGAGAGCCGCTTAGAATATGCAGTGGGCATAGTTAATGGCAACGGTACAGGGAAGACAGATTCCACAACCAACTCTGCAGACAATAATACGACAAAGGACGCCTGTCTTAAGGTTGGATATAAGTTCGGCGGCATTGGCCTGGATGGTTCTGGCCTTATCTCAGACAAAGAAGATGTCCTGCCAGAGGTAAAGGATGAAAAATCGCTATATGTTGGCGTAATAGGTTATTCAGGCAAAAATAAAGTGGTTGTTTCAAACAGCACGTATGACGATAATTTCTATAGGTATGGCTTTACCTTTGACTTCAATTATAAAATTTTTAATCTGTTTGGCGCGGTTATTCAGGGGGAGCATAGTAATCCGAGTGGCAATTTTAGTGATACCTCTGTAAGTTCCTATTTTTCTGAAGCCGACCTTGCCATTTATCCTTGGCTTATTGCAGCGGTGAGGTATGGAGTAGCTGATATAGAACATGAGAAGGAAAATAAAGATGAAGTGGTTGTAAGCTTGTTGGCGCTGGTTCGCGCAAATATAAAGCTTACTATCGAAGGGGCGCTGCATACCACAGGTGGCGAGGGGGACCTGGGCATAGTTAAACTTGATTTTGTCTTTTAAGCCAACATTTTCTTATGCCAATTCGCTCTGCGAGAATGCCGTGTAAACCCCGTTAGAGAACTATGTTTCCTAACGACCAAAGATAGTGGCAGCGCCCACCGTAAGACCTCTGGTCTCTTACGGGGTGAACTACCGTCTCTAAGGAATGATTTATACTACCGTCCGCCTCAGGCGGAGGAGTCGGAGGCTTTCTCTAACGGGGTAAAATATACTTGTAGCGCCATACAATGACAACACCTCAATTTTTCAATAATACTTTCTCATAGACCTGGGGGAAGCATCTATGATTTTAATAGACATAAGCAAGAAACTGTTTAACTCAAAAAATGCAGTTGCATTTTTTGACAGGAGTGGTAAGTATGCGATTGTGCCGTTGCAGATGAAAGCGCTTCTGCGGTTGAGATATTTAGCCGCATGCGCAATAGTGCTTATTTTGAGCTGCATATCGCATGCCGAGACTATTAGAGGAACCGTCAAGCTAAAGAGTGAAGATGATGCGGGGAAAGTAGTTATTTATGTCGAAAAAGCTCCAGGGGGATTTATACCGCCAGAGAAGCATCCGGTTATGGACCAGATTGAACTGATATTTGTTCCGTATGTTCTTCCTATTCTCATAGGAACTACTGTTGATTTTCATAATAGCGATGATGTGCTCAATAATATCTTTACTCCGTCATGGGCAGGGCACAAATTTAATCTCGGCACCTATCCCAAGGGAGTAGTGAGATCATTTACATTTGACCGTCTCGGAGAGGTAGCATTATTATGCAACATCCATCCTGATATGGAGGGCTATATACTGGTTTTGCAGAATCCGTATTTTGCTATCCCTGACAAGCAGGGGAGGTATGAGATAAAGGATGCGCCTCCGGGGGTTTATGATTTCAAAATGTGGTATAAGAGGAAAGTAAGCCCTTCTTATACGGTGACTGTTGAAAAGGGGAAAGATGCTATAGTGGATTTTAAATAAGGGTAACGGGAGGTAACGACGTTGAAGGTGACAATAAGGGCAAAATTAATGATTGGGTATATAGCAGTCCTAATCTTTATGATTATGGTGAGTATCTTCGCATATATCACACTTGTTAATGTCAACAAAACAGTAAATCAAATACTTGTTTCTGCCCATAAATATGACACGGTTAACAGCTTGCGGCAGTCTGTTAAACAATTTGTTGATGTCAGTGATTCGTTAGTAAGAGGGCAGATTCAGGATGTGGGTTATTATCGCTCTCTAACGCTTGATGTGAAAAAAAAGCTTTTGTATGTCCGTAAACTGCGACTCAAGGAGCATGAAAAGGATTTCTTGGAAAAAGTAGATGCTGAATTTGACTCTATACAAAATCTAACAGAGCAATCCTTAAAGTGGACAGCAGCTTTGCGGAACACAAATCTCGTTGGCGTGCTCAAGGAATTGGACAAGGCCAAGCCAGTTATAATCAGCAGTGTTGATGGACTGTATGATGAGGCATGGCGCTCACTGGATAACGTTACTATTATGACTAACGATAATATGAGGAAGGGCCTGCAACAGATTCTGACATTTTCGATAATCGCTATTTTGGCGGGAATAGGAATATCTATTTATATTTCTCAAAAGATTACTACGCCAATAAGGGCATTATCCATGTCCGCTGCCAGTGTTGCGAAAGGCGATTTGGATAAAATGGTGGAGAAGTCGTCTGCAGATGAAATCGGGGAATTAGTTGCTTCGTTCAATCAGATGCTGGTTGAATTAAAAAGCTCAAGGGAACAGATTGAAAAGTATAACAAAGAGCTTGAGACCATGGTGGATGAAAGGACAGCAGAGCTGGAAAAGACAAAGGAATACCTTGAAAATATTCTTGAACATTCGGGAGATATGATTATCACAACAACCCTCTATGATGAGATAGTGCAGTTTAACAGAGGGGCTGAAAACATACTGGGCTATGTCAAGGAAGACCTTGGCGGAATCAAGATAGGAGATATTTTTGTCAATAAGAGTGAGTATAAGCGGATAAGAAAGAAGGTAATCGAGGACGGAGAGATATCCGGTTATGATGCGCAGCTTATGAAGAAAAGCGGTGATATCATACGCGTAAGTCTTACGCTCTCGCGTCTTGAGGACAGGACTGGCAATATTATCGGTCTTGTAGGCATAGGCAGGAATATAGGCGAGGATAAAAAAAGTATTTAAATGAAGATACATAAAAAGGGGATTCAACGCAGGATAGCCATTTTTATATTTGTCGTAGGGATGTTTCCTGTCATGATAAGCATACTTTTAGTTTATCTGCAGGGGGTGAGGGAGCTTAGAGTAAGTGCGGGTGAAAATTTTGCGCGAGTAGCTAAAGAGATAGCGAGTAACGCCGAAATTGTTATGGAGCAATCTGTTCACGATGTTAAAAGCCTTGCTATTTCACCGGTCTTAAGAAATGCAGCGATATTAGCAAATGAATCCTATACAGGTAAAGATAAGGGGTCAATAGAGAGGCATATCCAGAAAATTGATATGCAGTGGTTGCAGCATGGAGACAAGGAAAAACGTTTTGGGGCGTATGTATCCAGTCGGGCTGCGCAATACTTAGCAGAAATAAAGAAAAATACAGAGGGATACGTTGAGCTTTTTATAACCGACACAAAAGGGGTATTAGTTGCCTCCGCAGGAAAGACAAAGTATTTATACTATGGCAGTGAGAAGTGGTGGCAGACAGCCTATAATAAAGGTAAAGGAGATATTTACATAAGCGAGATATACCTTGACCCTGATATCAATCAGTTCCTACAAAGTGTTGCAGTGCCAATTATGTCTGAGAAAGAAGGAAAGGTGCTGGGAGTTATTCGTGCAGTTAGTACCATAGATAAGATTTCGAAGATAGTGCAGAAATTCAGAATTGGAAAAACAGGCCATGCAATGCTTATAAATTCCGTTGGGATTATCCTCCTGTGTCCTATATTCCCGCCTCAGGTTCACAGGGTTACTGACGAGCTGATGAATAATATTACCACAGCGCCGTTACTTGGCTGGGCGGTTGTTAAGGATAATGCCCATGAAGGCATTAATGCTGTTGCGGGATTTGCCCCTATTGCAACGACCGATATTGTAAAGAATGCCTTTGATGGAAACAAATGGTATATCTTTGTCAGTCAATCACCGGATGAAAGTTATGCCCCTATTTATGTTTTGCTAAAGAGGGTTTTTTTTCTACTGATATTCTCTATTTTAATACTCTCTGCTATGGGATTCTGGGCGGCAAGAAAGATTGTGAAGCCGATAGAGACGCTTCGGCAAGGGGTTGAGATAATTGGGGAAGGCAATTTAAACCACCGTATCCATATTAAGACACATGATGAGATAGAGGAGCTTGCAAATAAATTCAATCAGATGGTGGAAAAAATTAACAAGACACATTCTGAACTTGAACAGCGTATTTCGGAGAGGACAGGGTTTTTGAGAAAAGGCTATCAAGAGATGGAAGTAATGAGCCGTCTTAAGTCAGAATTTCTCACAAATGTATCTCACGAGCTGAGGACGCCGCTTAATTCCATTTTGGGATTTTCAGAGCTGCTCCACGATAAGGTTTGTGGAGATCTGAATGAAAAGCAATCTGAATATATAGGGTATATTTATCGGAGCGGTAAACATCTTCTCGATATAATAAATGACATCCTTGACCTGTCAAAGATTGAGGCAGGAAAGATGGAGATAAAACCAGAAGATTTTTTAGTTTCCAATGGAATAAAAGAGGCATGCGCTATAGTGACTCCTTTGGCTATAAAGAAGAAAATACCTATTGATGTTGAAATAGCACCTGATGTTTATACTATCGTGGCTGATATAAGGATGTTTAAGCAGATAATGTATAATCTTATCAGCAATGCTGTGAAATTTACCCAGGAAGGCGGCCATGTCAGCATTAAGGTTAAGTCCAACAACTATTATCTTCAGGTTTCGGTGATTGATACTGGTGTAGGTATCAAAAGGGAAGATATGGGCAGCATATTCAAAGAATTTAAACAGGTCTCAACCGGAGATCAGGAGGGAACTGGTCTTGGTCTTGTCCTTGTAAAAAGGTATGTAGAAATGCAGGGCGGTAGTATCAGGGTTGAGAGCGAATTTGGCAAGGGGAGTAACTTCACCTTCAGGCTTCCGATGAATATTACGAAAATATAAAGAGCAGGCTATGGGCAATGGGCTATAGGCTATGGGGTTTTTCCTATTGCCTATCGCCTCTACCCTACTGCCTACTTTTAATAGGCATATAAATTTCCATATGGTCGGAGGGAGGCAGGTGTCAGCTTCTTAAAACCGGATTTCATTATATCTTCGGTTTTAAGGTTAAAGTCTTTGCAATAATCCTCTAAATGTTCCTTGAGAAATTTTTTGTCCTCTTCGTTTAAATCTGTAATTCCAACCTCAGCGCCGCACCCTTTTTTATCCACATCGCCTCTTATAAATATCACGCCGCCATGCATGCCTGTGCCAAGGTAATCCCCAACCAACGGCCTTTTATTGTCGCCATCAAGGCCCAGGAGGATTAATACGCCGCCTGCCATGTATTCGCCAAAAAAATCTCCAGCCTTGCCGCCCGCAATAATAATAGGGTTTTGTTTTTTATAACCTTTCATGTGTATGCCAACCCTGTATCCAACATTGCCGCGAATATGCAGTTTTCCGCCTCTCATCCCGTATCCAAGCACATCGCCGGCGTCACCATGCACAATTACCTTTCCGCTGTTCATTGTGTTAGCAATATTGTCCTGGGCATTGTTCTTTATTATAATAGTAGGGCCATCCATGAACGCCGCAAGGTCGTTCCCTGGCACACCCTCTATGGTAATTTTCACGTCCCCCCTCAATCCATCGCCTATATAGTACTGGCCATTGATATTTTTTAGGAAGATTTCCTTTTCTCCTTTGGCAACAGCCTCACGCACTTTATTATTCAAATCTCTGTAATAAATCCCTTTTGCATCTATGGTAAGCATGTCGCTTCGCTCCATTGCAAAGTGAAAATTGCAAATTGCAAATTAAAAAAGACTTTTTTAAATTTTGCAATTTGCACTTTGCATTTTGAATTTTTATTTTACCTTCCTGCTGGTTTCACCCCAAGTATGTCCAGTGTCTGGCTATCAAGCCCAACTCCACGGAGCCTTTCACGGCTGCCTCTTAAGGACTCAATCGCATTGACACCGAGTGCGCCGAGTATCTCTTTCAATTCGTGACTCCATGCATGAATAAGATTTATCAATCTTTCTGCATATACCTCAGGATCAAGCCTTACCGTAAGCTCAGGTCTCTGGGTTGTGATGCCCCAGCTACAGTTGCCTGTATAGCATTTGCCACATACCGTACAGCCCATGGTAATGAGCGCCGAAGTTCCCAGGGCTACTGCATCAGCGCCGAGGGCAATGGCCTTTGCAGCATCTGCGCTGCTCCGTATGCCGCCTGCTGCTATGATGGATGCCTCGTTTCTGATACCTTCCTGTCTGAGTCTATCATCAACTGCTGCGATGGCATGTTCTATTGGTATACCGAGGTGGTCGCGGATAATGACAGGCGCTGCGCCTGTGCCGCCCCTGAATCCATCAATATAAACAATATCCGCGCCTGCCCTGACAATACCAGATGCAATGGCCGCCACATTATGCACTGCTGCAATTTTTACGGAAACAGGTTTTGTATAATTGGTCGCTTCCTTAAGCGCATAGATAAGCTGTCTTAAATCCTCTATCGAGTAGATATCATGCTGCGGCGCAGGGGAAAGCGCATCTGTGCCAACAGGTATCATCCTTGTCTTTGCAATATCCAGCGGAATCTTTTCCCCTGGCAGATGACCGCCTATGCCTGGTTTCGCCCCCTGGCCTATCTTTATTTCAACAGCAACGCCTGCGTTCAGATAATCAGGATTTACACCAAATCTTCCGGATGCAACCTGAACGATAACATTACTACGGTATGGATAGATTTCCTCATGCAGTCCGCCTTCGCCTGTATTCATAACAATCCCCAGTTCCTTTGCAGCCATTGCAATGGTTTTCTGGGCATTGAGGCTTATCGAGCCATAGCTCATTGGCGCAAATATAAACGGCATTTCCAGCTTTATCTGCGGAGGCATCTTGGTCTTTAGTCTGAGTTTGCCATCAGGACCTTTATCAAACTCAAGCCTTGCAGGTTTTTTGCCGAGATAAGTTCTCAGCTCCATTGGCTCTCTTAACGGGTCAATGGATGGGTTGGTGACCTGACATGCATCTATTAAAAGGTGGTCAAAGAGGATAGGGTAGGGCAGATCGCTTCCCATACCAGTAAGCGGGATGCCGCCTGTCTCTGCCTGCCTCTTTATGTTTCTTATATGGTTATAACCCCAGTTTGCATTATTTCTGTATATGACCGGGTTATCTTCTATAGTAATTGCCTCCTCAGGACAGTAGTGATAGCATCGTAGACACTTGACGCACTTAAATGTGTCAATGAGGACCTTGTCGCCGCCCCATGAATAAACACTCCAGCCACAATTCTGGATGCAGCGTTTGCATCGTATACATTTTACCGGATCTATCTTAGCCAGAAATTCTGGCACTGCCAAACTTTTAAACACAAAAACCTCCTACCTTTTCCTGATTCACGCTCAAAAATGTCCCAGATGCGAGGAAGGATAAGGGGTTGCACCGCAGCATACTTTTTATGTATGTGAGGATGCAAACCCGCAATCCTGACAAAGCAGATGGGCATTTTTCAGCGTGAATCCTCTAACTCAACAATCACCGGCTCTCCAGCCCTTGGCGCCCAGACCTTTTCAGGGCTTGGGCAAATTTCCCGTATTGCAGATTCTTCGCTCGCCATATAAACAGTCTTTCCCTTTGTTGCTGCCATCAGGGGTCTTAATTTAATCCTGTCATTAAATCCGACTAATCCCTTGCTATGACCAAAGAGTATTGAAAACGGACCGTTCATTAAAGCGCTGCCATAAACCATCCTCAGTGCAGTCATGGCCTCTTTTTCATCTTCCGGCATATCATCAATCCTCTTCCAGAATGGCGCTGCAAGGACTGTGCATGCAGTGGCAGTATCAAGGCCATGTTTCCTGACCATAAGGTCAAAGAGATACGCAACAACCTCTGTATCTGTCAAAAGGGTGAGCTTATAGCCATACATTTCGAGGTATCTCTTATTTATTCCATACGATGATATCTCGCCGTTGTGGACAATTGACCAATCTAAAAGGGTGAATGGATGCGCTCCTCCCCACCAGCCAGGCGTGTTTGTTGGGAATCGCGTATGCGCTGTCCATATATAACCCTCATACTCCTCAAGCCTAAAGAATCTTGCTATCTCTATCGGCATCCCGACGCCTTTAAACGCCCCCATATTTTTGCCGCTGGAAAATACATATGCGCCATCTATCTCAGAATTTATCTTCATCACTGTATGTACCACAAAGTCATCGTCTCCCAGATTTGCCAGTTCTCGTTCAGCCTTTTCTGGTAATGGTTTTATAAAGTACCGCCAGATAATTGGATGAATTTTTATTGTTGGCACAGATGCAGTAGGCATTGGTTCTTTTTTCTCTATATGGTAGTTCTTTTTTAGATATTCCTCTGTATCTGTTTTTGCGCCCAATTCATCATACATGATATGAAAGGCGTAGAGGTCTTTGTATTCAGGGTATATGCCATAGGCGGCATACCCTGCGCCAAGCCCGTTTCCCCTGTCATTCATAAGGCACAACGAATTGCATGCAAAGCTTCCGCTAATCCTCTTGCCGTCTCTGTTGATAATACCAACCAGACCACAGCCGGATATATCTTTCTGGAAATTGTGGTTCATAATTTATAGAATACAGAACACAGAATACAGAAATTTTTATTTGCCATCTGTTTTCTGCCTTCTGGCTTCTGACTCCTTTCTTTCTTGGTATATCTTTACTATCTTCTTAAAATCTTCTGCGCCGCTCTTTGCAGCCTCTGGAAGCCCAAGCTTTTTCCGCGCCGGCGCTGCTGGTTCGCCGAGCCTGCCTGTCTTTATAAACATGTCCCAGCCCCTTTTTACCTGAACCGGCGTCATCCTTTTTTTGGCAGTCAATGTCCTCATTGCAGTCATTGCATTTTCAAAGCCATAGTGCTGGAAGCAAATCTCCAAGCAGTGATGGCATTCAAGACACTGCCATATTGATTTATGGTTAAGCCATTTTTCGTATGTTCCAGCAAGGATGTCTTTTATGACAGCCCTTGGATCATAGCCTTCCAGATTAAGACAAGCAGGGCAGATGTGATAACAGGCGCCGCACCTGGAACATACCTCTAATAATTTAGGGTTGAGCGATTCCAAATCCTTCCTCCAGTTGTCTGTTTAAATCCGTAGTGCGGGAGAGTTCTCCGTGAAGCCTTTCCCATTTCGCAAGAAACTCTGTTGCCTCAATCCTGTGAGAATCAAGGCCTAAATCTTCTGGTTTATAGCCCATTGCAAGTCCAAGAAGCTCTGTGAAATATAATATGGGAACACCGAATTTCTCCCCTTCTTTTTCCATCAAGTTCTGGTTATTATCAAACTGCAGATAGCAGGATGGACAGCAAAGCGCCATGGCATCAACCTTGAGAGCCTTAAGTTCTTTCAGTTTCAGTCTTGCAAAGTGTAGGGCATTTTCATGCTGGTCAACCCTGTCCAGCCCCTGCCCGCAGCATAAAAGCTTTGTCATATACTGGACGCTTTCAGCGCCCATTGCCCTTATGAGATTATCAAACTTCTGTGGGTCAAGGGGGTCATCATTTTTCAGGGCATGGCTTGGCCGAATCATATGACAGCCATAGTGGATTGCTATTCTCATGCCGTTAAACGGCTTTAAAAGCTTATTCTTTATAGCGGGAATGCCAACCTCATCATGGAAAAACGGCACCAGGTGGCGCAGTTTATTTTTGCCTTTAAACTCGAGCCCAACTTCCTTTAAAATGGAATTTACTTTATCCTTTTCTTTATTGCTTAAGTGTAGTTCTGAATTTACGGTTGCAAGGTTTGATGCGCACCCTGTGCAGGGGCTGACCAGGTCAACACCTGCCTTATCAATGAGTGAGATATTTCTTGCAGCAGTAAGAACCCACAGACCACGGTCAATGTTGTTTACAAGAGATTTTTCTGGACAGCACGTAAAACCGTCTAAGTCTCTGTAAGGCAGATTAAACCCCTCCAGAACCATCCTGGTTGATTTTTCAAGGAATGGGAAACGGGCCTGAATGGTACAGCCCCAGAATATTGCGAAATCTTTCATTGTAAAGTCCTTTTTGGAGCGAGGCAACCATGTCTCTGTCTTTTACGTCACGCTTAGCTTGGACGGCAACACGGTTGCCTTGCTCCATATCTATTCCAAATTTTACGCTGGTACACAGCAATCAACCGGACACACTTCAGCGCACTTTGGCTGGTCAAAATAACCCTTGCATTCAACGCATTTGGCAGGGTCTATTACATAAACGTCACCTTCGCTAATAGCACCAGTAGGGCACTCTGGGAGACATACCCCGCAAGCAACGCAATCCTCAGTTATCTTTAATGCCACGTCTTGTTACCTCCTTTCATTAATAAATTAGGTATAAGATGGGGGGTAAAAGGCGATAGGTGTATCGGCTTAAAAGGACTTTATCCTTTATTTTTACCTCGCACCAAATCCCGATAGTTCAGGAAAAGATTTTGGTGTGGGGGTTTACCTCAAACCTTTAACCTTTTGCCTTTTTGCTCTTTGTATACAGTATACTAACGCACCTTTTTTAAAAGTGCAAGAAAAATTTACGGTCAGCCTAACAAATTCATTGCCAGAAGTTTTAACTCTGTCATTTCGTTTATGG
>MGQA01000001.1:5382-10718 GCA_001797665.1 Deltaproteobacteria bacterium GWF2_42_12 | reverse complement strand
AAGTGTCTTAATTACAAAACACCTTCTGAGGTCTTTAGCTCAAGTGTTGCACTTGCTCGTTGAATGCGGCTATCCATAATCTGGAATGCAGCATGAAATTTAGAATATCTCCTCTATATTCCTAATTATTATAAAACCCATCCCGCCCATATTTGCAGAGCATGTCCAAAAAACTAAAAATTTGAACACATAGTTACTCTTATCATCAAGCCTTTTCTTCCCATGAAGAAATCTTTAAAATATCAAGGAGTTCAGAAATTTCCTCATACACTCTGCGCATGATTATAGCCCTATCCTCTTTATCTGTCACCTCAAGAAAGTCTGCCACCCATTTCGGACCTATGTGCTCAATGGAGGCGAACTTGCTTCTTATCTTCTCAAGCCCCTCGATGATGAGTTTGTTTTTTATCTGAGGCCTGAATTCTGCGGCAAACCCTTCTACGCCGCCGGGATAATGCTCAACACAATAATAAATGTCATAGGCATCTTTTTCTTTCATCCTCTCAAACATCGCCATTCCCTTCATCACAAGGAATGGGGCAATTCCAACAACCTTAAAGTTTACCTTATCTTTTCCTCCATCCGGGAGGTCACCTTCGAGGGTAACAGTGATTGAAGAATCAAAGGCAAGGTCACAGCCTCTGGCTTTGCGTGCGCGAACATCCTGAATTTTCTGCGTTCTGTGTGCTTTGGCGGTGCCTCCGTATTCTCCTGCCATAAGGTCAACCTCTACATTTATCGGCATCTGAAATGCGTCGGATTGAAAGGCATCGGTCTGAAATACTCCTTCAACCTTAACTTTTCTGAAAAACCTGAATGGTTGATCTTTGTCCTGCGTATAGCCACGTTTAAGGAATGCTTTTAGGATTGTATGGTAAGTATTATCAGGAATCTTTGAAAAGTCCAGGGCAACATCAATATCAAGGCTGCCAACATGTGGATCATCAGACTGTGGCAAGAGAAAAGTTGGAGCCCATCCGCCGATTATTACCATCTCGTCTTTAATCTCTCCGAGGAGATGAACAAGCTCTAAGAGGACGGACTTGCAGGCTTTGACCTCTCTTTCTCCATATTGGCTTATGCTCACCATTTAGTTTTTATCCTTTGCTCAAATATGGCCTTTGCTGCCTCCTCGCCTCTCCCTTTGTAACTCTTCAAATCAAGGTAAAGCTGAATGTCAGACACAATATTAATGCCGTTAATATCCTGAAGACGATAGAAGACACCTTCATCATATGGTTGAAGGAGGGTAACATTCGCCCCTGTCTCTACTTTTTTCAGTTGCAGGGCTTTTGCAATATCTTCGATATCACCGTCAATATAAGAAAAGAATCTCATAAATCTTACGAATGGCGCCACCTTTCTTGCTCCAGAGAATAATGCAAGGCCATATCTATATCTCCTCTTTTCACACTCCTTTTTGATTGATGTCTCTAATTGGTCTTCTGAAAGACCAGAATAGAATGAAAAGCTCTGGTTTTTTTCGTAGGAGTAATTATTCGCCCATTGATTAAGCGCTTCTTCAGGTTTAACAAGATAGAATTTCTTGTTTTCTTCCTTAACCCATTCTTCAGAGATGAGCGTCTGTTTTACCCTTGAGGTCAGCCCTATGCTTATACCAGCCTCCCTTGATAGGTCTTCAACATACCATCTCTTTGAAGGGTCAGAAAGAAGAACCCTCAGGATTCTGCTTGATTTAGGTGAGAATACGGATTTTGAGAGACGGCTAACAGTAAAGGGGTTGGGTCTCCCACTCCTGTCTATAAACACATTCTTGAAGGATAGAAAGGCATTACCAGCCAGATCAATGCAGCCTATGCCTGTTTCTTTGCATATCTGTCTGCTGGCACCACTTAGATAAGGAGCAACCAGTATACCATAGGAATCTTTAAAGTTCTTAAGATACTCTTTGAGTTGGGCAATTGCCATTCTTACAAGCCGTGGCTCACCTTGTGATTTTACTTCTACAATAAATTTTGCAGGCTTGCCGGAAATAAGAGCGCTCAATACAAAATCAATTTCTTGATTATCAATTTTGACATTGGCTTTAGATTCTTTCAGCTTAACTAAAGGGACATCCAAAAGAAGAGACTCTATGCTTTTCTGTGCCTTTTTTAGCAGGTCTTTTCCTGAAAGTTGTTTTACTGTATATGCTTGTTTCACCATATGGTGAAACTATATATTACAGTGAAACAAGAGTCAAGTATAATTTTGATGATACCAATAGCCTAACAGCAGGTGTGGTATATTCAATAAGATAATGGCTAAAATAGCAGCTTGTTGCCTAATTTACACAAGCTGGCTATAGATTTTTCTATACCTCAACCTTTAACCTGTTTTTTCTCCGGTCTTTCCCCAAATATCGCTGTCCCGACCCTTATTATTGTTGCGCCCTCTTCAATGGCAACCTCAAAGTCATTGGACATGCCCATGGAGAGATCCTTCATGACAACACCTGGGATATTTTCACGGCGAATCTTTTCCGCCAGCCTTCTAAGGGCGGTAAAATACGGTCTTGCCATCTCAGGATTTTCAAAGTATGGCGGAATGGTCATCAGTCCTTTTAACGAAATATTTTCCAGTTTAGCTATTTCGCGGCTTAGTGGCAATAGTTCGTTTTCATAAACGCCGCCCTTGGTTGTTTCCTTTGCCAGATTTACCTGAATCAGGACATCAAGCTTTCTTTCTGCCTTCTTATTCAATTCTTTTGCAAGGCCTACCGAGTCAATGGTTTCTATCATATTGAAAAACTTGACCGCCTCTTTTGCCTTATTCTTCTGAAGGTGGCCTATAAAATGCCAGCTTATATCCTTGCTCGTCCTTATTTCTTTAATCTTTTTCTTTGCCTCCTGCACATAGTTTTCTCCAAATGTGTTGACCCCTGCCTTTATGGCTGCCTGTATTTTTTTTGCATCAACTGATTTTGTAGCAGCCACAAGGGATATTTCTTTAGAATCTCTACCAGCATGCCTGGCAGCCCGTTCTATTCGTTCTCTGATTATTCCAATATTCTTTGCAGCAATGGATGGCATTTACTCACCTTTCAAGTAGCGTTGCCATTTATGGGCCACCTCCCCCTTTATCCCCCTCTGGAGGGGGACAGGGGGAGGTGGGGATAAACCCCAACGCTACATTTTTACAATTCCAACTTTTTTCAATGCATCTTTTAACTCTTCCATTGGAAGCCCTACCACATTTGTGTACGAGCCTCCTATTTCCTCAATCATGAAATTTCCAACACCCTGTACAGCATATGCGCCTGCCTTGTCAAGCGGTTCACCTGTCTTAAGATAGTCCTCTATCTCTTTGTCAGCGAGTTTTTTTATCTTTACCTTGCTTTCCACAGCCTTTTTTACAGTTTTGCCTGTTGAGACATTCAAGATGCAGAATGCGGTAACAACCGTATGATACCTGCCGCTTAAAAGATTGAGCATCTTTCTTGCTTCGTTAATATCAGATGGTTTTCCCAGTATTTGGTTGTCAATGAATACTATTGTATCTGCCCCGATTATCCAACTGTCATTTGTTTTTTTCGCAACTACCTGCGCTTTTTCTTCTGCAAGCCTGATGGTATGCTCTCTGGGTGATTCGCCTTTCCTTATATCCTCATCAATATCAGCAGGGCATATACTAAATGTTAAGCCTGCCTCTTCAAGCAGGGCCTTTCTTCGCGGGGAGGATGAGGCAAGGGTAATTCTATTCTGAATCTGCATAATCTGTTTATAAACCAGATAGCTACCAGCGAGAAGTCAGGACAACCCGCTTACATCAGTAGTTCAGTGGTCTCTCCAGCATGCCTTTAATGGCGTTTATAGCATATTTTAATAAGGCTATCCAAGAAAAATCTTTGAAATCAGGAACTTTTCCGCTTGTAAGCCTTTGATAGAATAGCAGGTTCATTACAAAATAAACCATACTTAGGTGTTATCTCTGATAAAATCAGCTACTTTATCAAGGGCACGCCAAAGAAGTGGAGCCAGGTCATTTCCCATATAGCGCCCAAAAGGAGAAACGTTGCAACAAAAACAAATAATAACTTTGTATCTTCTATGGCTGTTTTAACTGCCTCAATCCTTGTCTCTTTTGCCTTCCATGCAGGATTCAAAAGTGAAAGACCTATGTTGATGCCTGCTGCTGCTGAAAATACATAGCCGCCGAACTCAAGGATAAATGTGCCATAAAAGAGAGCCATATGCAGGCTGGTAGGCATTATCCCGTAAAAGATTACGCCTACTATCCACGCCCTGAAGACGGTGATAAGGTATGGAAGAAAGAAGATGATGCCAGGGAGGGTGGTAGATAAAAATGCGCCAACTATCAGATTAAAACCAAAGGTATAGAGTATCTTTAGCGAAAGGTATGGCGCAAGCGGGCCAGTCAGAGGTTTAAGATAGCCCATCTCAGGCAGTTCTTTTAATATCTCTTTTTTTAATTCTACAACCCCTGGAATTCCCAGCGCAATCATCCACTGGCCAAAGATGAGGAATACAATGTTGGTGATGATGAGAAAGGTGATAAGTGTTTTCATCTCCTTTGTTTTTTCCCATGCCTTGAGATAAAGCTCTTTTATTGTTGTCATGTTCATTTCTTTTTGCGCCTTCTAAATTCTCTCATACGCCAACACCTTCCCTCCGTCCTGAACCGCCTCGCTCCGTTTCACAAGTCTCTTTTTATAAAGATTTAATAACCTCATGCCACCGGCATTCGGTTCAAGCTGCATTGTTTCACAAAGCTCTTTTGCAGTGATTTTTCCCTTTTTCAGGATGAGTTCCAGAGTATCCGAAAGATATTTGTTCAGGCTGCCGATGAGAATCTTTTCCTTGTCCCGCATTTCAGTCATGACCGCAAGCTCTTTCCTCTCCAAAGCCACTTCAATATTTTCCTTTTGGTTCTCATTGAGGCCGCTCAGAACAATATATCTATCCCCGTATTCGCCGCTTAAAAGCCGTGATATGACCTTTGCCACAATCTCGTCCGCGCACGAATAGTCAACTATCCCTATCTTTGAAAAATCCAGGGCAATCACAGTCCCGTCATTTTCTTTTCCAATGTCCCGCTCAATACGCTCTCTGAGAATCTGTCCTGTGGGCCTTGTAACAAGGTCATTGGAGCCGTTCTTAAGTTCTTCTTTGAGGAGTTTGTAGAGGTCGTAGTTAATCATAATATTGCTACATGTATTAAGTGAGGTAGTTGAAAGGTTATATCCCTTTCATTAAACTAACCATTCTGCAATCCCATGAGGTAATTTTTCATCAAACCAATGCCAAATATGAAACTTATCTGTTTTCTTTTCCCAGATATAAAAATCCCGTTCAATGCAATCATCAACGTCCACA
>MGQA01000001.1:0-5302 GCA_001797665.1 Deltaproteobacteria bacterium GWF2_42_12 | reverse complement strand
TCCCCGAATGCTTTAATCGGGGACCAGAAGCTCTGCGGGAATGACAAAAAACAGAGTTTTGCAAGAGGCTCACTTGAAAAACTTCTTCAAATCTTCTTCTTCCTTGCCCTGTTCCACGAGATAGAATTCCACGTTGTCATTTACCTGGCCGAATGGAAGCTCCGCCTGCTCATAGTGATAAATGGCCTTTTGTTTTTTCTGTTCAGTCATGATGTTCATGACCTTCTGCTTGTAAACCGTGTCTGCATTTCCGGTTAAATGCTCACCCTTGCTTTCAAGGATATAGACAAGCTCCAGTCCGCCATTTTCTTTCTTTTTAGCGGCCACAAAGTCCGGTCGCAGCTTGTACTCCTGCCATCCCTGAATGGAATACCAGTTCCTGGACACCTTGTTGCGGAACCACCAGAGAATCCTTTCCTGCTTATCGAGAATGTCTCCGACTTTTTGTTCAAGGCTATTCATCGAGGCAAGGTCAACATCTTCAAAGAGGTAATACTTATAGGAGTTCGGCATTCGCCCGACAACGATATTGTCTTCATCGGGTATCTTGAAGCCAATATCGGGATCGCCTGAAACAGCAAGCACGATCTTCTTCGCCTTGAGATATTCGAGAAAAAGGCTTTCCTCTCCCTTTGTCTTTACTTCGGAAAGAAGTTTGTAGAGAAATGCCGAGATATAACCGAAGTGGGCTTCAACCTTTTCCTTCCCGATTCCTTTAATCAATGTTTCGGTGTGGGAACAGGCCATTTTTCGGGCATAGAACGGGTTTTCTGTTAATTCAGCATATCGACGGGTCAGATAATCAATATTGATTTCTTTCGTTCCGTTGACCTCTGAATGCTCATACGTAGCAGCCACCTTGCTCTCTGCATCCAATGTTACAATGATTGACCGCCGTTCTTTTGTCTCGTCGCTGAATGAAGATTTAAGCCGGTCAATAACTTGATTATTTATTGTGAATGATGAGTAATCTATAAATGGTTTAATATCAAGTTCATAAGAAAAGCGGCGCTTCCTGTCTCCGTTGTCCATCATTACCCAGACAGGTAGATAAAAGGCGCTTTCAAACTTGCTCTTAAATTCCTTGCGAACTTTCACTTTTTTGGCGGGGTTGATAGTGTCGTTGCCTTCAACTTTGATTTTAGAAATAAGGTCTTCGAGTCCTTCGTTTTTGAATCCGGCATCTACCTTCTCAAGAATTGACCTGGTATCGCCTTTGGAATAATAGACATAGCTTTCATCCAATTCATTTACGCCTGTTTTTCTGGCGAAGGGCTGGCGCAGGATGCGCCCGACAAGTTGGGTAATGCCGGTATCGGAATTGACGTTAGGGATAATGCCAAGCATATATGCAAAGGAACAGTCCCAGCCTTCCCGAAGGGCCTCTTTGGTAATAATGTAACGGATATTACAGTCTCGAGAGAAAAGGTTAACATCTTCAATATCATTTTGTGAGCTTGACTTGATGGCTATTTCATCAGGATTTATTTCCATCTCTTGTAAAAAATCTTTCACATCATGACTATGAACAAAACCTTTACCACGTTGTTCTTTTCCAGTCCGTTCGACCTGCAAAAGCGTAATAGGTCTAATGTATAAACCTGTATTTTGCCTATATTTATTGGCTTTCTTTTCGAGAGTGTCACGGTGCGCCTTGATTTCACGAAGCATAGACTTCCAATCGGCTTCTTTACGACCAGATGGCGGGATAATGTGCATGTCTAACTTGACCATATCCTCATCTTTTAGTTCAAGACCAGTAATAGTCACGAGGGTGTTCATTTCCGCTTTAGGCGTGGCGGTGAGGCCGAGAACCATTTCAGGATTGAGCCCGTCAATGGTTTTACGCGCCATGTCGGAAAAGACTTTATGGATTTCATCAATGATGATAAACGGTTTAGAAAGGCGGATGGCGTTGCCGAGGCTTGTGCGGATGATCGGCCCGATTTCAGAAAGCAGATCGAGGTTCGGACACGCTTTGATCAGTTCCGAGTGGAGGTCATACCGGTTATCTGACGGGAAGAAACTTTCAAACCCGCCGGAGTCCTGAAAAACCTTGAGGGCTTCCTTGCCGTTTTGACGGCTGATGGACTGGATCATCACAAAAAGAATGACAAGGTTTTCTTCAATATCATGGGTGGTGAGGCGTTGTCCTTTTTCAAGAATCAGGGTTTTGTTTCCACTTGCCTGGTCAAGAAGCTGTCGCAAGGGGTTTGCCTTGTCGCGGAGTTTATTCACGGTCTGGGAATAAATGGTTTCACTTGGTACAATCCAGACGACAAGCCCGGTACGCTTGCGGGCAAAGAGGTTTTGATATTCGCGGATCGCTTCCACCGCAAGAAGGGTCTTGCCTCCTCCAGTCGGGACTTTCATGATAACACGCGGATAGTATTCGCCAAGCCCGTTAGTGCAGCGGTCTTTGTATTCCTTTCCGGCAGTCTGGAACGTCGTCTGCACCCAGTTTAAGGTATGGCGCATTTCCGCCGGAAGGGCTTTGCGGGCGGTATCGAAGGCATCCTTTGTTTCCCGCGACTTGCCGTAAAACGCCTTCAGTTCTTGAACAACTTTTATCTGATATTTTTTCAGAAACATATATTTATCGCCTTACATTGTTGCACTACCCCACCCTCACCCTAACCCTCTCCCTGATGGAGAGGGGACATTTAACACCCTCCCCTTCAAGGGGAGGGTTGGGGTGGGGATGGGTAAATGGGTTAAGTGAACCGTGTTCCCCCTAAGTTCTTCTAAACAGATTATACGGAATGCCGACATAATCAATATTCTTTTCTTTCATGTAGTCTTCTTCGAGGAAGCAGGCTGGTGCATACACGATGATTTTTTTCTTGGGATGTTCGACAATGATTTTTTCGGCCAGAGTCAAGTTGAGCGCCATGCGGGTAAGCACATCAAAGTTTTGTTTATACACCAGATAAATGACTGAATTGCCGTGTTCTCCCACGAAATATGACTTTTCGTTTAGGCTTGTCCTCGCATGTTTAAAGCGGGGAGCGGACTTGTTTTTCAGGCTTTCGCCCGTGCAGAGGTAATATACATAATCAGCGAACTGCTTGAAGGTAGGCAGGTTGCCCGAAAGAAGGGTTTCCGCATCTATTGGAATACCAACCTTGAAATACTGAAAGCCTGAATCGTAGCCGTATTTATCAATGGCGCGTTTTACCCGTTCACGGGTAATATCCTTGCAGATGTTTTTCTTTGGCTCGGCTTCTGTTGCTTCGGTCATTTGGATCATAATACACTTGCGGTTTCCGCTGTCTTCCTTGTTCAAGTCCATGACGGCGTGCATGGCAGTGCCGGAACCGGCAAATGAATCGAGGATGAAGGCGTCTTTACTACTACAAGATAACTCAATTATTCTTTTTAATAGTTTTAGTGGCTTTGGTGTGTCAAAAATATTATCTGGAAATATCTCCTTTAATTCATAACGTGCGATTTTATTATCACCTGCGAACTCCCTGTCCCACCACGTTTGTGGAGTAATACCTTCTTTTACTTCAGATAAAAACTTCTTTTGCATAGGTCGCCCACTTCCAGCAACTCCAAAATAAATTCGGCCATCTTTGAGCAATTCATTGTATCTGGTTTGAGTAATAATCCAGGAACGACTTGCAGGTGGATTTACAATTTTACCTGATGGAATCTTTATCTCATAATCGCAATTTTTAGAATAAGTCCGTGCCGATAAATCACTTGCTCTCCATACGCCGCGCGGATCATTGTCTGGATTTTGAAATGCTTTTAATTGTCCTTCATTTCTATTTATTAAATTAGGCGCCCATAATTCTTTGTTCTTGCAATACATAATTACATATTCATGTGTTTCGGAAATAAATTTCGCATCATTTGCAGGGCCATACTTCTTTTGCCATACTATATTTGCTACAAAATTCTCCTCCCCGAAAAGCTCATCCATCGCCATTCTTAAGATATGTTGTTCATTATCGTCTATGCTAATAAAAATCGCACCATCATCCGCCAACAGTTCCCGCAAGAGTTTCAGCCGTGGAACCATCATGCAAAGCCATTTATCGTGACGAGTCAAATCATCCTTTCCAACTTCCTTGCCCAACCAATCCTTGAGCATAGGGCTGTTCACATTGTCGTTATACACCCAGCCTTCATTCCCCGTATTATACGGCGGATCAATGTAGATGCACTTCACCTTTCCGGCATATTGCGGAAGCAGGGCTTTCAGGGCAAGGAGGTTGTCCCCTTCAATAATCAGATTGCCGTCCGCCTTTTCCGGCTGGAAGTGCAGTTTTTCTACCTCATCCAAGGTGTGATAGGGTATGGAAAGATGGTGATTCCAGATGATGTTCTTGCCTTTGAATTGTAAAGTCGGCATAGGTAACTCCTATATCAGAGATTCGATCTTGTTTTTCAAATCAATCAGGTATTGTTCGGTGATTCTATTCATTCTACGGCTATCGTAGAGGATTACAGTAGTTTTGAAATTCATAATTTTTACCTTTCTTTATTTCTCTATAGTTCCCTGAGGATATTGGGAAGTGTTGTCCCTTATTTGTGCCTTATTTGTGCCCCAATAAGCTAGCCGACTTTTTAATTTCCCAAACAAACTCTCTCTGAAATTGAGGGATTTCTAATCTTCCAGATGGTACATCATCCATTAAGCTCGAAAATTGTTTTGGCAATGGTTCTGGTAGGTTCATATTGGGAATAATTTATTATTTTGATTTTTTGGCGGTGGCATTATTGAATACTTTCCGTGATCTTGTAAATAAACTTTGCCATACCCGCTTTTAGTTTTTCTAGCTCAGCCATAGCGTCATCAATGCTGTTTATCTTGTATTCGTCTTTTATAAAACCCTCCATATCTTTCCCTTGACCCTCGATTCCTTTAATAACCTCATTTAACTCTTCAGCGTGTCTTTGACTTCTAACAGACAACAATAAGGATACAAAAATTACTACAAGAAATAAAGCAAAGAAAGATTCAATCATTGAGGCAGTTTGTGAAATGGGCATGGTTGGAGCAATTTCTCGAATAGAATTAAACAAAAGATTGTTAAAACTGTAGTAAAAGAAAGTAAAAAAGGTTGGTGCCACAGAATAGCCAAATAGATTCGCGTCAATCTTAAAAAGACCATAATTTATTACGGCAAAAGAGAAAATAGTCAGGACTATTAGCATTAAAATCGTTAGCACATAGGAAACAATATTTAATCCACTATTTTGGTAATCTCTCAACTTTCTTGCCGCAAACAAGCATACGCGATTGAACAGTACAGACATTTGAAGATTTGTTGTCCATTTCTCCATCTGT